>DBPU01000045.1:15679-19311 GCA_002305615.1 Verrucomicrobia bacterium UBA1412 | reverse complement strand
GTAATCGCCCACGATGGCTCCGAATTTCTCCAGGCCGGTATCGATATCCTCGCCGTTGAAGCGGACGCTGATTTTACCGGGCATGATTTTCACGTTGGAGATTTTGACGCCCGCTCCCAGGTGGGCCTTGTAGCCCAGGATGGAGTCGCCAACGTAGTTGAAGTGAGGTACCTCGCACTGGTTGAAAAGGATGGAGGCTTTGACTTCGCAGGAGTGGCCGACTACGACCGAGTCGCCGATGACGGAGCAATCTCTGATATAGGCGCCGTGGCGGATGCGGCAGTTGCGGCCGATCAGGGCGGGCCCCAGAATCATGGCTCCCTCTTCAATGACGGTCCCTTCGCCGATGAAGACATTTTCATCGATATAGGGTCTGCCCACGACAGTGAACTTCCCGGAGGAAAACCGTCCCTCTGCAAAGAATTCTCTGAGCCGCTTGAGCCCGTCCCATACATGGACCGATCCTTCAAAGAGCTCTGTATGCTCAATTTGAGTAAGGTCCAGGTATCTTGATGTTTCCAGTGACATGTTACTAAATGTTATTTCTCCGCGGACAGGCAGCTCGGCTGGAGTGCTTGCCCGGGCGTGTTTCACATGGCTCGTTTTTTCTCATGAAACAAGAGAGGAACGCAGCCGGAGCACTCGTTCCTCACAAAGTTTTTTATTCCCGGCCTGACACACCGGGAGCGGATCGGCACCCTCTTTAGAACTGCACCTTAGGAGCCTCTTTTTCGTCCGAAGCGGTTTCGAAAAGAACCTCGTGCTTGAAGCCGAGCATTCCCGCAAAAAGAATATTGGGGAAGACTTCGATCTTCGTATTGTACCGGGTGACGCTGTCGTTATAGAACTGACGGGCGAAAGAGATTTTGTTTTCCGTGGAAACGAGCTCTTCCTGAAGCGCCAGGAAGTTCTGGTTGGCTTTGAGGTCGGGGTAAGCTTCCGCCACGGCCAGCAACCGCGCCAGGGCTGAGCTGAGCTCGCCTTCGGCCTTGATGGCATCTTGCGGCAGCTTGGCCTGGGTTGCCGTTGCGCGTGCGGCGATCACCCTCTCCAGAGTCTCCTTCTCGTGGGCAGCATAGCCCTTGACCGTATTGACCAGATTCGGGATCAGATCGTGACGGCGTTTGAGTTGGACATCAATTTGTGCCCATGCGTTTTTTACGGTCTGCCTGAGCGCCACCAGCGAATTGTAGATGGTGAGCACAATGAGCCCCACCACGATTACAAGCGCCACCAGTCCCACGAGCAACAGAACCACTAAACCGCCCAGAGCGGTTACAGAACCCATTCCAAGTATCATAATATGCTTTCTACCTGTTGGCTTATCCAGCCTGGATTTTACATGCGAGAGCTTCCCGTTTTTCAACACAAGGTCCTCACCGCCACGGTGAAAACCTCTTTTTCGAGCGGCCTGTTTTTCCTTAAACAGTTCGTCCTGACTCCCGCACAGACCATTAAAAACAGGAAAAAGGCTCGATGTCGAGCCTTTTTAAGACAAGTTGCTTTGAAAATCAGCCTCTTAGCTGATGGCCAGGAGGGAAGCCCGCTCGTTTTTATCATTGCGGACGATCCCCTGGGCCAACGGGTCCAGCGTGGGGACGCCATCCACAAGGAATTGATAGCGGTGATGTCCGTGATGCAGAGGAACCTGGATCGTCCAGAATCCATCGGCTTTCCGGGTCATCGGATGAACGGAGGGGTCCCACTGGTTGAAGTCGCCCACCAGACAGACCGCTTTGGCCTGAGGGGCAGCTACTGAGAAATTATGCGCCTGTATTGACCTCTTGGCCGAATACCTGTTATTGCGATTTGTTGTGTTTGTATACTGTGATAAATCCATGTCTATATTCACGTCTACTCGTAAAATATCTATTCTGCAAGCACGAACCATACCAACCCGCCAAGGGGGTGGAAAATATCAGAAAACTTCTTCACGCTACGGGTTGGTAAAGCTCGCTTGTTTTTCTCGCAAAGGTAGTTAAACAGATTAGCTGGCAATATCTTTCACAGCGGCGCCGATGGAGACAATCGTATACTTTTTGCCTCCGAATTCAATTTCCTGACCTACCTTTTTCTTCAGCATCGCCTGAGCAATGGGGCTCAGGTAGCTGACGATATTTTTCTCTTCGTTGAAATCCCAGGCTCCCAGAATCACATACTCAATGGTTTTTGATGTAGAGTTATCCTTGAGGGTGACGTGCGTGCCGACTCCGACCTCGTTGGTGGAGACATCTCTGAAATCGGTCCCGCGGGCCCGCTCCAGGTCCATTTCCATTTCGGCTTTGAGTTTGAGCAGGAGTTTCTGCATCTCTCGGGCCGCCTTGAATTCATGGTTTTCGCGCAAATCTCCGTAACTGCGGGCGATAGCGATCTCTTTGCTGTTGTCGGGGATGCGCTTATGAACCAGCTCCGTATATTCGTTCTTTTTGCGCTCCAGACTCTCCCAGGAAACCAGGAGGGCCTCTTCGCGCTTATTAATGGGCTCGCTGGAAATGAGACTCTGGACTCCGGGGAAGAGTTTCACAATGCGCATCAGGATCGAGCGCTTATCCATGTCTTCAAAGGCGGGACTGAACTGCAGGGTCCGTGTGATATCCTTCACCTCTTCAATATCAGCCAGATTGATCATGATTGGCACCAGCTGCTTGTCACTGAGGATGTAGTCGCGCAGGCGGTTGGAGCGCACTTCGTTAAACTGATCGCGTTCGATGGCTGCCAGCATGGCACGCATCGTATGGATATCGAGCAAACTTTCGAAAGCCTCGGGCTTTTGCCGCGCCAACCAGAGGAGAAGCTCGCTGCTTGCCTGATGCTGGTTAATGAGCTCCCACAAAGCCCGGGTCGTCTTTTCGGTGTGGCCGCTTTCAACCAGGATTTCCACGACCTCATTGCAGAATTTTGCCGAGAGTCCGTTAATGCTTTGCAGGAAAGAATCGCTCCAGCTATCCGGGTAGGTTTCCTTGAAAGAGAGGAGAGCCTCTTCCTGAACTGAGAAGGGGAGCAGCTCGACAATCTTGATCCCATCGGTGCATTGTGCCCACAGGCTCTTCGCGGTGATGGTTTCTTCGGAAACGATCTTGAATTTCTTCTTGAGCTCGTCGCGCAGGAAGATACCTTCCAGTGCCAGCTCGGGCTTCACTTCCTGATGCGTCGCAATCTCCTGGTTCAGGACCGGGAAAATTTCATTGGCAAAACTTTGGGGATCGTCAAATTCGCCTAAAACCTGGAGGGCTTTGTTCAGCAGAATGAGCTTGGGTTTAAAGCCGCGGGCTTGTTTGAAATCGTTCAGGTATCTTTGCTGGAGGGAGGTGATGGAGGGCTGGTAAAGGATCGGGTCTGTCTTTCGGGTCGGGATGGAGTAGTGGCCGCTCTTTTTCATCCGGGACCTGATGTTGCTCCACCATTTTTTCCAGTCCTCGGCCGGGATAATCGACGGCACGAGAATTTTTTCGATCGTTTCGGCCGTCGCCTTGAAATCCATGCTCTTCATGAGCGAATCCATCAGCCCCAGAGGATTCTCTTCAGCCTGATTCCGGAGCACCTCAGGTTCACTGAGTTTCCGTGCCAGAATGTGGCTGGGCAGGATGGGCCGCAGTGTGTCGGCGGCGAAACCGACATCCATCGAATGAGCG
>DBPU01000045.1:7516-15672 GCA_002305615.1 Verrucomicrobia bacterium UBA1412 | reverse complement strand
CCGACTCCCCAGCTTCTATGGGAACAAAAACCTGCTTCTGTGAGTGATAGTAAGGACGTGACCTGTGTTGCTGTGATCTTTCCTGTTGCCGCTAATTTTTCAAACTGTTCTTTCATCTTCGTGCTTTCAACAAGCCCTCAAGCCGGGCTATTATCGGGTGTGGTGAGCTCAAATCCAAGAGAAATTACAATCCAAACACTCATTAGGGACCCAAATAATTCTGGCTTCGTCGAAAGTTTACTGAATAAAAATCTCGAACAAAGCAGATTATCGGGCAAAGACCGTGCTTTGACCCGGGAACTTACTTTGGGAATTGCCCGCTGGCGGCTGACCCTGGAGTGGCTCGCGCAGCGCAAGCTTCGCGTCCAACCTCCGGAGTCGGTTCTGCTCCTGATTTGTCTGGGGCTTTACCAGCTTTTCTGGATGCGGGTTCCTCAACATGCGGCGGTTTTTGAAACGGTGGAACTCTGCAGGATATTTGACATTGAAAGATATAAAACTCTGATCAATGCCATCCTGCGCGGCTACTCCAGGGAAATTGATGCAACCCGGCAGCTCCTGGAAGAGCTCCGGCAGAAAGATCCCGCTCTGGCCTGTTCTCATCCCGAGTGGCTCTATGAGCGCTGGAAGAATCAGTGGGGTGCGGAAAGCGCCCTTGAGCTCATGGACTGGAATAACACCATTCCCCAGCCTTACCTCAGGGCTAATACCCTGAAAACCGAGGTCAATGAGCTCCTGGCCTCTTTGAGGATCCAGGGGGTAGAAGTCGAGAAAGTCACTTTTCCTTTCCTCACTGAGCAGATACTGCTCAAGCTGCCCTCGGTGGGTGCTCCCCATCAGATTCAGGGCTATGAGGAGGGCCTCTTTTATATTCAGGACCCGGCCACGCTCCTGGCAGTGCAGTCTCTAAATCCTCAACCCGGAGAGCGGGTGCTCGACCAATGCGCGGCACCGGGCGGCAAAACGACTTACATCGCCCAGAGCATGAAAAATCAGGGCAGCATCGTCGCCGTGGATATCACCGAGCGTCTGGGTTTAATCCGCGAGAATTGTAATCGCCTGGGGCTTGGGATCGTTCAGCTGGTATCGGTGCGGGATTTTCAGACGAGGCCTTCAGAGCCGGAGTTTGACCGCGTTCTGCTTGATGTTCCCTGTTCCAATACGGGAGTCTTGCGCCGTCGGCTCGAGGCGCGCTATCGGCTCAACCTCCGGGAACTTGGCCTCCTCAAGGAGACCCAGGCCAACCTGCTGGAGAGTGTCGCCCCGCGTTTGAAACCCGGCGGAACTCTCGTTTACAGTACCTGCAGTCTGGATTCAGAAGAGAATGAAGGGCAGGTGAGCCGGTTCATCGAGAGCCATCCCGAATTTGAATTGCTCAGCAGCAAGCTTCTCCTGCCGCACGTGGAAAAAACGGACGGCGCGTTTGTGAGTGTCTTAAAAAAGAAATAAGGGTTAAAGATATGAGTGAACAAGAAAAAAGAAACAACCTGAAAATCGGGTTCCTGGGTGCCGGCGCCATGGCAACGGCATTGGCCGGGGGAATTATCGCCGCGGGCAAAACCTCCGGCGAGCATGTTTTCGCTTATGACGTGGCTGAGGCCGCGGCCCGGAAATTCTCCGAGCAGACCGGAGCCGCAGCGGTGAAGAGCGTTCAGGAGCTCATGCAGCACTCGGACGTGATCTTCCTGGCCGTCAAACCGGTTCATGCCGTGAATGCGCTTTTATCCATTCAGGAGGCGATGGGCAAACCGATGCTTCTGGTTTCCATTGCCGCCGGCGTGAGCCTGACCGCCATTGAGAGCTATCTTTGCGAAAGTATCCGGGTCGTGCGCGTCATGCCCAATACCCCGGCCCTGGTCCGTTGCGGAGCCAGCGGATATTGTCTGGGGACCAATGCGACTCCGGAAGATGAAAAAATCGTTCACAGCCTTCTCTCGGCGGTCGGCATAGCATACCAGGTGACCGAAGAACAGATCGACGCGGTGACGGGCCTGAGCGGAAGCGGTCCTGCTTTTGTCTACATGATGATCGAGGCCATGAGCGATGGAGGCGTAGCGGCGGGCCTGCCCCGTCAGATAGCCACCCACCTGGCGGCGCAGACGGTTATGGGTGCGGCACGCATGGTTCTGGAAACCGGACAGCATCCGGGCGTCCTTAAAGATATGGTCACGAGCCCGGCCGGCACCACCATAGAAGGAGTCCGGCAACTGGAGGAATCCGGGGTGCGCTCAGCCTTTATCGAAGCGGTTATGTCTGCCACACGGCGCTCGCGCCAGCTGGGCAGGAAAGACCATTGATAAGGTCTCCCTATTATATTCTGTCATAAAAGTTGCCAAATGGGCATGAGCATGTTATCTTTGTAATCGTTGAATGTGAGTGACTCTATTAAATTCTAAAGAAAGAAGAAAAAATGAATACAATAATGGCTCAAATGCCTGAAGGCGGTTGGTTTTTAGTCTTACTCGGATTGGGACTGGTCGTTGCGATCGTTCTCCTCTCCATTATTCTCAAGTTCCTCAGCATTTGGATCCGTGCTCTCTTTTCCGGAGCCCGGGTGACTTATGTGGAACTGATGGCCCTCTGGCTTCGGAAGGTGCCCGTCGGCTACATCGTGGATAACCGTATCACGGCCGTGAAGGCGGGGTTGGAGGTCACGATTGATGATCTCTCAACGCACTACCTGGCGGGTGGAAACGTGGAGATGGTGATTCTGGCCCTGATCGCTGCCAAGAAGGCCGGTATCCATCTTAATTTTGACCGCGGTTGCGCCATCGACCTGGCCACCAAAGGAACCGGCAAAACCGTTCTGGATGCCGTCAAAACCTCGGTGAACCCCAAGGTGATTGATTGCCCCAGCGGTGCCCAGAGCCGCTCTTCCATTGATGGCGTGGCCAAGGATGGTATCGTCATTAAGGCACGTGCCCGCGTGACGGTGCGCACCAACCTGGATCGCTTCGTCGGCGGTGCCACTGAGGAGACGATTATTGCCCGCGTGGGCGAAGGCATTGTCGCCACTATCGGTTCATCGGGGACCTATAAGGAAGTGCTGGAGAACCCGGACCGTATCTCCAAGACGGTGCTCGATAAAGCGCTCGACAGCAATACGGCTTTTGAAATTCTCTCAATCGATATTGCCGACGTGGATGTCGGCGAAAACGTCGGCGCGAAACTGCAGGCCGAACAGGCCGAGGCCAGCAAGCTCATCGCTCAGGCCCAGGCTGAAGTCCGCCGTGCCGCCGCCGTCGCACTGGAGCAGGAAATGATCGCTCGCAGCCAGGAGATGCGCGCCAAGGTGATCGAGGCCGAAGCTCAGGTGCCGCTGGCCATGGCGGAGGCTTTCCGTTCCGGCAATCTCGGGATTATGGATTACTTCAGAATGAAGAATATCCAGGCCGATACCGGAATGCGCGAGAGCATTTCCCAGGGGACCAAGCCCACGACCGATTCCCAGGAGAAATCCAAGGGACCAGGCAAATAGGGTTCACTCTGAATGAGTGAGAAGAACTAAAGGTTCGTTTTCTCATGCCGCCGTTGGCCTCTTACTAAGGAGACTGACGGCGGCAGAGAGACAGAAAAAATGAGCGGAGTATCCCAAATGAGCACGATTTTAGCGGCCAATGGAGGATTTGATTTCTTTACCTTCATCGGTGTGGGCGTCTTTTTTATTCTCAGCTTCTTAGCCAAAAGAGCTCAGAAAACGGCCGAGGAGAAGGCTAAACTTGAGAAAAAAGGGTCTGGCTCTGCCCCCGTACCCCAGACTGCGGAGGCCAAGCCCAAAAAGCAGGATCTCTGGAGCAGCCTCGAAGAACAACTTCGGGAAATTATGGGAGAGCAGATAACACCTCCTAAGTCGCCCGCGTCTGAGCTTGTCGGCGTCGAGCTGGAGACTCAGCCGATGCGTCAACGAGTTGAGATTCCCCCTCAGCAGCCGGACCCGTATGAGGATGATTTTTCCGGGACGGTAGTTTCGTCGACTCCCGTTCTGAAGAAGGAGATTGATGTGCGCAAAATCGCCTCGGCTCCCAAGGCCCGCGGTGTGGGGCAGATCAGGCGCGACCTCAAGAGCGAGCTATCCCAGCTCAAAATCAAAGTATCTGAGCATGTCAGAGGACTCGACGTCGAAGTGGATACCCTGCCGATCGGCTCGGTCAGAGCCAGCCGGATGGAATCCGAGAACGTGCCGGCCTATCGCCTGAGCCAGAAATTAAAATCGGCCGGGAGTTTACAGGATTTTATTGTGATTTCGACCGTTCTGGGTCCGCCCAAGGCTCTCTCCGAAGAGAGCGATCTCTATGAAAAATACTAGCTCCGAACCCGCCATCCGTTCGTTTCCGAAAGTTTGGTTTCTCCTGTTGCTGATTCCCGCCGGAGCCCTCTTGGGGTTGGTGTTTCAGAAGAGCCCTTTCTTCCTTCCTCCCTTTACGCTGGGACTTGTGGCTTTCGGTGTCCTCTGCCTCCGCTCCGCCTCCGATAGGGTGAGGCGCCGGGCGCTTTTTCTCTGGCTGGGATTGGCCCTGACGCTTGTGGGGGATTTCTTCCTCGTTTTCATAGACCCGCCGATCGCCTCGCTGAATTTCCTTTTGGGTGTCGGCGGATACTCGCTGGCTCAAATCTGCTGGCTCATTTTCTTTTTGGGGCTGGGACGGTTCAGCCGATGGGTCGGGATTCCTCTTTTTCTTTTCTTCGGGGTCTTTTATATTTTCGCGCTTTATTCCGCGTTTCCGGTCTCTCACGAGAATCCGCTGCGGGTGATGATTGCTTTCTATACAGTTCTTTCCTGTACCAATGTGAGTCTGGCTGCCGGCTCCAGGGGGCTGCCCGGTTCCCGCTGGCTCCTGGTGGGAATCTCGGTGCTTCTCTTTTCTGACACGATGATCGCACTCGGGCGCTTTATTTACATAGGCGACGTGCTTTTTCTGGTCGGCCCTACCTACCTGGCTTCTTTAACCTTCATCGCTGTCGGGGCTTCTCTTTTCACCTTGAAAATGGACTTCTCCCGGACCGAAGACGTCTTGCCCCAACATTCTTAAGCATCCCGTCAGGGATGCCATCTCATAGCCAGGGGTCATCAGACCCCTGGTAACCGTCCACCCACACGAGAAACACGAGCCCGCAGGGCTCGCATCCCGTTATCCTTTTTTAAAAAATCTGTGCAAATCTGCGCAATCTGCGGTTCGTATTGCCTCAAATAAAGACCGAGTCTTGATGCCCGATACTTTTTATGCAATGCGTGCCCAGTACTTGACAAAATTACACGATACCCATAGTTTTCCTATGGGTTTCCCGTAACATTGTCAAGTAGCACAGACCCTGGACTTGACAAAATTTCATAATACCCATAGTATTCCTATGGGTTACGTGAAACAAAGTCAAGGAAGCCGATGATGAAACATGATGAGTTTTTCCGAAAGTACCCGGTTTTCACCGGAGAGGAGTTTGCCAAATATCTGTCATCTCTTGGTGAAGTCGGAGGGCGGACGCAGGAGACGCTCCTGACGTACTACCAGAAGGCCGGACGCGTCGTTCAGGTACGCCGCGGGTTGTATGCCGTCATTCCACCGGGAGCCGGGATCGATTCGTATCGGGTCGATCCGTTCCTCCTCGCTGCGAAGCTGACGCCGGATTCGGTGTTGACGCACCATACGGCGCTGGAATTTCACGGAAAGGCTTACTCGGTTCATACACAGTTCCCGTACTCAGCCTCCCGTCCGCTTGAACTTCTGAGCTTCCGCTCCCATGTTTTCCAAGGAACTCGGTTTCCGAATGCTCTCCTCCGCTCGGGAAAAACCCACTTCGGCGTTTTGACCGCGGAACGCGCAGGGATGGAGTTGCGGGTCGCTAGCCTGGAGAGAACTTTGGTGGACGTTCTGGATCGTCCGCACCTTTCGGGAAGCTGGGAGGAAATCTGGCGCTCGCTGGAGTCTGTCGAGTTCTTCGATCTCGATAAGGTCGTGGAATATGCACTCCTGCTCGGAAATGCAACCACCGTGGCGAAGGTGGGATTCTTCCTCGAACAGCACCGCGAACCGTTGATGGTGGAGGACCGCCATCTCAAGGCGCTTTATGATCTGCGGCCCCGGCAGCCGCATTACCTGGAGCGCGCAAGACGGACAGCCGGCCGCCTTGTGTCGGAATGGAACCTAGTAATTCCCGGGGAAGTTCTCGAACAGGCATGGGGGGAAGTATTATGAAAATCTCTCCCGAGAAGCTGTCCGCCGAAGCTGAAGCGACGGGTTTCAGACCGGATGTGCTCGAAAAGGTCGCACACCTGCTTGGACTGCTCAATGCCATGCAAAGCCACCCTTTCCTTAAAGGAAAGTTGAGTAGGGGGAAAGTAGTCGCTATTGCCAGCGCAAAATGACGACTTGCTTTTCCTGGTCGGCGCTTCTCGTTTCACCCTGAAGATGGACCCGGCGCGGACCGCGGAAAAATATCAGAATATTTTCCGGCAAAAGGGGTTGACAGAGTGGACTGAAAGTTCTAGCTTGACTCCGATGAGTGCTCTTAAATTGTATTTTGCCCCGGGATTCTCACGGAATGTCTGGCATCTTCTTTTGCTGGTACCGGCGCTCTTCTGCGCCGCCTACGTCATGGTGGATTTAGTGTTTACTCCCAGGCCCTATCTTCCTATTTCGCTTTCGATGCTGGGGCTTGTTGTCCTGGCCCTCCTCTGCCTCAGGAATGCATCCGGGTGCGTGAGGTACTGGTCTTTGTTCCTGTGGTCCGGATTATTCTTAATGGCTGCTGCGACTTTTTGCCCTGCGAGTACTTTCAATTACCAGCTATTCAATGTGCTGGCCTGTATCCTGTTGCTTGTCTTCTTTTGGAGTCTCGGACGTTTTAACTGGCGAATCGGTGTCCCTCTTCTTCTTTTATGCGTAGCCTTTTCCGGGGTTGTGTTTTATCTCACATTGGATTTCCTTGGTTTATCACTGTTGATGGCCTTTAAAATACCACTGTTGATCGCCTTTGTTTGTTTGGCCGGTTTCTTGGCATTTTACTGTCTCTGTGTAGTTCTGGCCTTTAGTGCCAAAGAGTTGCCCGGCTTCCGCTGGCTCGTTGCGGGATTCTCGCTCATTGTCTTGCAGATAACGACATCGACCCTGTTTTTGGCCCATTTTGTTAAATATTTGGCCCATTTTGTTAAATATTTGGCCCATTTTGTTAAATATTTAGACGAATGGACCTTGGTTTACGTGGGTTGTACCCAGCTGCTTTCACTTCTCTGCATCGCTGTCGGCGCTTCTCTCTTCACTCTGAGGATGGACCCTTTGGAGTTGGAGGAGAGACTCCGGAAGGCCACCCCGGCCAAAGAGGTTGAAAGTGCGGATCAAAAAGTTTAGCCTGAATCCAATGAATATTCTTAAATCATTTTTCCCCCCGGGCTGCCCGCGGAATATCTGGCGTTCTTTTTTGCTGATAACCGCTCTCCTCGCCACCTTATTTACCATAGTGGATTTGGTGCATATGATGTTTTCCGCGGGCCATTTTCCTATTACTGTATTGCTATTGATGCTGGGGCTTGTTGGTTTTTCCCTCTTGGCTATCTTCTGCATCTGGAAAGCTGCCGGCTGCGTAAGGTACTGGGCTTTGTTCTTATGGTTGGGACTTTTTTTGCTGTTTGCAACGACTGCTTCTTTTTTGCCTTCTTCGGATGCAAGCAGTTTTATGAATTATCAGCTATTCCATTTTTTGGCTAGTGTACTGTTGTTTGTTTTCTTTTGGAATCTGGGACGTTTTAACTGGCGAATCGGTGTTCCTCTTCTTCTTTTATGCTTAGCCTTTTTCGGGGTGGTGCTTTATTCCGAGGTGTCGTCTCATCACCTGGTGCATACTGACGTAATTGAAAGGATAGTATTTGTTTGTTTTCCCGTTTTTATGACAATTTACTATCTCAGCGTATTTTTAGCCTTAAGTGCCAAAGATTTACCCGGCTTCGGTTGGCTTATTGTAGGGTTCTCGCTCCCACTTCTTGCTGTGTCCGTACTCATTCTCTTTATTGGGGAATCCAGCGGAGATTCTGGACTTGCCTTTGTACCCATTATATTAATCCTCATCCTGACTTATCCGGTTCTTTTGACTGTCGGTGCGTCTCTCTTCACTTTGAAGATGGACCCTTTAGAGTTGGAGAAGAGACTCCGGAAGGCCACCCCGGC
>DBPU01000045.1:0-7491 GCA_002305615.1 Verrucomicrobia bacterium UBA1412 | reverse complement strand
CCCCCGGGCTACCCGCGAAATATCTGGCATCTTCTTTTGCTGATATCCGCGTTCTTTGCCACCGCATTCACCATAGTGGGCATAATGGTTATCGTGGTTTTGGCATTTTCTTTCAGGGGTGGTTCTGTTGTTGTGTATTGTCTTCCTATTTTGCTTCTGATGCTGGGGCTAGTTGGTTTTGCTCTCTTTGTCCTTTCCTGTCTCAGGAAAGCTGCCGGGTGTGTGAGATACTGGGCTTTGTTCCTGTGGTTGGGACTCTTTTTGCTGTCTATGGGTTTTACAATTCTTCCCGCGACTTATGCTCCTGCGGGTTATTCTTCCTCGTACTCTATTACCTTTCAGTTGTTCTATTTGCTGGGCAATGTACTGCTGCTTGTTTTCTTTTGGAATCTGGGAAACCTCGACCGGCGGATACTCGCTCCTCTTTTCCTTATCTTTACCCTTCTTTTAGGAACACTGTTTTTTTTAGATCCGGGGTGGAATGCTGCTGATGTCGGACTTAAGTTTGGGTACACTGTTGGCTTTATCATCTACTTTGTTTTTTTACAGTCTTTTTGCGATTATGGCCGTAAATTCAAATAAGTTGCTCAAACTTCCCGGATTCCGTTGCCTCTTTGCGGGGTTCTCGCTTTTTCTCCTTGGTTACGTGACTATAACGTTGATCGATTCCTATTTTGAAAACTATAGAGATCTGTTCGCTCTTTTCACGCCAATTCTCGTCTATATTTCTCCGGTTCTCTTGATTGTCGGTGCGTCTATTTTCACCAGGAAGATGGACCCCGCGAAATTGGAGGAGAGGCTCCGGAAGGCCACACCGGCCAAAGAGGTTGAAAGTGCGGATCAAAAAATTTAGTATGACCCTAATGAGCGCTTTAAAATCATTTTTCCCCCCGGGCTACCCCCGGAATATTTGGAATCTTCTTTTGCTGGTATTCGCCCTCATCGCCACTGTATTTAACGTAGTGGGCGTAGTAGTTTTGGCGTTTTCTGTCAAGGGTGATCTTACCGATTTGCTTTTTTTTCCGGGGCTTGCTGTGCTTGGGGTTGTTGGTTTTGCTCTCTTGGCCATCTTCTGCCTCCGGAAAGCTTCCGGGATCGTGAGGTATTGGGCTTCGTTCCTCTGGTTGGGACTCTTTTTACTGTTTGTGGGGATTGTAGTTGCTCCCGCAAGTTATTCTATTGCCTATCAGTTGTTCTATTTGCTGGGCAGTATATTGCTGCTCGTTTTCTTTTGGAATCTGGGGAATCTTGACCGGCGAATCCTTGCTCCTCTTTTCCTCCTCTTTACTCCCCTTTGCGGAATACTGTTTATTTCTGAACCAGGGTGGAGTTGGAGTATTGCTGAGGTTGGATTTATGGTTGGGTTCACTGTTGGCTTTATCATCTGCTTTGTTTTTTACAGTCTTTTTGCGATTATGGCCGTGAATTCAAATAAGTTGCTCAAGCTGCCCGGATTCCGTTGGCTCTTTGCGGGATTCTCGTTCTTTCTCCTTGTTTGCGTGGCGGCTCCGTTGGTCGATTCCTATCTTGAAAACTATGGAGATCTGTTAGCTCCTCTCGTGTTAATTCTCATCCTGATTTCTCCGGTTCTTTTGATTGTCGGAGCTGCTCTTTTCACCTTGAAGATGGACCCCGCGCAGTTGGAGGAGAGGCTCCGGAAGGCCTCCCCGGCCAAAGAGGTTGAAAGTGTGAACTAAAAGGTTTAGCCTGATCTCAATGAGCGCTTTAAAATCATATTTTCCCCCGGGCTACCCCCGGAATATCTGGCATCTTCTTTTGCTGATATCCGCGTTCTTTGCCACCGCATTCACCATAGTGGATTTGGTGCTTATTTCCGGGGAGACTTTTCCTATTTTGCTCTTGATGCTGGGGTTTGTTGTTTTGGCCCTTTTCTGCCTCTGGAAAGCTGCCGGCTGTGTGAGGTACTGGGCCATGTTCCTGTGGTCCGGATTATTCTTGATGGTCGGAGCGACTTTTTGTTCTTCGCATTCTTCGAGTGCTATCACCTATCAGTTATTCCACTTGTTGGCTGGTATCCTATTGTTTGTTTTCTTTTGGAATCTGGGACGTTTTGACTGGCGAATAGGTGTTCCTCTTCTTCTTTTATGCTTAGCCTTTTTCGGGGTGGCGTTTTATCCCGCGATGGATCTCTTTAACGTATTTCCGAACAAAGCCTCTGTTTTTTTTGCCGGTTTCTTGGTACTTTACTGTCTTAGTGTAATTCTGGCCTTAAGTGCCAGAAAGTTACCCGGCTTCCCTTGGCTAATTGCGGGGCCCTCGCTCCTTCTTTTTGCGGTTCTGTTGATTTATGTGCTAGATCTCCTTTTTGGACACAACGAACAGTTGATGTTTGACGTTTTAGCCTATTTTTTTATCCTCTTACCGATTTTTCCGATTCTTATGATTGTAGGTGCGTCTCTTTTCACCTTGAAGATGGACCCCGCGAAATTGGAGGAGATGCTCCGGAAGGCCACCCCGGTCAAAGAGGTTGACGCGGTATTTAATAGTTTTGGCTTGGCCTCAATAAATGCTTTTAGATCGTTTTTTGCCACGGACTTCCCAAAGAAAGTGTGGCATCGTCTTTTGCTGATATCCGCGTTCCTCGTCACCGTATTCACCATAGTGGATTTGGTGCATATGATGTTTTTTTCCTCGGTCTATTATCCTGTTAGTGTATTGCTTTTGATGCTGGGGCTTGTTGTTTTTGCCCTCTTGGCCTTCTTCTTCCTCCGGAAAGCTATCGGGTGCGTGAGGTACTGGGCTTCGTTCTTATGGTTGGGACTTTTTTTGCTGTTTGCGGGGGGAATTTTTATTCATCTTGAGAGTTATTCTATTCCCCATCAGTTGGTCTTATTGCTGGGCAATATACTACTGCTTGTTTTCTTTTGGAATCAGGGAAATTTTAATCGGCGAACCCTCGCTCGTCTTTTCCTTATCTTTACCCCCCTTTCCGGAATAATGTTTCTTTCTGGCCTATGGTGGAATATTGCTGATGTTCGACTGATGTTTGGATTCACTATTGTCCTTATCATCTACTTCGTTTTTTACAGCCTTTTTGTGATTACGGACGTGAATTCAATCAAGTTGCTTAAGCTGTCCGGATTCCGTTGGCTCTTTGCGGGGTTCTCGCTCATTCTTTTTGCTATTCTGTTGATTTTGGCGGGCAATTCCTATTTTAAAAACAATATTGAGCCGTTTTTCCCTTTCTTGTTCATCCTCATCCTGATTTCTACGGTTCTTATGACTGTCGGTGCGTCTATTTTCACCCGGAAGATGGACCCCGCGAAATTGGAGGAAATGCTCCGGAAGGCCTCCCTGGTCAAAGAGGTTGATACGGTATCTAATAGTTCTGGCTTGGCCTCAATGAATGCTTTTATATCGTGTTTTGCCACGGGCTTCCCCAAGAACGTCTGGCAGCTTCTTTTGCTGATATCCGCCCTCTTTGCCATCGTATTCACCATAGTGGATTTGGTGTGTACTAACGAGGCCCGTTTTATATTGCCCCCGATTTCAGGGCTTGTTGTCTTGGTCTGTCTCTGTCTTTTGAAAGCCTCCGGCTGCGTGAGGTACTGGGCTTCGTTCCTCTGGTTGGGACTTTTTTTACTGGCTGCGGTGTCTTGTATTGTTTTTTTGAATCCTTTTTTGAATCGTTCCTTTACCAATCTATATCTACTGTTCTATTTGCTGGGCGATATATTGCTGCTTGTTTTCTTTTGGAATTTGGGAAATTTTAATCGGCGAATCCTCGCTCTTCTTTTCCTTATCTTTACCCTTATTCCCGGAATGGTATTAATAGTATCTCTCTCTGAACCGAGGTGGTGGGATACTACTGAGGCTGGACTGATGTATGGTACTATATGCATTATCGTCTACTTTGTTTTTTACAGCCTTTTTGTGATTATGACCGTGAATTCAATGAAGTTGCCCGGATTCCTTTGGCTCTTTGTGGCGTTTTCGCTCCTTTTCCCTTTTTGGTTTGTGGCGCTGGTGTTCGGCAATTTAGAAATTTTAGATAAAAATAGAGATTGGTACTTCGCTATATTCTTTCCCCCTATTCAGTTCTTGTTATTGATTTTTTCTCTGATTTTTATGATGGTCGGTGCGTCTTTTTTCACTTTGAAGATGGACCCCGCGAAATTGGAGGAGAGACTCCGGAAGGCCACCCCGGCCAAAGAGGTTGACAGCGGTATCTGAAAGTTTTAACCTCCTTTTGCTCTTTGAAAGGGTAGCGAATGCTGCCTGCTGTGTGTGTCTCAATTGAATGCAGGGAACTCCGGTGAAAATCCGGGACGGTTGCGCCACTGTGAAAGCTACAAGCTCCTTGAAAAGCCACTGGTCACATGACTGGGAAGGCGGGAGCGAGGTTTGAAGCTGCGAGTCAGGATACCGGTTCAGTTGTGCTTATCTGTCCTGTTGCTCCCGATAGGGGAGAGCAGGGCACTTCTCCGCAAAAGAGATGGATGAGGCCTCTATGTTCTGAGCTTGTGGGTGGACCCTCCTCAAAACAGAATTCACTTTTGAAAGCCTTCTTTCGTGATTTGCCGGGAGAAGGCTTTTTCATTTTTTGGGAATAACCTTCTTCATCGGCGGCCTCTATCTTATGAATCGAATGATATGAAAAAACGAGAAATCCGAAGATGAAGTTTAGGAAAATGAATAAAATAGTGAAGCCTCTGGCGTTGCCTCTTCTGGCAGCGTTCTGGGGATGTGCGGCCTCAGCACAGGCCTCTGCTTTCAGCCTGGAAGATATCAAGTTCTGGACCGGCAGCGGTGAGCATCGTGCCGCGCTGTTAATCGAGTGGAAATCGCCCGAAGTTTTGAACAATACGGAGGTGCGCCCGCCTTTGACCACTCAGACTCTTGCCTGGGGTTATCGCTGGGACGGCGAGGCCACTGCGGTCGATCTTTTTAATTCAATTGTCGCCGCCGACCCGCGGCTCTTTGCCGTGCTTTCAGAAGATACCGGTTATGGCTCGATGGTTCTCGGGCTGGGTTATGATCTGAATGCGAATCAGGTTTATGGAATCCAAACTGCGGCCGATACCTGGGCCTATTCTTCTCTGGCCGCTCTCACCGATGTCCGGCAGGGCGTCATTACCGGCACCTACAACATGGCCGATGCGGCTCAATCTCTGGACCCGGCCGATCTTTACTGGGGCGGCGTCTACGGTCCGGGCTGGGAACTCTGGTGCGAGGCCGGCAGCAGCGGCGCTTTCGAGCAAATGCCCGATTCGGGTCCGAGTCCTTACTGGACGCCCGATGACCCGCTCATGCCCTGGAGCGGCACTCATGGCCAGTGGGATTATGCCGCACTGGGATTGAGCGGAACCGCGCTCTCCGACGGCTCCTGGATTGCGCTGACGGTCTCGGCCGGCGCTTTGGACTATATGAACCCGCAAGACCCGGGCACGGTTGCCTACAACTGGCATAAAGCAGCCCCCACTTCTCAGGTCGTTGCGGCGGCCGCGGCCTCGAGCCCCTATCCGATGGAGCTTGCAGAGGCGCTGCCGCCCTTCAGCCGCTCTCCTCTCTATTCCGATCCCCTGGCCGTACTGGGTGAGCCGACCACGATGGCTCAGAACCTCGCCTTTTTCGGAGAGCCCGATCCCTTCCGGATCAAGCTGGTGGAGCCGGCTTATAATCTGGACCTGGATGGAAATAAAACCCTGCTGACTCTGGAAGAAGATTCCGGGGAGACCGGCACGGTTTATGGTTCGGTTACGGTCAAATTCGATCACCCGGTTTATGACGAACCGGCGAATCCCTACGGTGTCGATTTCCTGGTTTTCGGCAATACGTTTTATGTGGGCAAAGGGTTTGTCAGCGATACGACCGATATGAGGAGCTACTTCCTGACCGGCGGAGCTTTCGCTGAGCCGATGAAGGTCTCGGTCAGCCCCGATGGCGAGCGCTGGTATACTTACGGAGAGGGACCCTACTGCGACACGACTTTCCCGACCCACGGTTTCCACTGGGATGCCGGACTCTTCGATCGCACTGGTAACGGCTGGACAAAGAAGAAAATGGATTTCACCAAGCCGGTGAATCCCGCCCTGTCGAGCGTCCTGGGCGTTGCGGAGAGCTACCTCTCTGCAGCCGATGCCATCAGCCTCTATGCCGGCAGCGGAGGCGGAACCGGTTTCGATTTAGCGGAGTCGGGCTTTGACTTCATCCGGTTTGTTCGTGTGGAAGCGGCTGACGGTTTTTCGAGCGGTGAGATTGACGCCTTCTCGGCGGTGCGTCCGGCCCTCATGGGCGAACCTCTGACTCTGGCTCCGGGCAATATCGGCGAGGACCCGCAGCTTGAGCCCGCAGAGCTTTTCTTCCGGAATCCCGCGTCCGTTTCGGAGACACTCCTGGCGCTTCGTTTCCGGGAGCTCAATAGAATCGCTCTGGTCAGCACGGAGATTCTGCGTCCGGAAGAAGAGGCTCTCGGCACTCTGCCGGTTCAGCCTCTGAAGGCCTTGGGTCTCCGGGTGGAGGCCTTGACGGGCCTTGAGGATGTGGTGCTCCGGTTCCGGGCAGAACTCTCTCTGGATTGCTCCTCTTTTTACCAGGGCAGCGGTTCCGATCTCGAGCTCTGGAGTCTCGGCGTGGAAGAGGGAGCGGCCTGGCAGCGTCGGTCTTTCAGCTTTGATCCAAGTTCGGGGTGTCTGCTCCTTGAGGACGTCTCGAGCTCGCTCATGTTGGCAGTGGCGCGGATGGAATCTCCGGCTCTTTCAATCGCGGTTTCCGGCGGAAAGGTTCTCATTAGCTTTAAGCCGCAGCCCGGTTGGGTTTATGCACTGGAGCGCTCCTCAGATTTAGCCCGGGAGACTGGCTGGGAGTTGAGCGCGAATTTCACTCCTGAGAATTTCGACCCCGTCACCTGGGAAGAAGAAATTTCGCCCGAAGGCAAAACCTTCTTCTATCGCCTGAAACTTTCGCGGGAATAGCGCCTTGAAGAACTTATTACGACAAGAGAAACGAGCTTGCCGCTCGAGGGGGAATGCAGCCCCTTCGGGCGGAGGCTTCACGCTTGTGGAGCTCCTGGTCGTCATTGCCGTTATTGCGATTCTGGCCTCTCTTTCATTGCCGGCCTTGAGCCGCGCCAAAGAGAAATCCCGGTCGGTCAATTGCCTCAATAATCTTCGCCAGATGGCCATTGCCGCCCATGTCTACACGGCTGATTTTGAGGATTACTATCCGATCGCCTACTTCTCGGAATTCACAGAGGGAAGATATACGGCCGTGGCGTGGGATTTAACCACGAGCTATGGCGTCGGACCGGAGCCGGTGGTGCGTCCGGGACTTCTCTGGCAGGGCTATGGTGCCGCGAAGGTGCAGCAGTGTCCCTCTTTTCGGGGCGGTGCCAACTGGTCGGTCGATCCTTTTACCGGTTACAATTATAACACGAGCTATATCGGCCACGGAGAAGGGGAGAGTATCCCAGGGCCGGCACGCGTAGCGGACCTCCGCCATCCGATTCGGACGATTCTCTTTGGCGATGGC
>DBPU01000010.1:25658-41809 GCA_002305615.1 Verrucomicrobia bacterium UBA1412 | reverse complement strand
CCAAGAATCACTTTTTTGGATTCGTCCGTGCCATAAACCTCGACAGGTCCATCCGCTTTTGCTTCAAAATGGTCCTCCCCCACCCAGCGCAGAGTGCCCGGAACCAAACCATTGATCCAAAGAGAGCGCGCATAGTCGATTTGCGATAACCCCTCCTCTGCTGCGGCGGAAACAGATTTTGAATTTTTACTATTATTATCTTTCTCGGAAATAACAATGATAGGAATAACGCCCCGCGGTGTCTCACTATAGTTCAGAGTCCAATACACTTCCGTACTGCAACCGGCGGCAGACCTCCTCTTTTTACCTGAATACTGGCATCCCGGCATCTCAGCCAGAAGTAAATTATAGAAGGTTGTCGGCTGGAGTGCCGCTTCGTAGTAAACGAATCCCGTTCTGGGTTTCAGGTCTTCAGCCGTTTTTTCTATTTTAATCATTTTTTTGGGGTCGTCCTTATCACTAATATAATCCGCACGATGGTAAGTGGTTGCATCATTTCCATACACAATTTTTCTCAAGGGCGGGGCTTCCTCCAGGAATCGCCGGACGTCATAATTTTCCTGGATGTAGTTCGTGGAAGAAGTTTGTGAAGCGGATGAAGTGTTGGTTTGAAGCGCGGCAGATTTGATTAGAGTCGCGACAAAATCCAAAGCGGTCGAATTGGTAGGCAGCGGCGTTGGCGGCGGATCCCCCTTCACTATCGGAATGCCTAATACCCACACTACTAACAGAATAAAAATTTTTCTTCTGATATTAATCACAGCAATTTTTCCAAGTCTTAAAACCAGTGGCCAGCCTATGGAAAAAATCCACTAAGAGTCAACAGAAATTTTAATTTTTTATACGATTCTTTTTAGAAGAAACTCTTTCTCTCTCAAATACAATGGGTTGCAGAAGGCTAAAAAATTGCAATATTCTTTTAAAATTCCCTGGAAGCAGCCCGCGAAACGCTCAAATCCCGCTCAAATCCCGCGCAAAACCTCACAAAATACTCACCAAATCCCGCTCTATTCGGCCTTTTGGCTCCGATCGATTAGCGCATGCAACGATTCTTTCATCTCTTTGCCCTCATGGAGGATTGCGTAAATCTCGTTCATAATCGGCGTTTCGACCTGAAATCGTTCGGAGAGTGCATGGGCCGAGGCAGATGTCGGAACTCCTTCAGCCACAGCGCTCATTGAAGCGAGAATCTCATTCAGTTTTTCTCCTTTTCCGAGCCGTTCGCCGACAGAGTGATTGCGGCTGAGCGTAGAAAAACAGGTCACCATGAGGTCCCCCAGACCGCTCAGGCCCGAAAAAGTATCGGCTTCGGCTCCCATGGCGACCCCCAGACGGCGGATTTCCACGATGGCACGCGTCAACAGGGCCGCTTTGGAGTTTGAGCCAAAACCCATTCCGTCGCAGATACCTGCGCCGATCGCGATAATATTCTTCAAGGCGCCTCCGAGCTCAACTCCCAGAATGTCGGAGCTGGTGTAAACCCGGAACGTGGGGGAGTGAAAAATATCCTGTGCAAGCTGAGCCGATTTCTGAGAGTGACTGGCCGCGACGACCGCAGTCGGCACTCCGCGAGCGACTTCCGTAGCCAGAGAGGGTCCCGAAAGAGCCACCGGAAGACACTGCGGGAGGAGCTCCTCCAGGATTCCGGACATAGTCAAGCCGCTTTGAAATTCTATTCCTTTGGTAACCGAAATGATGGGGCCGCGGAAATCGCCTATCTGAGAAACTGTCGCGCGGAAATACTGCGAAGCGACGGCGGCAAGGATGAGCTCTGCACCTTCGATGGCGCGGGAGAGATTATCCTCCACCCGAAACTCCCGGGGAATTACGGCTCCGGGAAGAGCACTCTCGATCCGGCCGGTGGCGCGAATTTCATCGAGCTGGCGTTTTAGAGCACTCCAGAGAGTGATTTCATGGCCATTGCGAACCAGAATAAGCGATAGGGCGACACCCCAGGCACCTGTTCCCAGAATAGTAATTTTCATTTCGATTTTTTGTGACCTCCGATTTTGAGCTCCGTACCCTTCAGGAGGCGCTGGATATTGGCGCGATGGCGGTAGACCACGAGCAGTGCCACCAGGAGCGTCAGAGCGGTAAGGAAAATATCGCGGTGAAAGTAATAGACCATGACGGGCAGGCAAATCGCCGCCGTAATTGAGGCCAGCGAGACGTAGCGGGTCAGGGCGACCAGAATAACAAAAATCGCCAAGCAGATTAGAGCCGGCTTCAGCGCCACGGCCAGGAAAACGCCGCCCGTCGTGGCGACCCCTTTGCCGCCTTTGAACCCGAGCCAGCAGGTAAAACTATGCCCCAACACGGCGCCCAGGCCGCCCACCAGCATCAGGATGAGCTCGCGGTTGGCTCCCAGCTCAGAACCGCTGCCGCCCCAGAGGTGCGGGATCCAGATAGCCGCATAGCAGGCCGCCACACCTTTAGCCAGATCGATCAAGAGGACCAGAATTCCCAGGGTCGGGCCCAGAACACGCAGCGCATTAGTGGCCCCGATATTGCCGCTGCCTTCTTTGCGGATATCGATACCACGGGCGCGTCCGGCCAGGTAACCAGTCGGCAGCGAACCCAGAAAATAGGCGATTACAACGGCACAAATGACGTAGACTGAAAACATGCTCTTCTCTCATTCAGCCCGGGAGCCCTTTTCCGGAGCTCCGGGGGCGGCTAGTCAAGATCTCGGAACTGCTCGGAGGCAGGGAGATTCCTGTTTGATTTTCTTTTTTTCTTTTTGGTTTCCGAAGCGGGTTCTTTCCGGGGTTCCTCTTCGGATGCTTCCTTTAAAAGCTCCTGTTTTTCTTCCAGGGTTTCGCCCAATCGCTCCAGATGTTGGCGCGCTTTGGCCGCTGCGGCAGTGAACTCATATTCCTGGGCGATGCGTTTCATGAGTTGGAGCGCATCTGCAGGCCGGTTCAATTTCGAGATGTAGAGATTGCAGAGATGGATAGCCGTCCAACCCCATTGCTCATCGGGCAGCCTGTGCTTGATGGCCTCTTCGTACTCCAAGGCGGAGGCCAGATAATTGCCTATATCCTTTTCGTAAATCTCAGCGATCCGCAGCGAGGCATGGACCTCATTGGGGTTTTCGACCAAATACTCCCGGAAGAGCTCAATCGCCACCAGGAAATCTCCGCGCGTCCAGGCTTCTTCGGCCTTTTCATAATCGGCTTTCTTGAGAAAGGGGGTCGCATCGTCGCTACTGTGGAGAGTATCCACCACTTTCTGCGCCAGTACACTCGAGAGCCATCTGCCGCCGGTCAGACCCAGAGCAATGCTGAAGGCGACCAGGAACCCGCCGTAGATAAAGAGATAACGCATCTGGCCCGCAGCACGGGAATCCATCCCGGCATGGGTCTTTTCATCGACGGTCTCCTCGATTCCGACATCCGATTGCGCGGAGGAGCCATTGCCATCCATATACCGGTCGTAATTGATTTTAAAAAGGACGCCAAAAATACAAGTGCCCAAAATGAGCACCGTATAAACAGCCGCCTGAATCTTCTGCGACCGGGTCAATATCAGTTTCGCCATAAAATCTCCACCTTCGCCAGACGCCAGACGCAAGTGGTCGCCTATTATCAAAATTGCAGGCCGCCCTGTCCAGAGTATTCTGCATCTCACCACGTTTCGGAGGCTTGCAGGGCGCTTTGCCCGGAAATATTCTCTTTTTAAATGAGGTATAAGTGGACAAAACACCTCGGCTCCTTCTAAGATATCACTATGCAACAGAAGCAGCTCTTCTGTAAAAGATGTAACCAGCCCCGACTCTACCAGCGCAACGGCACGCGCCATCTCTTCCACCTGATCATGACGGTGGTGCTTTTCGTGGTTTCTGCGCAGTTCCTGGGAATTCTCGGGTTTGCCTGGATGTTCATCTGGGCATTGTGCACGATTTTTAAAGATCCTTACCGCTGCACCCAATGCGGTTCCAAGGAAGGCTCCTCTCACCTGCTGGCAGCCCTCATCCTGGGAATCATGATTTTTCTGGCCTGTGCCGTCCTGCTGGGCCACAGCTGGCACAACAGACGGAGCTCCGATGCGAATTTCAACGCCATTTCAGAGACTCCGGGGAAAATTCTCATTCCTTCTACCGAGAAAGCCTTAGCCCCGGATGCGGAAGGGGAAACTACGAACACCCAGGCCGGGTACGATTCCAGCGGCTCCAATGGTGTTTATAACCCGTACAATCTGAAGCTGGAAACCCTCCTGAAGAAGAAGGAGAAATAAAACCTCCCTCCCGTCCATTCTTCCGCGGATGTTTTAAACCGCAGATTACACTGTCTTTAACCGCAGATTACGCAGATTTACACAGATTTACACAAAACCTCCGGTAGAATTGCGGCTAAAAGAAGGTGACGGAGTTTTTAGGTTAGGTTCCCGCCCGCCATTGCCATCACCATTCCAGTGAAGAAAGGAAGATGAGTGTGGAAAGGATCCGTGCCCAGCGGGCGCACGCCTCAGAGAGGCGAATGTGCATAACCGTAGGTACGGCACCCCGCGGGTGCCGCACCTACGGAGAATCCCGCCTATCCACGATGCCGCCTGAAGGGCGGTACTTAACAACTTAAAATAGAAAGAATATGAGTTACACAAGATTACTTTTTCACATCGTTTTCCGCACTAAGAACAGTATTCCTGCCATCGTCCCTGAGTATGAAGAGACCCTATACACCTATATTTGGGGTGTGGTAAAAAACAAGAAATCCATCCTCTACCGCATCGGAGGAATGCCAGACCATCTCCATCTGCTGATAGATTTGCATCCCTCACACTCCCTGTCGGATTTTATGCGAGACCTGAAGGTTTCCTCAAATAAATGGTTGCAAGAGAATCCGCATTTCCCTGCCTTCTGCGGCTGGGCAGAGAGCTATGGAGCCTTCTCATATGGATTGGAGGCAAAAGAAAGCATCATCGAGTACATCAAGAATCAGAAGGAACATCACAAAAAAGAGAGTTTTGCTGATGAATTCCGCAGATTTATGGTAAAAAATGGAATCACTATAGATGAGCGATACTTTCTCAAGGATTGAGTCCCGAAGTGCCGCCCTCCGGGCGGGGATATGGGGGAGCTTCCTAAATCCGTAGGTACCTCACCCTACGGGAGAGGCACCTACGGTTATGCATATTCGCCTCTCCGAGGCGTGTGCCCGCTGGGCACGGACTCCATCCTGACTCATCTACCCATCCAGACTCATCTATCCATGCAGACTTATCTTCCTTTCCTTTCTTCACCAAAAATGGGGGTGGCAATGTGGATGCGGAAACCTAAACCAAAAACTCTATCACCTTCTTTACTCCTTAATTCCTCGGAGGTTCTGCGTTCATCTGCGTAATCTGCGGTTAAGGACAGTGTAATCTGCGGTTTAAGTGTTCTACGGGTGAATCTTTTCCTCGAAGAGGCTAATTGAAAAAAATCTACTCGTGTGCTAGAATGATGCTGTATGAATTTGGAGAAATTCACTCTAAAAGCACGCACGGCCGTACAAAGCGCCTACGAACTAGCCAAGGATCGAGCTCACCAGGAAGTTGAGCCAGAGCATCTTCTGTTGGTTCTCTGTGAACTCAAGGATAGCATCGTTCCGCCTCTTCTTAAGAATATGAGCGTGGACGTGGATGCGCTCAAAACCAGTTTGCAACGCGAGATCTCGCGCCGTCCTCGGGTTGAGGGCGCGAACGTTCAGGTTTATCTTTCGAGCACACTCTCCAAGGCACTGACCGCGGCAGAGAATGAGGCCGCAAAGCTCAAGGACGAGTATGTGAGCGCGGAGCATCTTCTGCTGGGACTGGTGGAAGCGGCGAGCGGGAATTTCCAGAAGCTTCTGAAAATTCATGCCCTGGACCGGGAGAAAATCCTCAACGCCATGCTCAAGCTCCGCGGCAACCAGCGCGTAGTCGATGAGAGCCCTGAGGAGAAATTCCAGGCGCTGGAAAAATATGGACGCGACCTGACGGCAGCGGCACGGGCCGGCAAAATCGACCCGGTCATCGGCCGCGATGAAGAAATCCGGCGCGTCATGCAGATTCTCACCCGGCGCACGAAGAATAACCCGGTATTGATTGGCGAGCCGGGAGTCGGCAAGACGGCGATCGTGGAGGGGATCGCCCGCAGAATCGTCAGCGGAGACGTGCCTGAATCGCTCAAGAACAAGAAATTGATCGCCATGGACCTGGGCTCGATGATCGCCGGCGCCAAATACCGCGGCGAATTCGAGGACCGTCTCAAAGCGTTCATCAACGAGGTCACCGCCAGCGAAGGCGCCATCATTCTCTTTATTGACGAGCTCCATACCTTGATGGGAGCCGGGGCCGCCGAAGGTGCGACCGACGCGGCAAACCTCTTGAAACCGCAGCTGGCACGGGGTGAACTGCGCTGCATCGGTGCCACCACTCTGGATGAATACCGCAAGCATGTGGAAAAAGATGCTGCACTGGAGCGGCGCTTTCAGCCGATTGTCGTTCTGGAGCCCTCGGTCGAATCGACCATCGCGATTTTGCGCGGACTCAAAGAGCGCTATGAAAACCATCACGGCGTCCGGATTCGCGACACGGCGCTGGTGGCCGCGGCGACTCTTTCCCAACGCTATATTTCAGATCGCTTCCTTCCCGATAAAGCCGTAGACCTGGTGGATGAAGCCGCCAGCCGCCTCAGGATGGAGCTCGACTCCATGCCGGTGGAGATCGATCAATTGGAGCGCCAGATCATGCAGTTGGAGATCGAGCAGACGGCTCTGAAGAAGGAATCCGACGAGGCGTCGCGGGATCGTCTCCAAAAAATCGAATCCGAATTGGCGGATCTCAAAGAACGCTCGGGCCATCTCAAGGCTCAGTGGCAAAATGAGAAGGCCGCCATCAACGCGTTCAGCATCCTGGCTTCGAAACTCGAACAGGCCAAGCTCGAAGAAGAGCGGGCTCAGAGAGTGGGCGACCTGAACCTTGCGGCGCAGATCAAGTACGGGAAAATCCCCGAGCTTCAGGCGAAAATCGAAGAGGCCCGCAAAGCGATCGAGGCCGAGCCCGGCAACCGTATTCTCAATGAAGAGGTCACCGAAGAGGATATCGCGCAGGTCGTCTCTTCTTGGACACATATCCCGGTCTCAAAGATGCTCGAGGGCGAAAAGCAGAAACTCATCCGGATGGAAGACCGGCTGGCTCAGCGGGTGATCGGCCAGCGCGAGGCGATTATCGCGGTGTCCAATGCTGTGCGGCGTGCCCGAAGCGGATTGCAGGACCCGAACCGCCCGATCGGCTCCTTCATTTTCCTGGGGCCCACCGGTGTCGGCAAAACCGAGCTGGCACGGGCTCTGGCCGAGTTCCTCTTTGACGATGAACATGCGCTGACCCGTATCGACATGAGCGAATATCAGGAGAAATTCAACGTCCAGCGGCTGGTAGGTGCACCCCCGGGCTACGTCGGTTATGAAGAAGGCGGGCAGCTCACCGAAGCGGTCCGACGCAAACCCTATTGCGTGGTTCTCTTTGACGAGCTGGAGAAGGCGCATCATGACGTCTTCAATATCCTGCTGCAGATGCTCGATGACGGACGCCTGACCGATGGCCAAGGCAGGACCGTCGATTTCACCAATACGATCGTGATCATGACGAGCAATATCGGCTCGCATCTGATCCAGGAGTTCTTCCAGCAGTCGAACACCTCGCCCACAGAGATCGCGCGGATGGAGAAGAGAGTTCTGGAAGAGCTCAAGCAGAATTTCCGGCCTGAGTTCCTCAACCGCGTGGATGACACCATCGTCTTCCATAGTCTCACCGAGGACCAGATCGCTGCTATTGTCGAAATTCAGCTCGCGAGAATCGCCCGCAGGCTGGCCGAGCAGAAGCTCCGGCTCAACCTCACCGATGAGGCTAAGCAGCTACTGGCACGGCGCGGATGGGATCCTCAGTGGGGTGCTCGTCCGCTCAAGCGTGCTATGCAGGAGCATCTCCTGGACCCGCTGGCAACGAAACTTCTGGCGGGAGAATTCCGTCAGGGCGACCTCATCCTGGTCGATGCACGAGACGGCGAAGAGCTTTCCTTCAGCGCTCAATCAACCCAGGAAAATTAAGGACAACAGAACCACGGATGGACACCATTAATTCGTGTTCATCCGTGGTTTCGTTTTCGTTCTTGCCTTACTCCTCGTAGGCGGTGCGGTAGTAGCGGGTGCCCAGATTGGGATCCAGCACGAAGGAGCCTGAGACGCCTTCCACTTTGGTCCAGGTTTTCAAATCCAGGCTTTCGTAGAGGACGCCGGTAAAATTCAGCACCAGCGAATCTCCCTCGTATTGATAAGTCATCCGGGGGATGCGCCTGACCTCCAGAATCGCAGGCTCGCTAAGGACGAATCCATGAGGGTTGGTAACCTGCACGATGTAGGAACCAGCACTCCTCACCCGAGCCGAATCCAATACCAGAAGGCTCCGGTTCGAACCCGCAAGCGGCATCCCGTCTCTAAACCATTGATAGGTGCGCGGCGCATTGCCCAAGGCAGACACACGAAACTCAACGCGGTCGCCTTCAGAGACCGTTTGGCTGAGGGGCTGGGTCACAATTTGTACCGGCAAGAATTCTTCGTCCGCATCGGCGGTGCCGGGGCTGCCTTTGAGGCTGGCACCACGTTTCCAATTCTCAGAGGTGCTCCAGAGAGGTGCTTCCGCGGCCGTATCCACCACGACCAAAGCATAACCGCCCTGATCGCTCTCCGGATACCATTCGTTGGAATAGGTGAAGTCGAGGATATTTTCCCCTTGAGGAGACTGCAGGAGAATTTGTTCGCCTTTCCGCGCCAGGTTGCCCGAGAAGCCGCTCAGAACTCTCATTCCATCCAGATCATAAACGCACGAAAACGCCTCCAGATTCTTGACTAGGACCAGACGTTCCCCAGCCGGGAGCCGGTATGACGGGAAGGAATAAGTGATTCCCGCAACGAATTTGAATCCCTCCAGTTGAAGAACGCCGCTGCCGGTATTCTTGAGCTCAAGCCAGGCAAGGTCATCCCGTGTCCAACCCGCCTTCACCGCCTCTGCAGGCACCATCGGCGCATACATCAGCTCCGTGATTTTGAGGTCGCCGGGCAAACCGTAAACGGTGGTATCCAGCTCTGCGATGGCGCTCCACTCCCCTGCTCCGTCAAAGGAGCGCGCCTTGAGGAACGAGCCTGTCGGAATTTCTATCACCCACTCTCCGGACTCTGAACCCATCCCCTGGGGTTGAAGTATCCGGACTTGCGGATGAGGTGCTCCACCCGGTAGGCGCGGATCGCTTGCATCAAGCATGTAATAAATGGAAGCGCTGCCCCGCAAGGTCACCTGAACCATACCGTCTGCCTCAGACGCCTCTTTCCGAACTACCGGCGCATCAAAAGGCGGGAACCATCCCCGCGCACGCATCTGGGCAATAAGATACTCAGCGCTCTTGGGAATAAATTCATTTTTAACGTAATTGCACTCGCCCAACCAGGTCTCCCGGGTATTGCCGTGGCCCCAGCGTGCCGACTCCATAATGATCGCGGTATCGAGCTCCTGCTGCCTGCGGTTCCAGCGCTCAAGGCTCTTTTCCACCGTCAACGCGCCGCCCGGATTAAGCATCTCCTTTTGCGTAGCATCGATCCAGCGCATCCTGTAATCGGGGTGATCCATCAACCTCTGATGAAGCCGCATCGGATTGAAGCCTGAAGAGTTATTGATCAGCCAGCCGTATTCGGTCAGGTCAAAGGTGACCGGGAAACTTCGATTGGCCGCCATGGAATGTTCGCAATCATGCCGGAACCATTTGAAGCCGTCGGGATTCACCCGGTTATAGAGGCAGACGAGATTGTTGATATTGGCGTTCATGGCGACCGGGCAATCGGGGTCGCGCGTGAAGTAGGTGATCAACATGTAGGCGATGAGGTTTTCCTCATCCAGATAACGGGGGTAAAAAGGATTGGGAGTTCCATCCGGGTTAAGGCCCTTAATCCGGAAGTAATTCGTCGCATAGGGACCGGCAAAGCCCTCGTTGACGGCGATCTGATAAAGCGCTCTGAAGGCGTCTTTATTTCCGTCCACGGCTTCGGTCGCGTGAGAGGGATAGGATGTTTTGAGGCAATCCCAGTCTTCGACATTGCCTCCCAGATAGGTCTGGGCGAAGATCGCTTCGCTGCGCTCCTGTGTCTGGTAGAGTCCCCAGTACTGGCCATTGATGTAAAGGTGATAGTAGCGGCTGCGGGTATAGGGCATTCCCATATCCCGCTGGGAATCGCGGGAAAATGTCTCCCGGATAAACGTGTCGTAAGGATAGCCGCCAACCCAGGCCCAGGTTTGGGAGGTGCGCAAATCCATCTTGACGAATTCATCGGTCCCCTCTCCCTCAAAAAGAGGAAATTGCAGAGTATCCCCATAGCGGGAACGGAAAAAGAGGCGCAGAGAGTGTTTGGGTGCATCCGGGCTTCTGCTGGAGCTGCCGCGGATCCGCAGCCCGGCATCAATCTGGAATTCGCCTCCGCCCCGGGGGCTGATCAATTCCACCGAGACAGGCCGCTCCCATTCCTCGCCGTCCTTCTTTGCGTTCACATAAATCCCGGTCTCCGGGTCGAGGAGGTTCCCCAGATCGGTCACCAGAGAAATGCTGTCGATCTCTTTCATCCCCTGCCGGATTCCTTCGCTGAAGCGGGGATCCGACACGATGGCCGAGTTCATGCCGTATTCGAACTTCTGATCGTTAATGGTCCGCGAGACCGGCCAGCCGGGCGGCGGGTTCTTGGATTGGCTCAGGATTTCTTCGGGGAAAAGCCAGGTCCGGGTGGAGACCGCAGAAGGAATGCAGCCCTCCTGAATCGCCACGGCCCGCAGGCAGGTAATCCGCTCAATCTTGAGCGGCGCTTCATAGAGGGTTGAGGCGGCGCTCGGGATGCTGCCGTCGAGCGTGTAGTAAATCCGGGCCTCAGGGCTCAAAGAGGAGAGCTCTACGTCGAAAGGCACTTCCCGATATCCGGCCGGCTCGCTGAAATGCACCACTCCCGGAGGCGCTCCATAGGCGGCGCTGTTGGCCGCGCCGGGAGTCGGCTCTAGATGGTAACCCGCGTCACTGTAGGAGACATCCGTGTATTGAGGTGGATAAGTCGGGAAAAATTCGTGAATGAGTGTCTGGTCGTCGGGTGCGATGAGAGCCAGGTATTCGCCCTCTTTGCTCAGGCTGAAATTGGCAAAATATTCTCCTCCGACCAGCGGCTCGCCGCCCCAGGAATTGCAGAAAACAATAAGATACTCTCCGGCTCCGATGGTGGCTCCGGGAGGAAACTGCCAGCGGGTCGGCTCGGAAGCCGAATCGGTCAGATACCAGCCGCTCAGGTTGATCGCTTCCGTACTCCGGTTATAAAGCTCGACCCAGTCTTCCGTCGATCCCTGATGAGTCTTCAGGCCCGATCCGTTGGAGGCCATGAACTCATTGATGACGACCCACTGCACGGCCGAAACCTTCGGCGAAGCTCCTAAAAAGATCACCCCGATACAGAGAAATAACCCCCACAGACCGGCTCTCGATAAGCCGCTAAATTGCATCCTCATTTTTCCACTGTCCGATTGCACACCGGCTGAAATATACCGCATGAGCCCGCTCCTGACAAGCTAACAGCGGGCCCGGCAATCCGCTTTTCGAGGAATGCTTGCCCGAGAGGGAGTCGGATAAGAGCGTACCAATTTTAAAGCCCGGGGTTTTCTGGCCCCGGGCTTCGCGCACATCCCTCCGGATGCACTTAGAGGTGTTATCCTTTAAGGACGCACCAGAGTGGAGCGGTAAAACTTCTTGCTCCCGCTAATGTTCACTTCACATGGAGAGAGAACCTCTAAACTTTCGGACCAGCTCAGGCCGTCGTCGCTCTCCTGCAAACTGCCAGCAAAGGTCAGAATCAATTTGCCCTCCACCCGGTCAAAACTCAACCAGGCATCCTGAGGAGTCACGGTCAGAATCGCCGGCTCGCTCAGCACGTAGCCTGATTCACAGCTCACCTCTACCGTGTAGCCCCCCGCATCACTGGGCATGACCGACTTAAAGAGGTAAGTCGATTCATTGGCGTTCGGAATCTGAACTCCATCTTTCATCCACTGATATTGCAGCGGCTCGCTCGATGTCGCCGCGACACTGAGGGCAACCCGGTTGCCTTGCAGAGCGTCCCGGCCCACCGGTTGGGTCACGATTACGGGCGGCACCCACTCGAAGACTTGCATTCCGAGCCAGTATGAACCCGATTCGGGCCAGCCGCTGGCTTCGGGCATAAAGTACACCTTGCAGTCGGGGTTGATTTCCAGGAGGAAATCAGCGTCTACAGTGGTAGGCATATCGCCCTCAAAAACCAATGTCTTGAGAGCGTTGCAACGGCTAAACACTCTCGGCCCCAGAGTAGTGACCCCGCTGCCTATCCGTGCTCTCTGCAAACTGTAGCAATCGGAAAACGCCCAGCCGTCAATAAAAGTGACGCTGTCGGGAATCTCCACGTTCTCAAGCGAATGACAGTAAGTGAATGCGATCCACCCGATAAAATCGAGATTCTTGCCCAGCTTCAGATTCTTCAGCTTGGTGCAGCCATAGAATGCACTGCCTTCAATCGAGGTGACACTGTCGGGAATATCAATGCTCTCAAGAACGGAGCATCCGCAAAAAGCGCTGTTGCCGACAACGGTCAGATTCTTCCCCAGCACCACGCTCTGCAGCGACTGGCAATTCAGGAACACGCTTTCCTGCATCGTTTCAACGTTGTCGGGAATCACGATGCTTTTAAGACTGATGCAGCTGGCGAACATCTCGAAGGGAAGGTCTTTAATACCCTTACCCAGTCCGGCACTCTGCAGGGCGCGGCAATCCAGAAATATGCTCCGGTTCAGAGTGGTCACGCTGTCGGGAATATTTATTTCCAGAAGGCTTGTACAATTGTAAAAGGCCCAAGGCCCAATGATATTGACGTGATTGCCTATCTTGACCTCGGTCAGGTTCGAGCACCAGGCAAACGCATTTTCACCCATCGTCAGAACCGTGTCGGCGATCACCACCTGCTCCAGTACCTCACAACTTATGAAGGCGTTGTCACCAATAGCGAGAACCCCTCCGGGAACCGTATAAGTCCCCGCTTTGCCTTCGGGAAACCGAACCAGAAGCGTTTTGTCTTTATTAAAAAGAACGCCGTTTAAACTGCTGTAAGCAGTGTTGTCCGCCTTGACATCGATTTGCGTCAGGGCATTACAATTGTTGAATACGCTCCAGGGCAGTGAAGTGACGCCGCTGCCCACCGTCACGCTCTTCAAATTAGAGCAGTTGGAAAACGCCTCCCCGTAAAGAGTCGTGATGTTGTCGGGTATAATCACGCTCTCCAGCGATTCACAGTATGAGAACGTACAGAGTCCGATCGAGGTAAGCTTATTGCCCAGCGTCAGGCTCTTGAGTTTACTGCAGGAGAAAAACGCCGAATCCTCAATAAATAATACGCTGTCGGGGATTTCAACGCTTTCAAGACTGAGGCACCCGTAAAATGCGTCTGTTTCAATGTAAGTGACACCCTCGCCGATCGTGGCACTCTGGAGACCGGAGCACCCCCGGAACGCGCTGCCCAAAATCGTTTCAACATGATCAGGAATTACGATGTTCGTAAGTGCGGTGCAGCTTCTAAACATCTCGTAGCCGATGTATCCGAGCCCTCCGCCCAGGTTGACGCTTTGCAAGGCGGTGCAGTTGTAAAAAAGACCATTGCCAACAGCGTCTAAACTGTCGGGAAAAGTCATGTTGGTAAGGCTCTGACAATCATAGAAGGCACCTTCTCCGATAGAGGTGATGGAGCTGCCCAGCGTCACAGTTTTCATTTTCAGACACGAGGCAAACGCATTTTCCCCAATGATTGAGACCGTATTGCCTGTCACCAGGCCCTCCAGATTCGCACAATTCAAAAAGGCTCCGTAATCAATGATAAGAACACCGTCTGGAACCGTATATGTTCCCGCTTTGCCCCCCGGGAATCGAAAAAGTATGGTTCCTTCCTCATTAAAAAGAACGCCATCCAGACTCATGTAAACAGTGTTGGCCTCATCCACGTCAATTTGTGTCAGAGAACTGCAGCGTCCAAAAACATCGGAGCCCATTGAACCCACACCGATGCCTATCGCTATACTCTCGATCCTCCAGCTTTCAAAAAATACTCCATCTCCCAGAGAGGTGACGCTATCAGGGATATCCACGCTTTTGAGCTCAGAGCGCCAGGCGAACGCATAGCTGCCAACGGAGGTCACGCTGTATTCACTCCCTGCATAAGTCACCTGCGGCGGTATCTGGGCGGTCTCCAACATCTCGGTACAGCTGGTGAGCTCAACCGTATTGGGGTTCTCGCTCAAAACCCGATAGTTCAAACCCTCTACTTCGAACGTATCATTCACGGCACCTCGAGTCTGCGGGACCAGCAGCGCCAAAACCAGAACAAGAAGCCCTGCACAGGCCCATTTTCCGGAAAAAGAAATTAAAGCCGGAAACTGACTTGTATTTTCGTGAGTTCGAACCGCGGCCGTGCCCCCCAGTTCTCCCAGTTTATTATGAATTCGCATTTTCGTTTTACTCCTTTCTTCTAGAGATTTTGAATGAGTACCTTCTGAACAACCAGATACTCCCTATTTCATCCAAGCATCAAAAAAATTTAGCAAAAAAAACGCTGCCTTAACGTTCATTACGCCCGTAACTTATCTGTATAAAACCGCATTATCCAGACAGAACGAAAACCAGCGGCATTCTTATATACTTTTCCCTATTGTTTTGCAATCTCTTTTGGTTGTTTCGGAGCGAATATCGGGTAATTTGCATTTTTACTATTTCCGTGCTACGTTCCCATGCCTATCGGAGAAAGTAAAATTATGGCAGTACAAGAGAACTTAAAACAGTCGTTTGCCGGCGAAAGCCAGGCCTATGTGAAATACACTGCTTTTGCAAAAAAAGCTGAGAGAGATAAGCTGCCCGGCGTTGCCCGCCTTTTCAGGGCTGCGGCAGCCGCAGAATTCGTTCATGCGACGGCACAGCTCAATGTCATGGGCGGCATCCAGAACACCGCAGAAAATCTGAAAGCTGCCAAAGGCGGCGAAGAGTACGAATACAATTCCATGTATCCCCTCTTTATCGAAAACGCGAAGAAGGAAGCCAATGTTCGTGCAGAACAGATTTTCACAGGCGCCATGGAAGCCGAGAAGCTTCATGCAGCTCTATATCAAAAGGCCATTGACGCGGTGGAAAAAGGCAAAGACCTGGAAGTCGAGAAGCTCTATGTCTGCCCCGTCTGCGGATATACCGTCGAAGAAAAGCCGGATAAATGCCCTGTTTGCGGCGTGACCCGCTTTGACGAAATCGTCTAGCTCCGCGACGCGGATGACTGAGAAAAAAGGAACAGCCTCCCTCTACCCCAGAGCGGAGGCCGTTTTTATTTTGCACGCAGCCGGTAGAAGAATCCGCTTCCACCGTCTTCTATACTGACGCGGTTTTCATTGAGCTCAAAGTCGACCGGCTGCCAATCCTGCAAGCCGGAAGATTTTTCCACCATGAAACCGTGAGGCGCTACAACAAGAAATGAAATCTTTCCACCCTCAACCGACAGCGTTTCGGTGAGAATAATTGGCGGAGTCAGAAGCTCGAAGATTCCCGGTGAGCCGCCCGGAGTGAGCGAGGGAGCCCAGTTTTCGGGAGTGCTCATTGCGGTGCCTTCCAGCCAGGGATCCACAACCTGGAGCGTGTAGCCGCCCTGATCCGTTACCGGATACCAGTGGCCGAAATAGGTCACTTCCTCAATGAGAGCGCCCTCCGAAGTGTAGAGGAAAAGTGTATCGGTGCGCTGGCCCAGATTCTGGGAGTAACCGCTGAAGAGCGGGTAATTGTAATCGGGATATCGCTGACGGAAGGCCTGTTCATTTTTGGCCAGCACGACGCTCTTGCCCGGCTCCAGAAGATGAGCGCCAAAAGTGTATTGGATTCCGTCGCTGATTTTCACACCCTCCAGGTCAATGGGCCAAGAGCCGCAATTGCTCAGCTCCAGCCAGGCGTAATCATCCAGGTTATCGCTGATATCCCCGGACTGTGCCTTGGCGGAATACATCAGCTCGGTGATGCGAAGCCGTACGTAGCGGCCCAACTCTTCTCCGGCGTAGGTTTTGGA
>DBPU01000010.1:0-25527 GCA_002305615.1 Verrucomicrobia bacterium UBA1412 | reverse complement strand
AGCGTATCGCCCGGAATCAGAACCGTGCCGGGTGCAAAATCAAAATTCGCCAGACCGCGAAGCATCCACGAGCTCATATCCACCGAATACCCTCCGGTGTTAGTAAGCGAAATATAAGCCTGCCCCAGTCCGCCGCTCAAAGCTGAGGGGACAATCTCGGCGATTTTTATTGAGCGGATGTAGTCGGGGTCGGTCGGTTTGGGGCGGATATGCCTCAATTCATCTTTGAGGAAGGCTTTGCGATAGACGAAAAAGATGGAGCGAATCTGCTCGAGTTCCTCCTGAGGCGTCCGGGTCAGAATGACGGGCCAGGGCCAGGCGTTTTCATCAAAAGGCCATGCTGCATCATCAAGCTCCATATCGCTGGGGCTGATCTCGGGCGGATTGAGCAAGGCCTGAGCGGCGACCATTTTCTCATACGCATAGCAGTTGGTAGGATAAAGCGGCCCGACCAGATAGAGCTCCTCATTCATCAGAGTCTGGAGCCGGCAGTAGAACATCTCCGCCAGACGCGGGTCTTCCATCATGGCGTCAAAGAAGCCATTAATCTGGGAATACCAGTGGATGCCCATGTCGTAAAAAATCGTATCGTTGACGTAACCGCCCGAACTGAAGCGGCCCCAGGTGAGGTCCAGATCCCAGGGCAGCATCATCCAGCGGCCGGTGCGCTGAGTATCCCGATAAAGGTAATAATTTTTCCAGCCCTGATCGGCATGATTCATGATGTAGGAGGCCGCCAGATAATTAACCAGCTGAGGAATGTCGAAGTGGTCGCAGAGATAGTCCGCTCGCTCGTCACGCGGACGGCTGAGGTTCAAAGACTCGATCAGCTCTTCCAGGTCTGAGGTATCTTCCCACTTGCGCGTTTTTTTGTTGGCGGTGCTGGCATCTGCCATGTGGTCCCTCATCTTGTAGAGGGCGCCCTCGGGGTCCAGGCCAATGCGCTCAAGCCAGGTCGAATCGCCATCTTCAATGAGGTCATAAACCCCGTAAAAATTCCCCTCCGATTGAACGCGAATCAGGTAGCTCTCCTGGGCAGGCGTGCCGACGTGTTTGAAAAAATCATAGGCAACGAAAGAGCGCACTTTGGATCGATCGGCCAGATTGCTCAAGAGCCGCACGTCCGAGTAACGGGGCTGGCCGTCAAAGAGGCGCAGCTTGTGGTCCTTCGTGAAGCTGAGGTTGAGCGAGCGTTTGGAGTAACCCTGCGTCGTCGTGCCAGCCACATGGCTCCAGACGTTGTCATAGAATTCACCATTGAAGAGGACCCCGCAGCGGCTCCCCTCAATGGAACCGATCATGGTAGGAACTAACGGGAATAGCTCAATCACCGGCAGAAGCGTTTGCGGCGGATCGGCTGCAATCACGGTGCCGAAATAGACGGGAGAATTGGTGTTATTCTGATGCAGCGGCCAGTGCGTATGATAACCTTCGGCATCTGAAGCGCTGATATACCAGCGGACCATCTGCCCCGGAGAGAAGCGCGCGCAGTCAATCGTGGCGCTATAAAGCCGCGGCGATTCCGGGTCCGCTTCCTCCTCTTCGCAGAGCATCGGAATCCGTTCTTCTTCTTCCCACATCAGGCGCCAGACCAGTGTGACATCCTGCAGATCATAGGCTGTTTTTTCGACCCGGATACTGACCGTGATCGGTTGATCGACTTGCGGACGCTCCGGCAGTGCGGGGCTGTATTGATAATCGGAAAAAATTGGCCCCTCATCGGTAATCTCCAGTATATTGGCAGAACCGGGGCTCGGACATTTGAAGTACCGTACCCGACCGTAATCATTTTCTCTGCCGCAGGAGACACCATAGAACTGCTGGGGGTAGGACACGTATTGACTTACGATCACCCCTTGCGGATTGGTCAGTGCCAGGTATCCGCCCGCTTCGGAAGATATTTTAAAGTTCGTATGCAATTCCCCGTACTCGGGCTTGCGATCATGGCCCGAGGCAAAGACCACGAGCCGCCCTCCGGGTGCAATCGACCGTTCCGGGAACACCCACTTGAACAAATTCTTGGAATTATCGCTGAGCCCCCATCCTTTCAGGTTAACCTCTTCCGACCCCGCATTGTAAATCTCAATCCAATCCGAATCCCAACCATCTTCATCCGGGAAACCGCCGTCGCTATTGGCCATGAACTCAGTAATGGTAAGCCCCTGAGCCTGCAGGTGATGAGCCGGCAGCAACCAGAAGGTCAGAAAAAACAATCCGCACAATATGCAAGTCAGAGGAAAACGCATCTTCATTTTTTAAAACATCGGTATCAAAACTCGATAATAGCAGGCGCCTGCTCCATTAAGCTCGCCTTTCAATTCAATAAGCCCGTCTTGAGAAACAGACGGAATCTCCCGGAAAAGTTGCCAGCCCATACCCGGGTCCTGGTAAAACTCTATCCGATAGCTGCGGCCCTGAACAGCCTGCAAATCCATCACGACCCAATCCTTCTCTTCCAGCCCCCGCTCAATGCGGACGTTGCGCAAGCAAAGGTAATCCTTCGAATCGCGCGGGTTTGTCCCGGCCTGGCACTCCTGCAAATTGCTCATCCGGTCGCCATCCGCATCCAAGGCGGCATCGCTCGGGTCGTAAGGATCGAACCCATGGTTGATCTCCCAGAGATCGGGCATCTGGTCGCCATCGGTATCCTGATCCTCGGGCGGCATCTCCTTGAGATTGCGCGCACCCGGGGTCTGTATTTCAAAGGGATAATAGGAGGGGCTTCCATCCGGGAAGCGTCCCTGGGAAATTCCCTTCTTCTGAGAACCGAAAGAGACAACATCCAGGAAGACCGCTTGCGGAGAGGAGAGGATAATCTGCTCGCCCGATGCCGAGAGCTTGAAGTTCGCATGATGGGCACCCTTCTCGAGCTCTTCATCGGCTATGATTTTAATCCAGGCTTTCTCGCCCGCGCCCAGATAAGAGGCTTGCGGAATCCGGTATTGATTAAGCCGGTTCGGATCATCGCTCAGATAATGAAGACTCAAATCCACGGGCAACTCCCCGGCATTGTAGAGCTCAAACCAATCTCCTCCGCTCAGAGGCGAAGCCATCCACTCGTTGATGAAAATATCGGCCGCAGAACCAAGCTCGCAAAACTCATGAGGCTCGCCCGGAGTCGGCAGAGAAAGCTGCCACTCCTGCCGAAAATAATCCACTCGCGAAATGGAATAATCCTTCACCTGGAAACCATAGGTGACCGAATCGACCAGAGCGCCTCCGGCCGCCGCGCTGTCATAGAGATAGAGCGTGCCGCCCTCAGCACTGAGGTTGAAATATGTGGATCCCGGAAGCCCATCTTCCGAGCAGGCGACTACGAGGTAGTCCCCGGGCTCAAGCTGCGTCGACTCCGGGAAAACAAAGTAGTTTCCGGAAATTGTGCCATCCATTTTTTTATTTGAGAGCACCATGCCCGAAAGGTCCACAGTTTTGGTTTCCGGATTGTAGAGCTCGACCCAATCAAAAATGTACTCCCCATCCAGACTGTAATATTGAGAGGCAGCGAAAACTTCACTGAACCGAGGCCGCGCCAGAAGGCTCACCCGATGCGGGGTATAGCGCTCGACCAGCAGCTCGGCGCCCATCACCGCATCCGAACTGCTCTTGGTATTCTGATGCAGCTCCACGGCAAACGTGTTCAGGCCGCTCACCAGATTCGTCAGCGCGATTTGGTAAGGTCCATTGAGGCGGCCTTCACCCGGAAGCGCAGTCGTCAGATAATTCACATTGCCATCGGGCATATTGAGGCGCATCACCTCCACTCCATTGAGATAGAAAACCAGACCGTCATCATAGATGGTATTGAGATTCAAAACCCAGCGCGAATCGGGTTCCAACCATTCGGTGAGCATCGTTTCATCCACCGTGAAAGTCGTCCGGAAATAGTGCGTTATGATTCCGGTTTTGATTTTCGTATTTGTGGGACCGGGCAGCGGGTCGATCTCGTTATAGAAAAGGGCCTGCCCCTGAAGCCAGGATTGATCATTATAACCAGAGTTTCTCCAATCGGTCCCCAGGTCCGTCCCGCTCTGATCGAATCTCCAGAATGCATCCATCGGCACGAGCTCAGTCGTCTCGATCTGCACCTCTTGTTGGGAAAGAACAACCGAGTTGGGCCCGCCCGGAGTCGGTGCACTCAAAGCACAAATTCTCGCGGAGCCATCCGGGGAGCGTCCGCTGGAAATATCCTCGATTGCCGAGAAGTAGACCACTGAATCAATCCTCTTTTTCCCGGAATCAAAAAGGGAGAGACTGCCCACGGATGAGCTCAGCTTGAAGCTCAGGTGGTTCGCGCCCTGCTCCGGAGCTCCGTCGGCGATAAAGAGAGTGTAGCCTCCCGGTGCAATAAAGGTATGTGGAGCGATGGCGAAGAGCTGCGCTTCCGCCGGTGCATCCGAGAGGTAGAGTCCGCCCAGATCGACAGGGAGTTCGCTCGGGTTGAAAAGCTCCACGAAATCCGCACCAAAAACGGATTGGACCCGTGCCAGCCATTCATTGATTTTGAGGCAGGAGGGCTCGCCCATCTGCACGGCGATATTGGGTGCGGCAGGAGTTGGAGTGCAGAGACTCCATGCACTGGCATTGACCCGGCCCAGAGTTTGCCCGCGAATCTGTGCGCCGTAGCTCACCTGATCAATCGGCTCTTCCCCGCGCATGAGATAGATATTTCCGCCCTCAAGGCTCAGAGGCAAATCCATCCCCAGTTCCACCGCGAGATACTCGCCCGGAGAGAGGACGCTCCCGGGTCCAAAGCCGACCCGTCCCGGAATGGAGGGATGATCGGTCAGGCTCCACGTTTCCAGTTGGATAGTTTCTGTGCCGGCATTGAAGAGCTCGACATACCCGGTTTCGAAGAGGAGTTCATTGAGGCGCAATTGCCCCGATTCATTCAAGACGGGAACGGCATCGGCGCGCACTTCCCAGGAACGCGACCGGGCCACGGACATGGCTTGTCCCATACGGGGGTCGTGGTCCCACATGCCGATATGTTTTTTGCCGGAGACTTCCAGGAAATAGATTCCTTCTTCGGCAAGGCTCAAAGTCAGCGGCTCGGAAATCGGATACTCCGCGCTCCACTCGCCGAACTCGCCATTGTGATTGATGCGGTAGCAATAAGCCAGGTAGCCGGCCCCTTGAGGGAATTTGGACACGTCCACGCCGAAATCGTTATAGACCGCGCCGAGGGTCAGAGTGATCTCTTCATTCGGGCGAATCTCCTCAGGCTCACCGGAAATGGAGACGCCTCTCTGAACGGTGAAGCCTTTATCGCGGCCATTCACCCCGGTCCCCAGAGCCGGCGAATCCTCACGCAATGAGAACCACTCTTTCATGATCTGCGCCTGGTCCCAGGTCTGGAAATGCAGGGTCTCTTCGAGCTTCGGAATATAGACGAAGCCCGGATCAGAGGCTGAGTTATTGCCGCCGCGCGCCCAGGGATATTGAGCGACTTGCTCTTCGCCCCAGGGCTCCTGCATGAGGTTGCCCTCGAAGGTCAGAATGGAAGAATCGTGTGTACGCAGCAATTTCTGAATGTCATAGAAAATATTATCCTGCAGATAATGGCCCAGGCTCTCGGGGTAGCCCACGTCGCCGCAGCCGAGCATCCCGCAATCGGTATCTATGCCGCCTTCCGGTGTGACTCTCACCACCGTGTTGTGAGCGATCACGTGGAAGTTGCCGTCCTTGGCTTTCACCGCATGGTCCACGTCATAGAATAAATTGCCGACGATGTAATGATTGGCCGTGGAGCCGGAACCGCTTTCATCGCGGCCGCCGCTGATCGCCGAGGATCCGCCCAGGGAAGTATTGGCCTTATCCTTGTGAGCATGCATGAGGATATTGCCTTCGATCCAGCCCTGAACACCATCCAGGTCAAAGAGGTCATCGCCGCTGCCCATGAAAACATTTTCAATGAGCTGATATTTTGGAGAGAGCTCCCAGGTACCATCGGTGAGATCGGCAGGGTCATTGGCCCCGGAAGGATTCCCGAAATAATTGCGGTAGAAAACCGCCCGGCCATTCTGCAGAGTGCCCTTCACCGCGCGCACCAATTGAACCGGACGGTCCGAGCCCGGAAAGCGGCAATTGCTGACCATGAGCGAGCAGCCTTCCATATTGAGATAGGTCACGCCCACGGTGCCGAAGGTCAGGTGATCGAGGTAAAAACTCCCGTAAAGAGCATAAAGAAAGAAAGAGGTGTTATCTTTGACATGCACATAGGAGAAACGGTTCTCGGGGTTGCCCACTGCATCGGTCACACCCACATGATTGAGGAGAATATAACGCCAGCGCTGTCCGCCGGGGATTCCGCTGAAAACAATCGGTTTCTCGCGCGTCCCCTCGGCCAGGATGCGTGCATCCCTTCCCATAGAGACACGGACATTGGGTCCGAAATAAACCGCCGTGCCCGGCTCAATCTGCAACGTGACGCCCTTGCCGATCATGAGGTCCGAATTGATCTGCCAGGGTCCATCTGCTGCCGTCAGCGTCATATCTGTTTCCAGAGTCGCCAGGTTGATTTCATTTGGCAGAGCTCCGGTTTCGTAAAGAATATAGCTCTCGTTGTAGGCGATCTCCCTGCCCTCCGAGTCATAGGCCTGAGTCACGAGCAAGTTCACGCCCGGATGCAAATCCAGAGCGATGCTCCACTCCCCTTTCCAGGCCGTATACTGAGCCGGGAGACCATTGACCAGAACCGAGCCCGTCCGCACCGCATCGGCTTTTCCCGAGAAAACAACATCGCTCCGGGTGACGGTGGGATAGCCCTTTGTAATTTCAAAAGTGGAGGTCACTTCAAACTTCCCGGGGATGAGCGAAAGAACATAAGCCACCTGGTTCGCATTAAAAGCCTTCATCCGCTCCACTTCCTTGGGCCCCACCCAATCGCCCAGCACGTTATCCAGAAGCGGGTTCAGGTTTTCAGGAGCAAAAAGCCCCTCTGCCAATTCACGCAGCGTCTTGAGATAGAGCGGCGCAAAAGCATTGTGAGTGATGAAGCGCTTGACCACCGGCAGGTTATTCATCCTCCAGATGCCGTCGTTGAAAATATTGGTCCTCATCCCGCAGCCCAGGATCGAATCCAGATCATAGCAGAGCAACTTGAAACGGCGGTCGAGCTTGCCGCAATACATCGCGTAATCTTCCCCGTAACCATTGCCCAGGGACGTCTCCTGATTAGCCAGAAGCGTATTGACCGCGAAATAACGCATCCACTCTTCAACGTCGATCATCTGCCTCACGCGGTTCTCGTATTCTTCATCAGTGGAATTATTGAGCACGTCCAGAAGGTCGATCAGGTCGGACCAGTCGTTTTCGAGACTGTTGTTCTGCTTCACGTAGGCATTGGTGTAGCTGTTCCAGTCAGGACCTTTCCAGACGAGATCCGCCGCCGCGATATCCCAGGAATACATGTGCCATTTCCCCCGATAGAGATTGCCTTGAGGATCCAGAGGAAACTGCCGCTCGGCAAAATCGCCGTTGAGCACCTCCGTTCCCGTATAAGAACCAAACTGCGGCGCAATGGGGTTCGCCAGATTTTCGCCATTGACCCGAACCTGTATCGGACGCGTCTCGGCCATGGGGACTCCGGCCATGCGGCTCAGCACGCTCCCTAACACCTGACAATGGACATCGAGCGTATTGGCGTTCAAGTCGGTGCGGTCTTCCCAGGAGCGATCCCGGGGAATCTTGATGCGGATATTATGCGGCTTCCAGCTGATTGAGCCGTTACCGCGATTACGAAAACCGCTCTGGTAAAATGCTTCCGCCATCTGCCCGCCCGGCGCCTGATAAACCAAAGTACCGCTGACCAAAGCATCCGAAGCACCGGAGGCCCAGAGCTTCTTCACCAGATAATCATACTCCACAGCCGGCAGGATGACGCGCAGGAACGGCTGAGTCTGCTGGGCATCCACGCGCTCTTCATCCACCTGGAAAACCAGCCAGGGAGAGCGGCCCTGATCATTCGGGATCACCTGTGGGTAGACACGTTGAGGCCCCTCGCCAATTCGCACCGTGAAATAAAACTCCACCACGGTCCCCAGCTTCTGAGCCGGGATATAATTGCTGAAAACACCGTCTCCGGCCAGCGCGTCGCCGTGCTCACTCAGGTTGCCGCTGTCGAAGAGCTGAACCCCCGCGAAACGATTGCCCGAATTCGCCCGCCAGAAAACCTGCACTTCCGGAGTTTCCGCCGAAAGAGTCGTGACACGAACGCTCAGATTGACCCTCTCATCAGAACGGGGAACGACCGGCACATGCCGCGGATCGCTCAAGAGAGGCGCTTGCGTTTCCAAATTTTCGCTGACGCTGTTGGCACGGCCCGGGGTTCCTCCGGCGACCCGGCTGGATTCCCAGTTTTGCCCCAGGGATAGAGGCAGCCGCGGGTTCACCAGCTCGGCCGATTTGCCCAACCCGGCATGTTCACAATTCCAGCTCCAGCCGTCGCGGTTATAAATTTCCTCGTGAGTCAGCTCCCGCCGGGCCCAGTCTCCCTGGTTCGAGTAACTCACCGAGCAGATAACCACTCCGGCGGCATTGGCGAGCTCCACCTTTTCGCCGTTCTTGGAGAGGTTGCCCGACCAGTTGCCCAGCACGTTTTCCACGTCGGGATAGGCGAGGCCGAAAGCCTCCACATCCGAGGCAACCACCAGATATGAGCCGGCTTCGACCACCGTTCCGGTCGGGAAGGTATAGCTGATTCCCTTGGTGAAGCTCCAGCCGGAAATATCTTGGGGTACATTGCCCGGATTGTAGATCTCAAGCCACTGCTCCGAGAGCTCTTCGCTCGCCGGATGATACATCAATTCATCGATGAGAAGCGTCTGAGCAGAAGCCGCAGACACGCCGACACTGGCCATTGCCAGCAACCCAAGTAAGCCGGAGAAATAAGCTCTCTTCATTTTATCTACATTTTTTCGATGGACCCTCAGCCAATAAGGTATATTTTAGCCTGAAAGTGCCAAACCCGCAAGCCGCATCCTCTTGTCACCCGGCTCCGAGTTCTCCGCTTCTTTGAGGAGGAAGGCAGCCCTCAGAACACATATACTAAGAGAAGATGAGCCAGCATATTGGATGCCACAGGGGCCAAAAATCGCCCCCGGACCGGATCGGGGCATAAAAACGCCCGGGGGTTGCGGTCCCGGGCTGAATTTTTGCATCTTTTGATGCCAAGCCTGTTCTCTGTGCTTCAGCGGCTCTTATGATTCAGGCGTCAGCGGCACATTGAGCTTACTGTGGAGCTCGAAGGCCGGCCTCAGACTTTGAGAGAGTTCGTTCTGCAAGGCCTGAAGTTTTTGATAGCGAGCCACATTCTCAGCCCGCGGCCGGGTGATCTCTTTCTCATTGAGCGAGACGAAGTGGCCGCTCAGCTTATCAATGCTGATGGCTCTGCCGGCACTGTTTTCATAACACCAAAAAGCCTGAATCGCCGCTCCATAGGCCGCGCCTTCGCTCACGCTGAGCGTGACGACTTCCGCATTGAAGATATCGGCCATGATCTGGCGCCAGACCGCCGACTTGGAGCCGCCGCCCGTTGCCCGAATCTGAGTCGGCTTCACTCCCAGCTCTGCCAGGCGCAGGAGACCGTAATTCATTCCCAGGGTCACTCCTTCCATGGCGGCCCGGGCCATATTGGCCTGCGTCATGGTCCGCGTGTTGGCTCCGAAAAAGACACCCGTTCCGTTGGGAACATTGGGGGTGCGCTCGCCTTCCAGATAAGGAACCAGGATTAATCCCTCTGCACCGGGCTCGGTCGATGCGACCATCTTATCCAGCTTGGCAACGCTCCAACCGAAGAAGTCGGCGACCATTCCGGTGGCGACCGTCACGTTCATCGTACAGAGGAGCGGCAGCCAGCGGTTGGTGCTGTCGCAGAAAGCGGCAATCTCGCCCTTCGGGTCCACAATCGGTTTCTCCGCACAGGCATAGATCGTGCCGCTGGTGCCCAGACTGGCCGTAATCACTCCCTCGCGGGTATTGCCCGTACCGATAGCGCCCATCATATTGTCTCCGCCGCCGGCGCTAACCAGAGTCCCCTTGTTCAAGCCGAGAATCGCTGCGGTTTCCTGGCTGAGGGTGCCCGCGGGCTGATCGCTCGAGATGAGCCGGGGCAGTTTGTTAAAAAGTTCGTCATCAATGGCGGCCAGTGTTTTGGGCGACCAGGAGCGGGTGCGCACATTAAAGAGGGCCGTTCCGCTGGCGTCGCCGTATTCCATCACCGATCGGCCGGTCAGCCAGTAGTTGATGTAGTCATGGGGCAGAAGGACCGTCGCCAGTTTCTTGTAGTTCTCCGGTTCATGTTTCTTGAGCCAGAGAATTTTGCCTGCCGTAAAGCCCGGCAGAACCGCGTTGCCCAGTTCCTGGATGGCCCCGTCGAGGCCGCCCAGTTTCTCGGTAATCTCCTGGCACTCCTCCGCAGTGGAGGTATCGCACCAGAGCTTGGCCGGACGAATCACCTTACCCGCCCTGTCCAGAGGGACAAAACCGTGCTGCTGACCGCTCACTCCGATCGCCTTGATCTCACCGGGGTTTGCTCCAGCCTCTGCCATAGCCCTCTGAATAGACTTACGCACCGCCTCAATCCAATCTGCGGGATTCTGCTCTTTGGCTCCTGCCGGCAGACCGGCGATCAGGTCGTAACTTTCACTCGCCGCGGCAAGCACTTTTCCATCCTTGACATCCACCACCAATGCCTTGGTGGATTGGGTACCACTATCTATTCCTATTACCAGCGTTCTCATTCGATTTCCTCGACTTTCCTAACATTAGTTAGTCTACTTCATATTGTCAAGAAAAGTTAACCTAAATTCTGACCCAAATTCAAATTCTCTTCTTCGCTTCCCTCAGCCGGAGCGGCCGGCTCTCCTAGCCCTTCAGCGTCCGATGGACTTCCTTGAGGCTCTTGATAATCGGGATGTTTTGCGGGCAGCGCGGCTCGCAGCTCCCGCATTCCACGCAGTAGCAGGCCTGCTGTTTATCCGATAAAAGCCCGTAGCTGAAGCGCGATGCCTCCAGCCGGTTCAGCGCAAAAGCCACGTTATAGAGCTTAAAATTCTCCGGGATATTGACCCCGTTCGGGCAAGGCATACAGTAACCGCAGGAGGTACAGCGGATTTTGTTGCCGCTTTCCAGAATCTTCTTCACCTGCTCGATCACCTCAAGTTCATCGGGTTTCATCGAACCGGCTTCGGCACGGCTCGCCACGGCGATATTTTCCTGAACGTGCTTTAATGCGGACATTCCGCTCAGCACCACGGAAACCTCCGGGTGATTCAGAACCCACTCCAAGCCCCAGCCGGCCTCCGTCTTCCATGGATGAGCCTGGCGAAAAAGCTCCTGGGCTGCCGGAGTAATCCCATCCACCAGTGCGCCGCCCCGGAGAGGCTCCATCACGACAATACCCAGTCCCTTGCCGGCCGCATACTCCAGACCGGCTTTACCGGCCTGATAACGTTCATCGAGATAGTTATATTGAATCTGGCAGAACTCCCAGTCGTAAGCATCCACGATCTCTTTGAAGAGGGAAAACTCGTCATGGAAGGAAAAACCCAGATGTTTGACACGCCCCGAAGAGAGGGCCCGCTCCATGAATTTGAAGAGCCCGGCCTCTTTCACCTGCGGCCAGTGACGCCGATCCAGCGTATGGATCAGGTAAAAATCGATGTAATCGGTCTGGAGCCGCTCCAACTGCTCATTCAGAAAGCGGTCGAAATCGGCTTCCTTCTGAATCAGCCATGAAGGCAGCTTGGTCGCCAGTTTCACCTTCTGGCGGTATCCGCCCCGCAGCACCCTGCCCGTGAGAGGCTCGCTCTGGCCAGCCGCATCAAACCTCGCTCCATGATAGGGGTAAGCCGTATCAATGTAGTTCACTCCCTGGTCGATCGCGTATCGTACAATGTTGCGAGCTTCCTCTTCATTGATGTGTTCGGGATTCTTATCCAGAAGAGGCAGACGCATCATTCCGAAACCCAGAGCTGATACCTGCTCCCCGGTTTTTCCAAATTTTCTATATTGCATGGAATCTGGTAGTTTATGTTGAAGTTGAAATTCTATTTTTGTTTCGAGCGCTCGCGGATGAATCGCAAAGCCAGCAGATGAGCCGGCTCCACCATAGTGCCGTGGTCAAATCCATCCAGCTCCAGGAGCTTGGAGTCTTTGTGGCCGGCCAGTTTGAGCATCCGCCAGAAGAAAGCGCTCTCTTCATAGCGGCCGTAAAGCTCGAGCTCCCGGTCACCTGAGATAATCAGAAGCGGTGGTGCATCGGCCCGCACGTAATAAAGAGGAGCCGTGCTGTCAATCAAGGCCTGGTGAGGCGGCATTCCCATCGTCTGGCGCGTGGTGTAGTGAGTGATCGAGTGTCCGCTGTAGGGAATCACTCCCGCAAGATCGTTAGCCTCTTTGCCGTATTTCTTCAGCCGGGATTGATCCAGGGCGACCATGTTTACCAGGTATCCCCCGGCAGAATGACCCGCGATGAATATTTTCTTCGCATCGCCTCCATATTCGGCGCAGTGGTCGAAAGCCCAGGCCACGGCCGCGGCGGCGTCATCAATAATCTCATCGGTATTGACCTCGGGCGCCAGGCGATACTCCACGCCCATGATCACCAGTTGATCCTTCAGAAGCGCCTCGGGAATCTCCCGCCGTCCGGCCATCAAACCACCTCCATGGAACCAGACCACGACCGGCTTATGTTCCGCCTGCGGACGATAGGCCACGTCCAATTGGCACAATTGGTTGGTATGCTGCGCGTCGCTTGCAGGACGGTAGGCAATATCCCGTGCGTATTGATAAGACTGCGGCTCTTCTGCTCCCTGAGCCAGGCAGATGAGCGCCATTGCCAGAATAATGATAAGACTTTTTATTTTCATCCAAGATTTATCTCCCAAATGCTGGTAGCAGATTACACTGATTATCGGCATCGGAAAAGGATAAGTTTTAACCCGGGAAACATTGAATCAGCCAGGCCTGGCATGCCCGGAAATAAAAATACCGCACCCAAAAAGGAATGCGGCATATTGATGCGGGGAAAGAACCCGCCCGAAAAGAAGAGATTACGCCTCTTCTTCGACTTCGGCTTCGGTGCTGACGACCAGCGCCCCGACACCCACCGAAGAGGTAATCACGATATTTGAGTAGTGCTCCACGGTGATATCGGTGATCTTGCCGGTCAGGGCCTGCTCATACACCCGATAGAGAGAGCCATCCTCACACGGCGTCACGAAGCGCTTGATATTGCTCGGGTCTTCCACCGATTGATGCGCATAGGCGCTGAAGAGAAGAACCAGATTCTCCGCGAAGCCGACCTTGACGGCACCCGACTGACGGCGCTGGGTGCATCTGCGCACCTGCTCGACTCCGACCAATCCGGCCAGAGCTTCCGGGCTCAGCGTGGCCGATGCAAAGCCGCCGGCAGTGCTCTGGGCACGATGCGAGAGGCTCCGGGCGGCCCAGGCGGAATCGCCGAAGAGAACCCGGTTCGGTTTAAGGCCGGAGGAATCTGCCGCCGATTGCAGTGCGCTGATCAGGTCTGAATCCGGGTCTTCACCTGCGGCACCGCTCCAGATCACCGGCGTATTGCTGCTCGCATCATAGAGGAGCGCAATGGCCCGCCTGAGCTCGGCTCTGAAGAGTCTGCGCAAAAGCCTTGCCACGGCCACCTGCCGCCAATTCGCAATTCCGCTCACCTGGTCCAGGTCCACCCGCAGCGTCAATCCCTTGTTATAGGTCTTGCCCAGGATAATCTCGCCCGAAGGCTCCACGCGGCGAAACTCCGCACCGATGGCGCGGATATCCTCACTCTCCTCCAGGAATTCCTCGTTGTTATCCGCCTTGCGATATTCAAAGCGACGGGGCACCAGGACCGGCGGTGCTACAAAATCCAGGTCGCCCATGAGCGAGCCCTCATCGCTCCAGCCCACGGCATAAGCGGTGAGCGGCTGGCTGAGGTAGGCTTCATTGAAGCGCGAGTCATTGGCCAGGGCGATCTGCCCCGGCTGCAAAATGGCGGAGGTCTCCCCGCTCACATCAAAGGTTTTCTTTTTTATATCTGAATTCATTTTATCTCTTTCTCTTCTCCGTGTTTTTTAGGGCTGGGCTTCGACCACGATCTGCCGGGGCACGCAGCTGACAATCTCCAGTTCATCATTGTTGGCTGCTGCATCGGTGACGCTGTAGCCCACCTGATAATAGGTCCCGGCACTCGTCGGAAGAACCTGTACTTTGCCCGAAGGCGCCGTGTAGACGGGGACTCCGGCCGCAATTTGACCGGCCGCCACTGCGCGAATCGTCCCCGGGATCGCTCCCAACAGTTCGACACTCAGGTATTCACCGGCCGCCTGCGCCGTGTCGGTAATGACTCCCCAGGGAAGCGTGGAAGCCAGGGCGCACGGTTGGATCTGGGTGGTATCTTCGGCCAGACACCCCAGGAGCCAGCGCTGGGCGATTGCATCCGCGCTGCATTTGGTCAGGGCCGCACCGTGACGGCCGCTCTCATTGGCCAGGGCCTCAGTGCGGCCAGAGCCCCCTGCCCTGTGGCGCAAAAGCCAAAGCAAGGTCCCCAATGGACGTGAGATATTCTGTTTCATCATTCTGATTTTCATTGTTTCTATTGTTGTTCGGAAGAGAGGATTTTTTTGGATTGAGAGAACGCTTCGTGAACGAAGACGCCACAGGCGCCCAGGAGAGCACCTCGCAAAGGACTGGCCTCGGAGAGACCCGCCAGATGGGCCAATACCTCCACTGCCGCTCCCAGGAAAGGAGTCAGAAAAGGAAGAATCGCCCGCGGAATTTTAGGCAGGAAGTATTTGAAGAGGCTCACACCGCCCGCGCTCAAAAGCGGCGTCGCGGCCTGCACCAGTGCGGCCAGGTCCAAAGCGCCCGAGCCTGCATTGAGAGTTGAGCTCATCGCCTGAGCTGCATCCGTGGAAGCCGTCGCAGCCGAAGCCCCGACCAGCGCACCCGATGCCAGCATCATTAATCCGATCCATAGTTTCTTGTTGCCGTTATGATCATGTGAAACCATGGGCAATAGAAAACCACCAAACCCGGAGAGCACCCATCCTCTCCCTGGCATCTATGGCAAAAAAGCCGCTATCGGTTTATTGAGGGAAATGGTAGAAGAAAATGACAATCGGCCGGGAGCTTCAGATTCACCCCCGGCCGACTGCAAGAAATCGCGCCTTATGGATTATGGATTATTCGCCGGCTGGATCAGTGCCTCACGGCCCAGGCGGTAATACCGGCGTTTGATAGGCACATTGACATAGGAAACGCTCAGGCTGTAGTAGCCCTCCGAAAGCTTGAGCTCGTCCTCCGGGACTCTCTCCCAGCTTCCATCCACTTGCACGGAGCGCTCCAGCCATGCGCCCGAAGACTGCGCCCATTTCATCGTCAAGCGTCCATTGCTGATCTTGTATTCCCACTCGGGCGGGATGGTCGAAGTCTGATAAGGCACCAGCGAGCGCATGAACGGATAGCCGCGATTGATCTGCGAGTGAATATCCCAAAAACTGGAAAAATTCCATCCCCAGTACGTGTTCTTATTTTTCATCTGCGACGTCGTCAGGCCGTGGTTCGCTTGGCTGCCGGCGGAAGTCAGCTGCCCGCTCGTCTGGATATCCCAGTAACTGTCGCTCAGGGTAATCGTGCCGTAACCGACCAGGCCTCCTTTGTACTTATCCGTGCCGACCACATACCCCACCGAATAGCAGGAGTTGACCGCTTTGGTATTCTGGCCGATCAAGCCGCCCACCCGGTCATAACCTCTCACGACCGCCGTCGAATAACAGGCGCTCACGATTCCGGCGCTCCAGCCCGTCAGGCCGCCCGCATAAAGAGAGGAGGCCGTGACGCTGCCCATCGTGTAACAGCCCGAGAGCGATGTCTCGGTCGCATTCATCCCGATAATCCCGCCCACGTAGTTCTGGCCGCTCACTTGCGCCACCGCGTAACACCATGAGAACGCACTCTTGTAGGCCGCACCGACCAGAGCGCCCACATAATCGCTCCCACTGATCAAGGCGCCGCCCGTAACGCTGCAGCCATTCACCTGACCATTATTTAAATAACCGACCAGGGCGCCCGTCCAGCCGCCGCCCTGAATGGAGGGATTCTCCAGCCGGAGCTGATCAATAAGCGCTCCATCGGCATAGCCGAACAGGCCCGTGTAGGTGGCGCCGGCGTGATTTATTTTTAAACCGCTGATCGTTTTCCCGTTCCCGTAAAAATAGCCGCCGAACTTGCTCGAGGCGCTGCCGATCGGCGGAAAACCTTTGCCCGTTTCCCAGCTCTCTGTTGCCGAGGCGTCGATATCGTTCATCAAGACAAAATATTGTCCCGCAGAAAAGGCAACGTTCTGGCTCATCCAGAGCAGATTCTCCGCTTGCTTGATCGCGAAGGGATTGGCAGAGGTCCCATAGCCCTCGGGCATGACCGGCTTAGGCGTCTGCGCCTGAACCGTGAAACTCGTCAGTGCCAGGATGAAAACGATGATAATGCCTTGGAAAAGAGCAGCGGCTCTATTTGGAAAATTCCGGCACGGAAAACCGGCGCCTGATGCCGGTAAAGTTTGCTGTTGATAGTGATCTGATTTTTTCATGTTCAGCTGCCAACCAGACTAGCAGATGCGCTGCCGCAGAACAGCCTATTTTTCCGGAAAGCTTTTTCCTTTCAGAGCCGTACTCCCCATAAAAACAGGATGGGTACTCTTCCCCCATCCTGCTAATCCGGCTCTGCGGAATAAAAATAAGTGTGATTCTCTATTGGACGGAGCCCGGCGGTTCAACCTCCACTGCGAGTGTCCGGTAGAATTTCTCGCCGCCAGAGGCGACTGAGACCAGATAAGGACTCGCCGTCTCGACCGACTCCCAATCTTTCAGGTTCGTGCTGCTCTGCAATGCCCCGCCGAAAACCAGAGTCATCTGGATTTCATTTTCCGTTATCACCCGCTTGGGGATGAATACCTCCGGTTCATCAGCCGGCAGTGTCCAGGTTTCCAGAATGGCTCCTTCTGTCCACCAGTTAACAGGGCGCATCTGTGAAGGAAACGACGGTATCCCTATCTCAATTCCGGGAAAAAGAATCACCATACCGGAAGGGGGTTCTTTGCCTTCAGTAAAGTTTCCAAACTGGTCGGCCAAGTATTCACCGGCCCAGCCTGTCGTTCCCTCCAGGTAATAGAGAGTGGGATAGGGTTCAGAAAAAACTGTTTCCGGAATCGGCGGATATTGAGGTAGTTGACTGAAACTGACCAGAGGCGTATTGCCCTTAAAATAGACTCGGCTCAGAACTGAACAGTCCGTGAAGGCGCTTAACCCCAGATGGGTCAATGTATATGGAAGAGTTATTGTTTCCAAGGCCTCACACCCGCTAAAGGCACCATCACCAATCGTGGTGATTTGACCCTTGATAAGGACGTTTTCCAATTGGGTGCAATTCTGAAAGGAAGATTCCCTCAACTCGGTGATCCCGTCGGGCAAGACAATGTTAGTGAGATTGATGCATTTTCTGAAAACGCCTTTTCCCAGTTCGCTCACCCCATCCGGGAGCGTCATCTGTGTCAGACCAAAACATTCTTTGAAAGCTTCATCTCCTATCACCGTCACGCTTTCAGGAATGATTATTTCTGTCAAGTTTGTGCAGCCGTTGAATGTTCTGGTCCCAATTTTTTTGAGATTCTTGGGTAATTGAATCTCCGTGAAACTGGTACAGGCACTAAAAACATTATCCTCCAGAACCTCCCAATCTTCAGGAATTGCTACATTTTCTAACTGAAAACAACCGGAAAAAGCCCCGGCTTTCAGGGTTTGAATATTCGATAAATCGATCGACGGAAGTTTATTGCAAGAATGGAATGCGTTTTCACCAATCTCCCGCACGCTGCTGGGTAAGGTGATATCCGACAGGTTGCGACAGGAGAAGAAAGTCCGGTCATTGATTTTTTCAATGTTGGCCGGAAGCCTCACTTTTTCCAGAGCGTAACAAGCCAGAAAAGCCTCCTTTCCCAACTCCTGAAGACTGTCGGGCAATATGACTTCTTTCAAAGCCCGACAGTAGAAAAAGGCATCCTGATCTATCACCCGAAGATTGGCGGAAAATTGAACCGTTTCCAGCGCTTCACAACTCATGAAAGACATCACACCCAGATATTCGACCGTGTCCGGGATAACGACAGATTTGATCGTTTTATTTGAATTAAAAGCATAACCAATTCCGTATGAAAAAGTTCCATCTTCCTCAAAAGTATCTCCAATAGCCTTCACCGGCAGCCCCTCAATCTCGGAGGGGATGACGACATGCTCATCACTGCCCGTGTAAGCTGTGATCTTGATCTGGTCCTCCAGGATTTCATATTCAAAATCCCCAAAGACGTACCGTTCTCCTGCCGGGTCTTCTTGAGCCCGAAGATTGACGGCGAAAAGAAACGCAATGGTGGTGACGATGAGAGCGACGCAACTCGCTGTCCTATGATGCCGTTGAGTAGAAAAATTTTTCATATTTCACGGTTCCCTTTTTGGGGAAGAAATTTCCCTGAAAAGACAAGTCTTCGGAGATACTACTCCTTCTCACAGAAGAAATCAATTATCCATGAGAATTTCTCAATTTTTTTGAGAACTGATTCTAAAGAGGAAAAGCTGGCCCCTCAAAACCGGCTTTCCTTTTTACTAAAACAAATCCGAGTGTGACCCCACTCGATAGAGGATGAGAATGAGACAAAATCCTCCACTTTCTGATAAACCAAAAGCCAATCGGGCTCAATATGGCATTCACGGTAGGCGGAATACTTCCCCTTCAAGGAATGGTCCCGATATCGCTCTTCCAGGGGCATGTCGTTTGACAAGGTCTCAATGACGGAAAACAACTCATCGAGATTCTTCCCCCGGTTCCCGGCGAGCTTAATGTCTTTCTTAAACTGCGAGGTGAACTTTACGTTGTATTTCATTCATCCAGCGCAGCCCGCAAATCCTCAATGGAAGAATACCCCTTGGAGCTCTTATCCTGGAGAAGCCGCTCCCCTTCGGCAAAGGCAGCAAGAGTCGTCTTGTTGGGCATATCTGCCGTTATGGTGAAGGGAAGCCCATTTACTCTTATTGCCTGGCGCAGAAATACATTTACAGCCGTAGTCATATTCATGCCAAGGCTCTCAAAAAGCTCCTCGGCAGATTTCTTGACCTCTTCATTTGTGCGAATACTGATATTGATCATTCCCATACAGAATCCCTCCGTATCTTGGCTAAGATATCACGCCGGAGGTAGGAATGCAAGATATTGAATTCTATTGTATTTAAATTTATTTACATTGTAATACATTGTATTACATTAGCCGCATTACCCTTCACGGGCATGCACCGGCTAAGCTCCCAGGCGGACCTCGATGCGGGTGATCGCTCCCGGGAATCCCGGCTGCCGCGGTATTTCCAAGACGTGGTCCATGATGTGCATCAAGGCGGCTTCATCAAGCATTCTTATTCCTTCCCGCAGAGCGCGTTTCTGCTCCTCCGGCATGAACGGCGAGGGCAGGACTCTCACCCCGGGCGGGAGAGGAGGCATCTTCATCGCATGCTCTTTCATCCGGGCCCGCAATTCATCGGCCTGGCGTTGGGCCTTGGCCATGAGCTCCCGGGTATCTTTCATGTTTTCCTGAGCCTCTTCGAGCATCTGCCTGTATTTTTCGAAGTCTAAATTTTGCACGATCACCGTCGTTGAAAAAGAGGGAACCGATTGCTGAGGTTCGCTCTTTTCTGCGGATTCGGGCAACGGTGCAGGTTCCACCTCCGCCATGATCTCANNGGCCGGAGGCAACGCAAGCGCCGCCACCAGCAGCAAGCAGATTCTTTGAGAACGGCTTTCCAGACTCCCCTTCCCCAGGGACATCATCATCCGCAGCCGTTTTTCCAGGAAATTGCCGCTGTTCATCTGGCTCGCCACCAGAGGCGCAGGGCCAAACGCGTGCAAGGAGAGCCGCTCCACGGCATTCAACAGCGACTGCGCATAGTCATAGGGACGCCCTTCAATCCGGTCCAGAACCAGCGCATCGCAGCAAATCTCCTCGTTCAAACGCAAATGCCGCCGGCCCCACCAGACCAGCGGGTTCCACCAGAAGGCAACGCACGCCAGCCATTCAAGCCAACGCACCTGGTAATCCTTCCGCTGAACATGGGCCAACTCGTGACCCAGCACCCATTTCAGTTCCTGCAATGAAAGGCTCTCCACCAGAGTCTGGGGCAAAATAACGCTCACCCTGCCGCCCATCCACCAAACCATGGGCGAGAGCTCTGCGCCCGAAATCCGCAATACCGGCAGCCGTCCTCTCCTGATCCCCAGACGGCAGGACAGCTCACGGGAAAGTGCCTCCACCGCTTCAGGCGCAGGAGTGAAATCCGAAGCGATCAGGCGGTTGAAGCGATAAGCACGCACCAGCGAGAGTACCAGCAGAAAAACGCTGCCGCAAATCCAAATCATAAAACAGGGCCCCTGCAGATCAGCCCAAACGTGGGTGAAATCAAAACTCGATACCGCTGGATTTATCGCCGCAAGTGCCGTCCCCTCAACACCTCCGGAACCGCTCTGCGCCAGCGCCGGCAGTGCTTCCTGCCCGGCAAAAAATTGCGCGAGATGCTTACCCAACACGGGAATATCCGCCGTATCAAAGGATACCAGAGGCGGACTGAGCAGCTTCACAAACACCACCAGCCAGAGCAAATGAGCCAGGACCGGCCGCCTCAGCCAGCGCTCCGCCATTAGAGCCGTCAGAGCCAGAGCCGAGGCGAAAATGAGATTGCTCAATACGATTTGGAAAAAGGCATTCATACCCGCTACTCCTTTTCATCCTTCAACTCATCCAGGAGATTCCTCAAACGCTGGATTTCCTCTTTCGAGATTTTGTGCTCCTCCACAAAGTGCGTAATGAGAGGCGCCAGCGAGCCCTCCGTCAGCTTCCGGGCCAGAGATTCCACCTGCGAGCCCGCATACTCCACCCGCGAAATTCGGGCCGAGAAAAGCAAAACCGACTGGCTCGAATCCCTCTGTACAAATCCCTTTTCCTCCAGCCGCTGCAAGAGCCGCTGCACCGTCCCGTGCTGAGCCGTCCTGGCATCCGGGTAGAGTTCTTCACGTATCTGCCGGGCTGTCAGAGCGCTCTCTTTCCAAAGAAGTTCCATGATTCCCAGTTCTGCATTGGCCAGTGTGGAGGTTTTGTTGTCGCTCATTTCTCTCTTATCCGCTTTTAAAATCTCTTTTCTCTGAAACTCTGGGCCAGATCATGTCCGGCTCGAGTTCGCTCGAAATTTACGACAACATGTCGCAAATGTCAATTTCCGCTTCACCCCGCAATCGCTAGAGCCCCTCACCCTCAGGTGAGAGCAAAGGACTCCTTCTGATATGAGCGATTTATTCTTCGCTTTGTGATGAGTCTTTCTCAGAATCTTTATCTCCGACCAGGATACGCTTGAGGAGCTTTTCCAAACCCTCTTCAGCCGTCATATTCTGGGATTCCACTCGATTCTGAATCCTGCGCGCCGCACGCTGGATTTCCTCCAGTGTTGGAGAAACCGCAGCACCGGGCAGCACGGTCTCTGGCCGTTCCAGAGATTGCAACCTCTTTTCCAACCGTTCCAGACGAGCACTGATATCGCCCTCGGGAGCAGGCATGTTAAACATTCTCGGGTTGATATTGGCTGCGGGCCAATCGCCGAAGGGCTCCCGGCCCATCTTTTCGAGCATCCTGTTCATCTGCTCGCGGCTCTCTTTCAGCACTCGCTCCCGCTCTTGGCCTGCTTTTTCCAGTTCTTTCATGTGTGCTTTCAGGTCATCCTTCTGGACTTCCCCGGGGACGGGCGCCTTGAGAGGACAATCCCCTTGCGCTTTCAGAGTCTCACGGAGCATGTTGAGGATCGGCTCGCTATCCATGCCTGCTGAGCGCAACGCAGCCTCCACTTTCTCGAGAATCGCCTGAGCCGATTCGCACTCGGCCGGGGCGCACTTGGCTTCCTCACTGCCCTCGGGACACTCGGCGCAGTCGCCCGGTTCCCCCGTGATTTGAAGCGAGATTTCTCCCTCCTCGTTTTCAGGCTGAACCTCTTTGCCGTTGACCCAGATTCTTGTCTGGACCTTCCCATCGGGCTGGGATTGAGTTTTGACCTCAACCTTCCGCTCGAAGACCTGTTTCTGCGTTTGCGGCTCAGCTTCGGGCTGGTCACCCTCTGCCGGAGCGCTGAAAGCCCAATGCGAAACCATTGCCCAGGCTGCCAGGATGGCGGCCGCCTTCAGTGAGGAGGAAACGCGCTCATTCCTGCGAAAACTATTCAAGGTATTCATGTTATCTATCCAATATACAGTTTGTTCTAATCTCTCTGCCGGCTGACCACTTATGGACCACCGGTCAAAATACGACATCATGTCGTATTACAAAGACAAACATACGACACCTTGTCGTCCCTGTCAACTCCCCTCTCCTATTATTCAAAAAAATAAATCAATCTTAGATGGCTCAAATGCCATATGCCATACCCTCAAAGCGCACTCCATCTTCGGAGCAATGCGGCTACTTTATTTCTTGGATGCCTATTTCTTTTAGATAACGATAAGTTCCATCATAATAGGAATGAGCACGGGTCTTATCGCTATCGCTTCCCGGCGGAATAAAGATGATCATTCCTTGGCGGGCACGGGTAAGCAATACACGATACGTATTTTTGAGGTAAAGTTTTTCCTCGGACTGTTTCATATTCTGCCATTTTGTGCCTGAAAAACTCCAATGCTCAAAGGCTCCATCCCTAAAGCGAAAATTCGCATCCCAACAGACAATTGCCCAATCGAGTTCAAGTCCTTGGATATCAAACTCGGTCGCCGTTTCTTCGAGGAAGCAGGATGATCTAACATCCTTCGAATCGTTTAAAAACCAAGTAGCCGGATTCACCTTTCTCTGTACCCAGATACCATAGCCGCGAAGGCGAATCGCCCCAGAACTGGCGGTGATGCCGTAGCGCTCGCTCCCTTTTGCCTGTGCACGAATCCATGCTTTTGCCCTATCTAAATCTCTGGTCAGGTAAATAGGATAGTCTTGATGCAATTTCTGGTAGAGTGCAGTGGCGGTGTCGCGATCGATATCAAGCAACGCCTTCACAAAACCTGCCACCTTTTCACTTCGGAACGAGCGCAGAGACACCGCCAGATGGAGCGGCTTTACAAAGTTATATTTCAAACCACTAAACAGCCTCTCCATAGATAGTTCGTTCGTATACTCGCTATCGGTTATTTGATCGGATACATAAACATCCCAATTCGGGAAATCTTGCCTCAGAGAATTAAACCATTCAATGAGGCCAGCCTCTCCTTGGTTAATCTCTTGACCTCCACCGACGAGGCAAATGATGACAGCCCAATCCGTATGCCTATCCATAATACTAATGAGGAACTCAGGCTCGGACATTTCGAAATTTGGGCTGCCCTTTTTGCTGGCCATAAAATTCGAAAGCTTCTTTGAAGTCCAAGCACGCTGGGCCTCGTCAAAAATAGCTACCTTCTCAATGGGAGCTTGGTCTGTCGAGAGGGCATCGTCTCGAAAATGATGAATGATCTGAATGAAAGCCTTTGCCTTGCTAGTTGCTTCGTTTTTTTTATTACCTAAGCGCTTGTGTTCATCACGCGCCAGAGCCTCTTGCAGTACAGTCACCAAAGGATAGTTGCCGGACAAGAACACCGCGTGCTCATTCTCATCAAATTTATGGCGCTCATTTGCGATGTTGAGACCAGCTAATGTTTTGCCCGCCCCAGGGACGCCAGTAATGAAGCAAATCGATTTTTTATGCTCGCGTTTGCTTTTTTTAATGATTTTGTTTATGGCAGCAGTGGTCTGGTTTAAATTAACCGCACTAGCATCGTTCCTTGAAATGTCGGTCACTCCATGACCGCGGTAAAGCGCTTGGGCCGCTTCAATAATTGTAGGCGTAGGAACGTAGGAGGACTTGAGCCACTCCTCTGCATCCAAAGGGCTGGCACTTCGTTGCGATAGTACCTGCTTAATGGCTTCTGAGAGGCTTTCCGAATTGCATTTAATAACCTCCAGAATGCCGGGTTTCATTTCTCGGTTTTCATAAGAATGAGCCGGGGCCTTTGTGGCAATGAGCATAGGGACAAGCAAGAGCTCATGGCTAGCCTTATGAAAATTCTTGAGATCAAGGGCATAATCAGTCACCTGCTCAACGGCATGTGGTGCATATTCACGAGAACCAACCTTGAACTCCAATAAGAAAACGATTCCCCCGACGATATAGACGACGTCTATCCGATTGCCAATGCGCGGAATGGTATACTCAAAAATGAGGTGCCCGGTTCCTATTTCAGATAAAGCTTTTTTGAGTATCTGAATTTCTTCAAGCCACGCATTGCGCTGATCCTGCTCCAAAAAAAAGGGATTATTTTTCGCAAGTTCGCCTAGAATGGTACCTTCAGACTGATTTAGGAAGTTTTGTACGCTGTTAAAGTAAAAGCATCTTTGCAACCCGTGTGTTCTTATCTCATTTTTAATAGCCATCTATAAACCCTCTTTTCCAAACATCTTATTCACGATAAATAACCTGGAATCCCAGGATGTCGAATCGACTCCCGATAAGCAAGGCTTTTTATCCCAAGCGCTTCTTCAGAAAATGGCTCTTATTAGGGTGCTATTAGTATGGGTGTCGGCGGGTCTATTTTTGGACGGAGAGCCGGCTTTCTTGATTTTTTTGCGTGAACGGGTACACTGGTCCTCTGGATGAGCAACAGCGGCCAATCTGTCAAAATGACCCCCATGATGACGCAGTATCGGAGAATCAAATGCGAGCTGCCCAAGGACGCGTTGCTGCTCTTCCGGCTCGGGGATTTCTACGAAATGTTCTTCGAAGATGCCCTGGAGGCTTCCCAAATTCTCAATATCGCCCTGACCAAACGCGGCCAGTATCCCATGTGCGGCATCCCCTTTCACGCCGCCCAGGCGTATCTCTCCAAGCTCCTGGAAGCAGGCCGTAAAGTTGCCATCTGCGATCAGATGGAGGAGCCGCGTCCGGGCCAGCTCGTCCGGCGCGAAGTCACGCAGATATTGAGCCCGGGCACTCATTTCGATGAGCGGGTCCTGAAGGCTGAACGCAATAATTTCCTGGCAGCGATCTATCCCCAGGGCTCATGTCTGGGACTGGCTCTGGCCGATTTGACCACGGGCGATTTCCTCACAACCGAACTAAGCACTCCCGCCGCACTCATGGCCGAAATGGAACGCCAGCGTCCGGCCGAAGTCGTCATCCCTTCAGAAGCCGAAGAGCTCCGGAAATCGCTTCTGCCCGCTTTCCCGCATGTGAACCTTTACGAGGACTGGGTCTTCGCCCCGGAAACGAGTTTTTACACTCTGAAAGATCATTTCAAGGTTGCCACGCTTGATGGCTTCGGGCTGCGCGGCAAAAACGCGGCGATCGGTGCCGCCGGAGCCCTCATTCATTATTTGGAGCAATACCTGCGCAGGCAGACATCCCAGCTCTCGCGGCTGACCTTCTACGA
>DBPU01000040.1:153-8174 GCA_002305615.1 Verrucomicrobia bacterium UBA1412 | reverse complement strand
TGCTCTGGGGCTGGCAAATCCGGATCCGCTCATTCGCCGCGCCGCCATTGAATCGGCATCGCAGGCGGTGACCTCCTCAGCCGTTTTGAAAGGCCTGGTCCAGGCGCTGGTGGAATCCCCGGATGATCAGGCGGCAGTGGCCCAGGCTCTTCTGCGCCTGCCCAAAGATGACCTGGTCGATATGGGTTTAATCCAGTTGCTCCAGGAATTCCTCGGCGCTGAACCTCTTCGCGGAAACGGGCCAGAGGCTCAGGCGGCCAAAGTCACCCTGATTGACGCGCTGGGTAAACGAGGCAACCCGCTGGCCTCGGCGGCTCTGCTCCTGCAATCCTCCAGCACCGACCCGGCCACGCTCAAGAGCTCTTACCTGGCGCTGATTCGCACCGCTACGGCTGCGGACCTCCCGCGTCTGACCACCACACTGCTGGCAATCGGCGATGACACGCTGCGCAGAAGCTGCGCCGTTTATCTGGCCCAATTCATCCAGAGGATGGAAGATCAGAATTCCGCCGTCGGAGTTCTTTCCGAGACGCTCCTCAAAGGAAACCTGACCCCGGCACAAAAAGCGACCCTGGTCACGCTTCTTTCGGCATGCCCGACTCCTGAATCGCTGGATCGGATTGTCGGTCTGCAAAATGAATCGCTCCCGGCCCTCAAGGATGCCGTCGTTTCGGCTCTGGCCTCCTGGCCCGACAGCACCGCTTGGAAACCGCTCCTGAATGTCTTTGAAGCAAGCGATACCCCAGCTCACCGCTCCCAGGCCCTGCGCGCACTCCTGGAAATCCAGATGGAAGAGAACCCGAAAGCCACAGCCGATCTGGCCCTTCGTTACGCGGCCCTCTTGAAGGCCGCCAACAGTAATGAAGAGAAGAAGATGATCCTGGCAGCACTGTCCCAGGCGGCCCATCCCGATACACTGGCATTAGCCCTGAGCCAACTCGATAACCCGGCGATTGCAGCCGATGCCCGCGGCGCGGCCGAGCGCATTGCCGCCTCGCTCAAAACCACTCACCCTGAGGAAGCCAACAAAGCGTTGGAGATATTGAAAGCCCCAAGCGCCAACTAATGCCCGATAAATCCAGGCGCCGATGAAGCGCCTGAAATTCGAAAATCCGCAGAGACTCATTTGATTCTCTGCGGATTTTTAAATTCTGCTTTTCTCTCTTTTGGAGATTAAGACGGGGAGCCGGTCTTTTTCTCCGGCTGCGAAACCACNNTATTTTATCTTCGCCCATATTGATATTGATGCTGGAGCGGAAGAAGAAATCCTTGAGCGTATTGCGGCTCAGAATCCGGTGAATCAAAACACCCAAATCATGTTTCTCGAAATAAACCCTGTAATCTCCCAAACGGAAGCGGTAAAGGGTCCGGCCCTCACGCTCCAGGCGCCCGAAGCTCTCATCTGCCTGATAAACCTGCTGAGGCAAGCCGCGGAATTCACCCAGAATATTCAACTGGAGATCCCTGGGCATCTTGGAAAGCTCAGAGGCGGCCACAGGAGTGAATATGATTTGAAATGGTCTCATTTGACAACTAAAAGGGCGCACAGTCATTATATACCGTGCGCCTTCAGAGTGTAGCTGAGCTTCCGAGCTCCTGCAAGCGCTAAGCGCTCGTTTTCAAGGAGCTCAAAAACTGCTCTCTTTTCTGGATTACGGGTTCCTCAAAGCTGAGGTCCTGTCCACAATCCACTTGGCATCCTTACTATCAGTATGAGTCTCCTGAACGATACCATTCTCATTGCCCTTTTTGGCCATCGCAATGGTACGCGAATCCTGCCACTTCTTGATCTCGGAGTGACCATCAGCAAATGCAAAACCGCAAGCGTTACCATGCTCGACAGAGGGGATATCCACCCATCTCAAGGTCGCAGTATCGCCAGATTCACGGTAGGCAGCAACCATGGTTTCTACGCCGAAATTGGCATCGTTGATCGAGTACTGATCTTCATCCACGTACACCCATGTCTTGCTGGGGCCCGGACGGGTCATGCTGCCCATCTTTCCATAGGTCAGGAAGACGCCTCCGCTGTTGCCGTTTCCTCCGAGCCAATCGCTGTGAACCGGGCTAAAATCACCGCTGCCCTCTACTCCGGTTTCGTAAGAACCCACTGCCTGATTCATCGCGAAAGTACGAACACGCGGTCCACGAATCGTTCTGCTTTTATCGGCAGGGCATTTGAAGATTTTCGGGCTTTTGCCAATATAGTTCGCTAATTGGCAGGTCTTCGGGTCCATCAACATCATGACGTTGGTATTATCGGTATTGCCCACGACAAAGTTCATCGTTCCGCGCACCCACTCGGTCGCAGTGGCTCCTGCATCGGTGCCGGTCGGGTTACAGGGGAGCCAGTCGTTATTATCGTTGGCGAACATCGTCGTGCCCAACATCATCTGTTTACCATTATTCATGCAGGCAGTTCCCTGCGTCTTGCTTTTAGCCTTGCCCAGAGCGGGTAAAATCATACCTGCCAAAATGGCAATAATCGCGATCACAACCAAGAGCTCGATCAGAGTAAAAGCACTCCTTACTTCATTGGATTTACTGTTTGTTATTCTCATAAATATTCCTAAATCATTTCCGCTCAGGGCGGTGATTTTTTTACAAGGACCCGGGGTTCCAAGAACCCCAGGTCCCTTTGCATTATTCGTCTAATCCGTCATTTTTTCAACACGGATTTCCTTTGGCTGGCTCTACTGAGCCACCACCAATCTGAAGTAGGACGCCTCAGCGCTCATCGGCACTTCATAGTAGTAGGTTCCTGCATCAAGCAACGGTTCACCAGCAAGAGTCCAAGCTGCACCTGAGGCTTGAGGAGATACCTCCAACACGGCTTGAGAAGAGACGGCCCAGCGCAGGACCAGCTTCCCGTCAACGACGGCAAAGGCCAGTACGGGCGGCTCAACCGGCTCGGGTGTGTCGCTCAAGCTGTAGAGGTAGAATTCACCCAGCTGCATGCTGTTGGCAACTGCTGAATCTCTCACCGTCGGGAAGAGAACCTTGTAGGAGGTATAAGACACATCGTTCTCGAAGCGGAGGATACCGGAGTTTCTGTAACGGAAGGCATCCGCTGCCAAAGCACCTTCTGCAATCAGTGTCCAATTCTCCGCAATACCGGCGCTGTTATCCAGGCTGGTGATCGGATCATCGGTCCCGTAGACCTCAACACTCGCCGGGTCGCGATCAGGAGAATCGTTGGCCGTGGTGTACATGAGCGCATTGGGGGTAATTGCCACCGTCGGGGTGATAATGAAGCCCGAACGTGCCTCACCGAAGTTCAGGTACTTGACCTTGATGTTTCCATCCGCCACTGCGAAGGGTCCTTCCTGTGCAGGATAGCTGCTGCCGGACATGTAGTTGCCGACCGCTACTGAGAAATCACTGGCAGAGAGGAAATACTCATACTCCGGAGTCATGAACTGGATGTCAGCATACTGCATCGCAGTCTGCACGGCTCCATCGGTTGTATTGGCTCCCCGGATCGTCGGGAAAACAATCTTCCAGGAAGTGAAGGCCGGCGTCGCTGCAGGAAGCTCGACCGTGTATCCGGTATACAGACGCTCAGTCGGGAATTCAAGTGCCCCTTCGGCAACGAGTGTCCAGTTTTCGGCAGAGCCATCGCTGTTATCTTCGCTCGTGATCGGGTCATCTGTTCCATAGAGCTTATAGCTCTTCGGGTCGCGGCCATCCGCATCATTGGCGGTATTGAACTCCATATACTTTATGGCTTTCTTGCCCGCAACAGGAGTAATGATCATACCCAGACTGTTGGTATAATTTCCTCCGTTGAGATACTTGGTATTCTTGTCACCGTCCAACGCCATCGCAGGAGATTCCAGCGGAGTGGTGTTGTATTTGGAGGAAGGCGAGAACGCACTGCGCACTGCAATGAAGAAATCGCCGCGGAGATTCGAAATCAGGTTCACCGGGGCTGCTTTCACAATGTCTCCGTAGAACTGAATCTCAGAGAATTGGAGGCCGATGCCTTCCTGTACTCCGTCTTTGCCGCGAAGAGTCGGGAATATAATCTTGTAAGCGGAATAGGCCTTGTCATTTTCGAAAATGAACGGCTGTTCCATCTTGGTCTTGCGTGCTTCGGGCATAACCAGATCACCGGATGCAATCTCTTCCCAAGTCTCATCATTGCCGCGGCTGTAATCCGGGCTCACCACCTCTTCGTTCGTACCGTAGAGGATGAAGGAGGCAGGGTCGCGCTCCATCGAATCGTTGGCCGTGGTCAGCTCGATCGCCTTCACAACCGTGCTCGAATTCATCGGCAGGAAAATAATACCCGAATCCGTGCCCGCTCCGTTGTAATACTTGGTCGCGGTATTTACGTCGATCGTGTGCTGAGGAGATTCAGTCGTTCCGGAATAGGAGGCCGGCTTGGAGGCCTGAACGGCGATAATCGTATTACCACCAGACAGAATGCCCGCCGTACCCGCTTCATCGGAATAGAGCTGCATATCAGCCAACTGCATGAGCGAGTTGCCATTGGTTCTCAAGCTGTTGAAGATCACCCGGTAGTGCTTGTAAGAAGCACTGTTGTCCACGACGACCAGAGGGCCTTCAGCCTTGCGCGTCGTCGGCAGAGATACCGCACCTTCTGCGATCAGAGTCCAACCTTCTGCAAAGGAAATGCTGTTATCCGTCTCAGTATAATCGGTGTTTCTTCCCCATATCTGATAGGCATCCGGATCGCGCTCAGTCGCATCGTTAGCCGTCCACATCTTGAAGCTCTTGACAGCGGCAGGCGCCGAAGGCGTCACGATGAAACCGCTATACTCGCCGGCTCTATTTAGGTACTTGGTATCGACGCTTCCATCAATCACCAGAGGAGGATTTTCCGCGGCCGGATAAGAGCTGGCAGAATTCGTCGTCATGTATTGAATATCTTTGGTGGCATTGATCGGACGGGCGATATCACCGGGGATTAAAAGAGGTTCCCCGATACCGATATCTTCCTTGAGACCGTAGAACTGCAGCTCGGAAATATGAACCACTTCCGCATCCGTTGCCGCTGCATCGCGGATTTCGGTGAAGAGCAGCTTGTAACCACGATACCACTCAGTAGTATCAACGCTCACTTCAGGGCTCCAGGTCGAACGAGCCTCGGGTGTCTGCAGAGAACCTTCGCCCAGGAGAACCCAAGTTTCATTGGTTCCGGCGCTGTTGTCGGCGCTCTGCTGGAAATCAAGCGTACCGAAAAGCTGATAGGCTACCGGGTCGCAGGAAGGGCGGTTGGTAAAGGTATAGATATTAAAGCTCTCGAGCTTGGTCAAACCGGCCGCGGGCCAAATCGCCAAACCAACATTGGTCTTGGCAAAGTTCGCATAGCGGTTGACATAGTTCAAGTCAATGGCGTTGGCGGGAGGACTTCCGTTCCAGTCGCTCGTGTTATATGCGGAATCGGTGCCGACCGGCAGCTGAATCGCGATGGTCGCATCATAATCCGCAATACTCAAAATACCGTAATCTCCCACGTCGGGATTCGGATTGGCCATTTCATAGAACTGGACATCGCCTATCTGCATGCTGACTCCCGTACCTTTCAGTGTCGGGAATATCATGCGATAGGAGGTATAGCTGACCTCGTTTTCAAAGGAGTAATACTCGCTCGCCGTCAGACGTTCTTCAGGCAGATTCAAAGTACCCGAAGAGATCAGAGTCCACTCCTCCTGATCTCCAAAGCTGTTATCCGTACTCTTGATCTCTTCGTTGGTACCGTAGAGCTCATAGGTAGCCGGATCACGCTCGGGTGAGTCGTTAGCAGTGTTAAACTGCATACTCTTGATCACCGTCGCCCCATAAGTGGGTGTGATGATAAAGCCCGTAAAAATTTGACCACCATTGAGATATTTCGTGCTGGGGTCCTGATCGGTCAAGTAACCGGGGGCCTCATTGGCCGGGTAGTTACTGTTGTTCTTCACTTTTCCGCCGACGGCGATGGCGTTATCGGCAGAGCTCAGCAGCTTCGTCGCTGCAAGCGAAGAACTGGCCGAAACCGCAACGCATACAGCAAGAGCTGTCAGTAGATATTTTTTATTCATAATTTGTTCCGTTTGTAGTGTGTGCCACAGATAGCGTATACAAACCACAATATAGTTTATTAGCTTCTTTCGCTGACAACAAAGAACCAAACCTCATAGGGTCCTCAAAATCCTCGTCGCCAGCCAAACATGCGTGAGTATTGCGTCTGCTGACATTTTTGTCAACGAAATATCCTGATTCCGGAAATAATCAGCAAATAAAAAAATGCCTCGAGAGATGTCTTGAAAACTATTGAGAATTTTTGGTTTTTTCCTGAAAGATTTAGGAGTAGTTTTTGGAAGAAACTGCTCTTTTTCGTTCACTATCGGTCAGATAACATCTCAACGTCCCCAAGGCGCCTCTCAAAGCTTCTTCTATTCCTCCTTTACAACACGCGGCCGCTGACAAACCGGTTGAGCTCAGAGATCGGTATCCTGAGCATCCGATAGCGGCTCCCGGGCGTCGCCAGATTCACTGCCCGCAATTGGCCCGCATCTATCAGGTTCGAGATATGCATCATGCTCACGCCCAGCAATCGGGCGGCCTCCTTGCGCTTGAGCAGGACCGGTTTCTCCGGCTGTTGCTTCGTATTTTCCCGGGGTTCGGCTTTCCCGGATGAATTTGAATCATTCATGTTCTTCTCCCTGTTCTCTGGCCCGGTTAACCCGGTAGCTTTTCTTCGTCGCGGCTCTCCGGGGCGATCCACTCCAGGCCCAGCGCCTCATAGATATCCTCTTCCTCGGCGGAGCGCAGCTGATGAGCGGCCGTGTAGAGACCCTCGGGCATCAGCGCAGAGCATCCCAGCCGGCGGGCCCTCAGCGAGAGAAGGCCCAGATGCCGCTGCGGCCCCGTCGTCAGAAGCAGTGCAATTCCGAAGCGCTCCGGCGGGACCACCCAGATGCGGACCTTCCCGTAGATCGTCAGGAGTGAGTAGTGGTAAAGCCCCAGCGCAGCGGAGAACCGGAGCTTTATCCGCGCCGAGCCCCGGAACCAGAGAAGCTGATAGCAGCGCAGGAATCCAAGCAATGCGCTCCCATTGAGTGAAGACTCTTTGCCGTCATACCCATGAGGCGTGACGACGAAATCCAGCTCTTCGGAGCGCGAAAACGAGGTACGCCTCGGCAATCGTCGCAATCTGCCGCTCAAGGCGGCTCGCGAACATAAAGAGTTGAGATGCTCTTTCAGAAAAGTATGGGCAAACTCGGGCAGGCTCCTCCGCAACAGGGCCGCACTCTTCGCAAAATGATAATGAGGCAGATGCTCCGGGGGCGCCTCCCAGATATAATCCAGGAGCGAATCAAGCTCCGGATCCTCTACTCCCTCTTGCGTAAGGGATTGCTCCTTTGGCCGGAAAAGACCGGCAACCCACGTTCCGGGGTCAAGACAAGTATTCTCTATAGGTTTCATAACATTTATCTCCTTTATTGGGTGAAAGTTGCTGCTTCACGAACCACCCGGAAACAGGCAGATTCCCGGAGCAGCGTTGGAAACGTAGCACGTGGAGGGAGGAATCCGCAAGGTGTTTTAAGAAATTTTTCTTAAAAAGTTCGTAACATTCCTTTCGTAAATTAGTTACATATAAGAAAGTAAAGTATCCCCGGACTCTGAAAGGCTTTTCCCTCGGCAAAAAACACTCCGAAAAAAACCTCTTTTCAAGGGCACTTTTTCGGTTGACACCCCCCTCCTGAGGAGATAGAGTGAGACAGGATTTTTGTATGACAGAAAATTTGGATAGCAATAACCCTACGACACCGCAGTCCGGCACTCCTGCGCCGGCTCCGGGCGCACCCGAATCAGTTGTAGTTCCGCCTAAGGCACCGCAGACCAAGAAGGAGACGATTCGTATCAGTCTTCCTCCCAAGCCGGCAGCCCCGGGCAGACCTTCTGCCCCGGCCGCGGCTGCTGCCGCTCCCGCCGGAGCTCCTGCGGCCGCCAAACCGGCTGCCCCGTCAGCGCCCGCCGTACCGGCCGGAACCGCCCTGAAAATGAGC
>DBPU01000040.1:0-147 GCA_002305615.1 Verrucomicrobia bacterium UBA1412 | reverse complement strand
CCCAAACAGCGTGCCGCAGCCGGAAAAGCGGGAAGCTCTGCCGGCGGCAAGGTCCAGATGATTGATCAGGTCCTGGCCATTCTGGTGGCAGTCGCGGCGATCGCCTGCGTGGTGACCTCCTTTATGCTCAATAATCTGGGCAATACC
>DBPU01000021.1:25344-34023 GCA_002305615.1 Verrucomicrobia bacterium UBA1412 | reverse complement strand
CCCCGCCCTGGGCAGATGGATGAGCAGAGACCCCATCGAAGAACGCGGCGGCCTCAATCTCTATGGTTTTGTTAATAATGATCCCGTGAATAAGTGGGATAGACTGGGTTTGCAAGGTATAATGCTACCGTTTTCTGGGAGAATGCCCGATGAAAAAAATGCTTGGGATGTTGGATTCGAATGGCTGTTTGGCTATGGCCCTCAGAAAAATTACTTTGGAAATAATAATCATTATACAAAAGAATTAAGAAAACATCATCATATTAAAGAAGCAAAAAATATAATTAAAGATTATTTAACATTTTTATGTATGTTTTGTGAAAATTCAGATTATGAAGGTATTTATAATTATAGGCTTGGAAAATATAGCAAAAAAGCGAGGGTGGCTTTAATGCTTAGAGATATAGCATCCGTTGGTAATGATCTTAATCCAATTAATAAAATTCCTGATACTATAAAAATTCCTTTTTTAGGTGAATTTAAATTGCCTTACAATATGTTTAACTCCGATATTTCGTTTCTTGGATCCTATGATTTAGATTATTCTGTAGACAATATTAGTTGTAGAAAGAGTACGGCACATGTAAAATTTCATGCACTTAATAAAACTAGTCTTGAATCACTTTTTAGATCACCAATAACGGGGTATGAAGCTGGCTCGAATAATTCTATCGTTACTAAACTTGAATGGTTAAGATCGTTGGGGTTTGCAGTTGACAAATATCAGGATTTCAGATGGGATGAAGAGATTAAGTTTAAAGGAAATCCATGTTGTATATATAATTGAAAATAAATATGAAAAAAATATGGAATATATTGAGAGTTGGGCTACTGCTGTCTTTAACTTTACTGACATCTTCTTGTTTAGAGGATTTTTTTGAAGCAGAAGAAGAGTATTATTTTGAAATGAAAGATGTTCAGGGAGAGTGGGTTCCAACTAAAAACAGTATCTCTCGCTGGCTTAAAAACACGGGTGCTACAAACACGGTAGCTAATTACCATTTGACGCTTCGAGAAGATGGAACCTTCTCTGCGTGTTTTCCCGGACCACTGATAGTAAGTGAACATAGAATCGACCATCACCCTGAAAACTGGGAGTGGTCCTCTGTTTATAGCTATGAAGGGTATTATTATATGACCACACAAGGTGCTCAGTTATCTTCGGGTAAGGGAGATATTGTTCAATTATGGGGGAAAATAAGTGAAGGAAATCCAACCAGAAGGGGAACTCAACTTGATTTGAAAACCTCAGATAGGTCCTATATAAAGGGGAAGAAGCGCCGTTTCCGCCCCAAAAAAGGGGAAGATTTTGATCTCTTTTTCTTCATAGGAGATCCTGATTCGTACGATATTTTCGCTTTTGAACGCAAAATTGAATCCTCCGAAAAAATAGAAACCACACCGAATAGATAGTGACCTCGAAGAGCAGTCTAAAAGTCCAGAGTGAGTGAAGGTAAAAAATGAATACCCGAATATCTCGCAGGAAAGCCAGTTTAATTGATAATGAAGAATTGAATTTTCTTCAAACAGGGTTCTAACACGCGTATGACGACTGCGAAGAGTTATGACAAGCTGAACCGGCTGGCGGGGATGATTTCAACACCGTCAGGCGGCGGGCAGTTGCCGTTTTCATACGGGGCGAGCTATAATGAGGCCAATCAGCGCATAACGGTCACGATGAATGACGGGTCCTACTGGGTTTATGAGTATGATACACTGGGACAGATCACCTCAGCGAAAAAACACTTTGCGAATGGAACCTTTGTTCCGAGCCAGCAGTTTTTCTTCAGCTTTGACCATATTGGCAATAGAACGACGGATGCGCTCCCTACGGAGTCGTGTGCGATCGTTAGGTGGATGTTTACCTTAGTTCTGGCGATACCGGACTATGGGATGGGTATGCTCCAAACCTCAGGCTTGCTGCCCCCCCCGAGGGGTGCAGAAGAAAATGATTCACGCCAGGAAAATATGAACGTCTCTGGCTAGCCTTATTAAAAAATCTGTGCAAATCTGCGTCATCTGCGGTTAAAAACACCGTAATTCTGTGGATTGTCCTCTTGACATCTCCCTCTCATCGTTTACGATATCGCCCGGACAATAACAGAAGATGCCATGAACCGACGTGAATTCTTGAAGATTTCCGCAGCTGCAGCTTTGGCCTCGGGCTTACCGGCCTCTCTCTGCGCGCAACCCCCGTCTCTCCAACCGGCTTCCACCGTCGAGTCGCGCATCCGCCTGGGCGCCCCGGTCTACCACAGCCAGGATGATATCGAGCTCTATGCCCGTGAGCACCGCCGCCTGGGCTATCGCGCCGCCTATAGCCCCAATGTCCGTCTGCAGGATACCGACCGCATCGCCGCCATCCGCAAAGCATTTCAGAAAGAAGACGTCCAGATCGCCGAAGTTGGTGTCTGGAATAACCTCATGGATCCCGACCCTGAGCGCCGTAAAGAAAACCGCCGCCGTATGGTCGAAGGCTTGGCCTTGGCCGATGCGCTCGGCGCCCGCTGCGTCGTCAATATCGCCGGCTCACTCAATCCTCAGGCATGGATGGGCCCCCACAAGGATAATTTCAGCTCTGATTTCTTCGATGCCGTCGTCGAATACTCCCGCGCCATGATTGACGAGGTTAAACCCAAAACCACCTTCTTCTCCCTCGAGATTATGGGCTGGAGCATCCCGCACAACCCCGATTCCTATCTCAAATTGATCCGTGCCGTCGACCGCAAACAGTTCGGCGTCCATTTCGACCCCACCAATATGATCAATTCCGTCGAGAAAATCTTCGACACCACTACGCTCCTCAATGAGGCCTTCGATAAGCTGGGCAAGTACATCGTCAGCTGCCACGCCAAAGATATCGCCTGGGTCGTGGAAAATCAGGTCCACTTTGTCGAAGTCATGCCTACCACCGGCGAACTTGATTACCGCACCTTTTTGAAACGCCTGGCCGCACTACCCCAGGAACCCCCGCTCATGATTGAGCACCTTGCCAATGAAGCCCAGTATCTGGAGGCCGCCGACCGCATCCGCAAAGTAATGAAAGAAATCCCTGTTTAACCCGAAGCGAAAACCTTTTCCCCCACTCCTGAAAAATCAAACCCACTCTGCGAAAATCAAAATGAACTCCCTCAAACTGAATCTCTCCCTGGCTCTCTCGCTCCTGTTCCTGCTCTTCCTGGGCCAGATTGAGCCGCTCCGGGCCTGTTCTTCCGTACTCGTCACCAAAGGCGCCTCCGCCGACGGCTCCTGCATGATCACCTATGCCGCCGATTCTGCCGGCTTCTATGTCTGGCTCGATATCCTCCCGGCCTGCGATGGCTCCATCCGTCCCCCTGACCGCAGCGCCTACATCCCCGATGCACTGCCGACCTGCAAGGTCCTCGGTTTCTACGCCCTCACCCGCGTCAAAGGTTTCCAGGGCATCATGAATGAATACCAGGTTGCCATCACCGAAACCACCTTCGAAGGCCCCTCCGAACTCCAAAACAAAGTCGGCTCTCTGGAATACACCGAGCTTATCACCATCACTCTCCAGCAGGCCCGCACTGCCCGCCAGGCCGTCGAAATCATGATCCGCGAAATCGAAGAGCACGGCTATATCGACCTGGGCGAATCCTTCTCCATTTGCGACCCCAATGAAGTCTGGGTCTTTGAAATCGTCGGCACCGGCTCCACCGATCCTAAAAAGGATACCGGCTCCGTCTGGGTTGCCCTCAAAGTCCCCGATGGACATATCACCGCGCACGCCAACCAGGCACGAATCCGCGATTTTCCTCGGAACGACCCCGAGAACTGCCTCTATGCTCCCAACGTCGAATCCTTCGCCATTGAGACCGGCCGCTACGACCCCAAAAGCGGCAAGCCCTTCTCCTTTGAAGCCGCCTATGGCGGTATCGACGACACCAGCAAGCGCGCCTGCGAAAAACGCGTCTGGAGCTTCTTCCGCCGTGCCGCTCCTTCTCTGAATCTCTCTGATGATTACGCACAGGGTGTTCCCGGAGCCGAGCTCTACCCCTGGTCCATCGTCCCGGATAAAAAACTCTCCGTCAGCGATGTCATGGCCCTCACCCGCGACCGCTATGACGGCACCCCCTACGATATGCGCACCGGTATTGATGCCGGCCCCTACGGAAACCCCGTCCGCAATCGGCCCCTCACCTGGAAAGTGGATGATGTCCGCTACGCCTGGGAGCGCCCCATCTCCGTGCCGCAAACCTGCTGCACCATCCTCACCCAGTCCCGCTCCGGGCTCCCGAATGAAATCGGCGGCCTGACCTGGTTCGGATGGGATGACGCCTATACCTCCTGCTATTTCCCCCTCTACATGGGCGTGAGCGAAATACCCGATTGCTGCCATACCGGTAACGTCGACCGTTTCGACCCCGATTCCAGCTGGTGGATTTTCAATTTCGTCGCCAACTACGCCTACGGACGCTTCTCGGAAATCTATCCCGATATTCAGAAGGTCCAGCAGGAGCTCGAGTCGCATTTCCTCAAACTCCAGCCCGTTATCGAAAAAACGGCCCTCTCCCTCAGCGAAACCGACCCCGAGTTGATGCGCGCCTACCTCAACGACTACTCCAATTCAGGCATTCTCAAAGTCCATACCCGCTGGAGTAAACTGGCCGCCGACATGATCGTGAAGTTCAACGATGGCTATATCCGCTCTCCCTCCGGCCGTTATCCCAATGTTGGCTATCCCGATGCCTGGCTCCGCAAAGTCATTCAGGAAAAAGGCGACCAGTTCCGTCTGCCGCCCAAGGAAAAGGCAAGCCAGTAGGAAGACCGCTTTGCCCACCATCCGAAACAGAAAGGGGAGCCCCTCTATTTAAGGAAGCTCCCCTCTTTTTTAATCTGAATGGGCTCCTCTACTCCACTCGCGCGAAAATAGAAGTCTCGAAATTCTGGTAAGCCATGTAGTTGCCCCTGAACCAGAGCAGGCACTCACTTTGACCATGCTTGCGCGGAACATAGGGCCGTAAATTGTCGCCTCTGGAGTATTCGCTCACCGCGCTCCAATACCAGCTCCGGCCCCCATCAGCACTCTCTCCCCGGTAAATCTCCCGGTGCGCGCTCCTTGCTCCCGTGATCGGGTTGAACTCGCTGCTGATATAGACCCGGCCCGGATGCTCACAGTCGAAAGTGGCACCGCCCACGTAGTCATCTTCACCCCGGTAGAGTTGCGCTCCGGCTCGGGCAATCTCGCTCGAATTCCACTTTTTGGAACCCTCATCCCAGCGTGCGTAAAAATACCGGATATCCCCGTCGCGAACCTTCACCGTATGCAGCACCACCGGGCTCCCGGCTCCGTCATAGGCGATATCCCAAATCCAGGGCCGCCCGTCCGTCTTACCCGAGTTCCCGGGATAGACCGACCCAAACTTGTAAACCACCGACCCTGCCTGTGTCGGGATGGCACTCATTCTCCCCAGCGCTCCCAGAGGCTGCCCGTCGCTTCGGACCACGGCCCCGTCCCGTATCGCCAGGTGATAAACCGAGTTATTCACCGTCCGCGGATGCCCGTCCGTATAGAGAATGTCGATCCGGTCCCGCCCGTTGGATGCGAACTTGGTATAAGGCCGGTCCTTGTGGTTGAGGAGGTGAATCGGCTCCTGCCAGCTCTCTCCGTTATCTTCCGAGAGGAGCAGCGTCGGATTCCAATTCGCTCCCCGGATGAAATTATAAACACGCCCCGGCTCGTTCTTTAATTGAAAGGGATTGTTGTAGCAGACACCTCCACGGAATTTCTTCGCGCTCCAGTCCACCGCGATCTCTTCTCCCCAATCCTCAATGCTTTTGGGCGTCTTCACCAACGCATAGCGCATGAACATCATCTGCTGGGTGCCGTGTGTCGAGTAGAATGCCGCTAACCGCCCATCCTCCATTTCCAGAAAACCGATATTGTCATGGTCGTCACGCTCGCGCCAACTGCTGAGCACGCTTTCAATTCCCTTGCCCAGCGCCATATCCCAGGCATTCACGCAGACGGCTCCATCGCCGCGGACATAGCCCGCATAGAGAATCCCATCGCGCACGATCGCCCTCGGGTCATTGAACCAGGTCCAGGCTCCCGAGGGTGCCACCTCTTTGCCCGCCTCGCGGCTCTCGGGCTTCAATTCCTGAATCCTCAAATTCCTCCAGCGGATTTCCCGTCCGGTCTCGGCCTCAGAACCGATCCCATGCACCTGCAACGCAATGAAGCCCGATGAATCCAGCCCATCTTCCAGGTCCGCCACGCTGACGTCGTTGAGCCACGTCTTGAGATGCGCACCGCGAGCCTCCACGCGCACACGGTTCCACTCATTCTGCCGAAACGCCTTTTGCGCCTCAGGTTTCTCCTTCAGGTCAAAAAGCCATCCGCGTCGGCCCTCGTCATAAATTCCGCAGGACCATGCTCGGCCGGAAGGATCGATCTCGATCTGATACCCATGCACACGCCCGGCAGGTATCTTCCACTGCTTCTCTCCCCAGCTGTAGGTATGCTCAGCTTCAAAACAGTGGCTCCGTATCTGAACTCCCGAGTTCATCCGGCTATCCACCCGATACTCATATTCAAGAATGAAATCGCCGTATTCGCGCTCGGTACACAGAAAACTGTTGCCGCCGGCCTTCAGCTTTGTCGTACCCACCACGCATTCATCCTCCACTTTGTAAGGCGCACTTCCTCCGCGCTGAACCCATCCCTCCAGCGTCTTGCCGTCGAAGAGCCGTGTCCATTCTTCCTCCGCGCGGGCCCCGTTACTCAAGAACATCACGCCCGCCGCCAGAAGCAGATATCTCCCCATCCATTGAATCCATCCCTTTCTCATATGACTTTCTCCATCTGGGAAAAATTCTAAACTCAATGCTCCCTCCGGGCAAGCTTCAAAATCCCGGCCCTATCCTCCTGCCGCCCCCCAACGGATGCGCTGAATATGATATCCGAAACCCCTTACACGACCGGATTGCGCCAGGTCGAGAGCGGACCGTAATCAATCCGGGAGATGTTGAGCGGCCTTGTAGCCGATTCCGGCCCCCAGGTCCCTGCGGGGTAAAACTCTTCAGGCGTCAAATCCTTCCCGTACCAGTGCCCCCGGATCACATCAGCGATACTCCAGGCCGATTCCACCTCATCTCGACGAATAAAGAGCGTCGAATCCCCGGCCATCGCCTCCAAGAGCAGCCTCTCGTAAGCCTCCGGCGTATACGCCCCGAACTCCGCATCATAGGAAAAACGCAGCCTCACCGGCCGTATCTCCGTGCTGGAGCCCGGCACCTTCCCGTTGATATGCAGCGTAATCCCCTCATCAGGCTGAAGCCGGAGCGTGATCGAATTCTGATCCAGATTCGCCCCGCACTGCGCCGCAAAAAGCGTATAAGGCGCCCGCTTGAATTGAAATCTCACTTCACTGGCGCTCACCGGCAAATTCTTCCCCGTCCGCAAATAAAAAGGCACACCGGACCACCGCCAGTTATCCACCAGTAACCGCGCCGCGACAAACGTCTCCACGTTCGATTTCGGGTCCACCTTAGCCTCCTCACGGTACGCAATCCGCTGCTCGCCGTCCACCTCTCCGGCCGTATACTGACCGCGAACGATATCCTCGGCCGCCGGCATCCGGATTGAGCGAATCAGCTTCACTTTCTCATCCCGGATCGCCTCGGCTTCCAGCGAAGTCGGCGGTTCCATCGCCGCCAGCGCCATCACTTGCAAGAGATGGTTCTGGAGCATATCCCGCGTCGCTCCGGCCTCTTCGTAATATCCGCCCCGGCTTCCTACTCCGATCTTCTCGCTCACCGTAATCTGGACATGCCCCACCATCTGCCGGTTCCAGAGCGGCTCAAGGACACTGTTCGAGAAACGGAACATCATCATGTTCTGCACCGTCTCCTTGCCCAGATAGTGATCGATCCGGAAGATCTGCTTCTCATGAACATAGAGCGAGATATCGTCACAGAGCTTGCGGGCGGATTGTAAATCGCTCCCGAAAGGCTTCTCCACTACCAGACGCTGGCCGTTCTCGGCCGCACTGCTCATTTTCAGGAGACCCGACCGGCTCAGATTCTCGATAATCTCCACATATTGCGTCGGAGCCACCGCCAGATAAAACAGCAAATTCTCCCTCAGTTGCGGCTCAGGAGCCTGATCCACAACCTCTTTCAGATTCCGATACGCCTCCTGATCCGAGAATTCCCCTTGGAAATAACTCACCCGGGAGGCGAAGCTCGTCCATTCCTCCTCGTCAACTGGCTTGGTCCGCGAATAACGCTTCAACCCCTCCAGGAGCTCTGACCTCCAGCTCTCGTCGCTCTTGGGCCTCCTCGCGAAACCGATCACCCTGTAAGGCTGGGGCATCTGTTTCTCCTTGTGCAGATGGTAGAGCGCCGGGATCAATTTACGCTGCGTCAAATCCCCGCTGGCCCCGAAAATCACAATCGTGCAGGGTGTTATCTTGCGCCGACGCGTATCCAGACGGCAAACCCTCGGCTCCTCTTCTATCGGAATATGCTGTGTTGAAAACATAACTTTCTTTAGGCTTTAATACCCCTGCCGTTTAATATGCCATAATTTCCGAAAATAACAATATCCCCAGACCCTATTATCCCTGTATAACCCAAAAAATATCCTCTCGAAAAAACCGGAAAAAATGAAGAATGGGGAACTCTCCCCGAAAACCATGGTGCGTCTGAGAGGAT
>DBPU01000021.1:0-25242 GCA_002305615.1 Verrucomicrobia bacterium UBA1412 | reverse complement strand
GTTTATCGGCCCCTTCCCCTATCCTTCGCGGGTCATGAGAACTCGAAAATCGTTATTTTTGGTCGGATCGCTCCTCGCGCTGCTGGTTCTGGGGCTCGTTCTGCCCTCTGCTCAGGCGCAAAACACCGCGGCTCCTCTCGAAAAAGAAGGCAGCCTCGATTGCTTTATCGCCTCCTACTATTTCCCCAATTACCATCCCAACGATAATCGCAACCGGAAATTGAAGGGTGAAGGCTGGTCCGAATGGGAATTAGTCAAGGCCGCCAAGCCCCGTTTCGAAGGCCACCACCAACCAAACGTCCCTCTCTGGGGCTACACCGATGAATCAGACCCCAAAGCCATGGCCCAGAAAATTGATGCCGCCGCCGATTACGGAATCAACGCCTTCATCTTCGACTGGTACTACTACGAAGACGGCCTCTTTCTGGAGAAATGCCTCGAACAGGGTTTCATGAAGGCCACCAACGTCAACCGCCTCAAGTTCTCCCTGATGTGGGCCAACCATGATTGGATCGATATCCACCCCTGGAAGCTCAACACTCCACAGACTCTCCTCTACCCGGGCAAGATATCACCTGAGGGTTTCGATAGAATGTGCGATTACGTCATCAACACCTACTTCAAACACCCCTCCTATTGGCAAATCGACGGCAAACCCTATTTCTCTGTCTACGACCTGAGCCAGCTCCTGGCCTCTTTCGGCTCCGTAGAGGAGACCCGCAAAGCGCTCGACCGCTTCCGCGAACGCACCCGGGCCGCCGGCTTCAATGGCCTCCACCTGGAAGCCGTCGTCTGGGGCCAACCCGTTCTCCCCGTCGAGAAAGTCCCGGCAAACCCCGTCGAGCTCGTCGATAAACTCGGCTTTGATGCCGTTACCTCCTACGTCTGGATCCACCACGTCCCCCTCAATGACACTCCCCAGACCGAGTTCCTTCAAGTCCGCGATAAATACATGGAATACTGGACCCAGGCCGAATCCCAGTTCAAAGTCCCCTACTACCCCAATGTCAGCATGGGATGGGATTCCTCGCCGAGGGCCCACCAGGATGATCCTCACGGCAACTTCGGTTATCCCTTCACCAACTGCATCAAAAACAATACCCCCGAGGCCTTCAAGGAAGCCCTCAAGATGACACGCGAGCGCCTCTCCAACCGCCCGCCCTTGCAGCGAATCTTCAATATCAATTGCTGGAACGAGTGGACCGAGGGCAGCTACCTCGAACCCGATACGGTCAACGGAATGAAATATCTGGAAGCCGTCAGAGACTCCGCCAAATAAAGGGATAAATGACTGAAAGCGATTGAGAAAGGCTCTTAAAACCGCATTTTCGTTCAATAGACATTCAAAACGTCTTTACATCCTCAAAAATGCCGTTTAACCTTCTGCAGCGGTTGGCCTCCTCTATAAAGAGGCTGATTCTGTAGGGATACTTGAAAATATAAACTGAATATGAATCTGGGAAACTCTTTGTTAAAGAACTGGTTAACCTTACTGGGAATTGTCGCTTCCCTGGGTGCACTCTTTGTTTTTATCCTCCTTGCGGTCGTCGATTTCTTCTTCGGCCACAGTAGCCCCTATTTCAGCCTTCTGGCCTATGTCGCCGTACCGGCCGTCTTTGTGGGAGGCCTCTTCCTCATCGTTGCGGGCCTGGTCCTCTGGTATTGGCTCAATAACCGCCCCGAAGAACCCGGCACAGGCTTGTGCTCCTACTTTAAGGTGAAAGCCCCGGACCTCAAACTGGATTTGGGCAAACTCTCCACCTGGCTCGTCATCGTCTCCCTCCTGGTAGCCTTCGGCGTCTCCGGCGCCGTGGTCGCCTTTGCGGGCTATAAAGTCTATCATTGGAGCGAAGCCGATGAATTCTGCGGCAAGGTCTGCCACAACACCATGGAGCCCATGGATGTCGCCCATGCCAATAATCCCCACGCCAAAATCAAATGCGTGGAGTGCCATGTCGGTCCCGGTATCGAAGCTTACCTCTACGCCAAAATTAACGGCACCCGCCAGCTTTTCCAGAATGTAACAGGTACTTATCACACACCCATCCCGGTACCCGTCGCCGCCATGTATGGCCGCCATCTTGATGGCAAAACCAAAATCGAGCACACCTGTATGGAGTGCCATTGGAATGAGCGCTATATCGGCCAGCGCGGCAAAACCTTTACCCACTTCCTCCGCGATGATGCCGATGCGAAAAATGTCTACCGTCTGAGCTTCAATGTTGGCGGCACCGACCTCAATAGCGGCCTGACCAGCGGCATCCACTGGCATACTGCCGAAAACAGCAAGGTCGAGTTCGTCACTGAAGACAATAAGCGCGAAGGCAAGGTCATCTGGATTCGCACCACCAATCAGAAAGGCGAAAACAAAATCTTCTCACGCGATGAAGAACAGTATGACCCGGCCACTCAGAAGCTCTTCACTATGACCTGCCTCGAGTGTCATAACCGCCCGGCCCACCGCTATCTCTCCCCTGTGACCGCCGTCGATATGGCCATGGACCTGGGCTCACTCCCTCTGGAACTGGGCGAAAACATCAAGCTCAAGGTCATTGAGCTCCTGATCGGTGAATACACAACACAGGAAGAAGCTTACGTGAAAATCGCCGAAGGTATGAAAGCGGCCTACCCCGAAAGCGAGCACCTGGCCGTTGCAACCAAGACTGTCCAGGATATCTATCGCCGCAATATCTTCCCCGAAATGAAGTCCACTTGGGAAAACTATCCCAGTAACCTCGGACATAAGGATTCCTTAGGCTGCGCACGCTGCCATAACAGGTACGTTGTCGATGAGGAAGAAGGCGAATCCATCCCCAACGGTTGCAATGATTGCCACATCATTCTTGCTCAGTCCAAAGAAGGCGATTTTGATGAGGCCGATCCGAAGGGTCTGGTTTTCAAACACCCCGACGGCAACAAGCAGCGCAATATCGCCGGCTTGCATCACCTGCCATCACGGAACCTACTAAGAGTGAATCAGGGATTGAAACCTCATGGGCAAGATGAATTCACCTTGATGTCGCCACTCTGAACTCCCGCGGGAGCCCGCTTGCGGCACTACGTTGCGCAAAGAGAGCTCCCGCGAGGTTTATCCCCCGCATGAAACCACCCGTGATTTTCCCAAACCCGACAAACCATCCCTCCTACCTCGTGAGCCATACCTTTGAACAGTTCCTCAAGCGCAAACCCGTCATAGGCGAAAATGTCTTCCTCGCAAAAGGAGTCCGTCGTCTGCGGTGCTGTCACTCTCAAAGATCATGCCTCCGTCTGGTTCAATGCCGTCCTGCGCGCCGATATGAACGAAATGACGATCGGCTGCCACACCAATATTCAGGATAACGCCGTCTTCCACGTCAGTCTGGATGCCCCTCTGGAGCTCGGCGATTATGTGACCATCGGCCACGGCGCCATCCTCCACGGTTGCAAAGTCGGCGATAACTGCCTGATCGGCATGGGCAGCATTCTCCTGGATCACGTTGAGAGTTCCCCCCTGCTGCATGATTGGTGCCGGCTCCCTAGCTCACACCCAAGCTCAAAGCACCCCCCAACAGCCTCATTGTCGGTTCTCCCGCAAAAGTTGTCCGCGAGCTTAAACCCAAGGAAATTGAACAGCTTAAACTTTGGGCCCTCGAGTATTCCGCTCTGGCTCAGTATCACCTTTCAAACCCGATTCCCATCGGTCAGACTCGCTAGAATCTTACGCATTATGAATATCTCCATTATCCTTGCCCATCCCAACCCGGAAAGCTTTAATCACGCGATTGCTCAAACCCTCTGCCGGGCTATTCGCGCTCAGGGAGCACACTCCCTTTGCTGCACGATCTCTACGCCGAAAATTTTGACCCCCTCACACTCCCTGGCCGAGCTGGCACGCGTCCCCGACGCACTGCCCCCGCTGGTCCAAAAAGCATATCGACGAAATTTGCGCTGCTGATGGTGTTATCATTATTCACCCCAATTGGTGGAGCGCTCCCCCGGCCATCATGGCGGGCTGGCGTGACCGCTGCCTCAGAGCCGGCCTTGCCTACCGCTTTGAACCCGATGGCAAAGGCGGCGGCCGCTCCGTCGGAATGCTCCCGGCACACTTTGCCCTGATCCTGAACACCCAGAATACACCCATTCACATCGAAGAAGATGTCCTGGGCAACCCCATGGGCAAACACTGGAAGCAGATCGTCTTCGGCCTCTGCGGCGTCAAAGATTGCACCCAGAAATTGATCGGCCCGGTCATTACCAGCACCCCCGAGCAGCGCTCCGAGTGGCTTGACGCAAATCAAGTGACTGGATTACCCAAAAACTGGCATCCATCCCGCAGAAGCAATAACAGCGAAATTCAACTCACCCTTTAATTTATTTATGGCTGATAATAAAGAGAAAAAACAATCCGACCTCATGGAGAAAATTGTCTCCCTCTGTAAAAGGCGCGGATTTATTTTCCAATCCTCCGAAATTTATGGCGGAATCAACGGCTTCTGGGATTACGGTCCCTTAGGCGCTGAGCTCAAACGCAACCTGAAAGAAATCTGGTGGCGCAGCATGACCCGCGACCGCGATGACATGGCCGGATTGGATGCAACCATCATCATGCACCCCAAAATCTGGGATGCCTCCGGTCACACAACCACCTTTGCCGATCCCATGGTAGATTGCCTCCTTTCCAAAAAGCGCTTCCGTGCCGATCAGCTCACTCCTCTCACCGGTACCGCCTGGTTCTGGACCGGCGCCGTCGATAGTGATTCGGGCAAAGTCTGCAACGATCCTTTTTCCATGTTCCAGCTCCCCGGCAGGGATGCCAACGCCGTCCGCAAAGGCGCCATCCAGTTCTATAAGGGACGCGGTCTGGAAAATCCGCAGCTTCAGGGCGAAACTACCAAAGGGGTGACCAACAGCACTCAGTACAATGAAGAAAACGGGTCACTCCTCACCGAGCCCCGCGCCTTCAACCTCATGCTCAAAACGCATGTCGGCCCGGTCGAAAGCGATGACAACGTCGCCTACCTCCGTCCCGAAACCGCTCAGGCCATCTTTGCGCAGTTCAAAACCGTCTGCGAAGTCTCCCGTCAGTCCGTACCCTTTGGCATTTGCCAGATCGGTAAGGCCTTCCGTAATGAGATCAATCCGCGCAATTTCACCTTCCGGTCTCGCGAATTTGAGCAGATGGAGCTGGAGTATTTCATCCGTCCCGATGAAGTCGCTGCAACCTTTGGCACAGTCCCCGAGGACGACCCGGGCGGAGAACCCCAACCCAATTGGGGCTGGAAAGCCTGGCACGCCTACTGGCTGCGCAAACGCCTCGAGTGGTATGAAACCATCGGGCTGGAGCGCGATTGCCTCGAACTCTACTGGCAGGCGCCTGAAGAGCTCGCTCACTATGCAAGGGCGACCGTCGACATCCTCTACAAATTCCCCTTCGGGACTCAGGAGCTTGAGGGCATCGCCGCACGCGGTTGCTTCGATCTCTCTCAGCATCAGAAGTTCAGCGGCAAATCCATGGAGTATTTTGATGAAGCTGCAAAGGCCAAGTACATCCCTCACGTCATTGAGCCCTCTGCCGGCGTGGACCGTATGCTCCTGGCCGTAATCTGCCATGCCTATCACGAGGAAACCGTGACCGATGACAAGGGTAAAGAAGAAGTCCGCGTCGTGATGAAGTTCCACCCCCGGGTGGCTCCCATCAAGGTCGGCGTCTTCCCGCTGCTCAAAAACAAACCCGAGCTCGTCGCCAAAGCCAGAGAAGTCCAGGCACTCCTCCGGCCTCACATGAATGTCTTCTATGACGATGCAGGCGCCATCGGCAGACGATATCGCCGCCAGGATGAAGCCGGTACTCCCTTCGGTGTCACCATTGATTTCGACACCCTGGGCGAAGACGCTTCCCTCAAGGATACCGTCACCCTGCGCGACCGCGACACCATGAAGCAGACACGGGTTCACATCAGTGAGCTCCTGCCCATGCTCCTGAGCAAGATACAGGGCCCGCAGTAAAGCCCCCGGAGTCTCTCCGGGCGAGATGCCCCCTTTCAAAGATTGAGCCGTTTGTTCCAATGGAATTCAAACGGCTCTTTTTTTCTGATACAGCCCGATAAATTGCAAAACGCCCAAAACGATGCTACCTTGCAGACATGAAGAAATATAAATTTCTGGCAACACCTCTTCTCGTTCTCTGCCTGCCGCTCCTGGGCCTCCTCTCCGGCGGATGCACTCCGGATGTCTCTCTGCAGAATAACGGTAAAGCCAAAGAGCTCTCCGTTTCCAAGTGGGTCAAGGGCGAACCGGTCGATGTCACTGATGGGAAAAATATCTACGTCGTTGAGTTTTGGGCCACCTGGTGCGGTCCTTGCCGCCAAAGCATCCCTCATCTGACCGAGCTTCAGAAAAAATTTAAAGATCAGGGTGTCGTCTTTATCGGTATCTCAGATGAAGATGCGGAAGTCGTCGAGCCCTTCGTCGCTAAACAGGGCGAGCAAATGGATTACGTCGTCGCGATTGACCGGGATGGTGCCACCTACAAAAACTACATGAGAGCCCACGGCCAACGAGGCATCCCATGCGCTTTTCTGATTAGTAAAGAAGGCGAAATTGCCTGGATCGGCCACCCTATAGCCCTGGATACGCCGCTCAAGCAGCTCCTCTCTCAGCCTTAACCCCGGGCATAATTAATCCCGATTCTGATCTCCTTCTCCCCGGCTTTCAGTAGCCCGGGAGGAATCTTGTGCCTGTTGCGCCGCCTTTTTCCGGATATCCTTGAGAGGGCAGTCGCCCTGGCACAAATCGCAGTTATGGCTGGAAAGTTTGCTGCACTTCTGCTCATCGCATATTTGGTTCAGGTCCTTCACCCTCCGGCCGCTAAGCCGGAGTATTCCCCCCGCACTCAGAATAATAATTAATACGACTAGAAAAGTTTCCAAAATATCTGCACCCGTTCTCTATCCTAAAAGACAATCCTTGAGCCTATCTGGAAGACAATCGTCGCCGAACACCATGCCAGCAGCGTCAAGCCAACCAATTGCCCGAAGGCCCACCTCCATCCGCCGCACTCCTGTTTCACGACCGCAACCGTAGCCAAACACGGCGCGCTCATCAAACAAAAAAGCATGATGCAGAATGCCTGCACCGGCGTATAGTTCTCGCGCAGCTTCTTCCGAAGCGTATCCGAGCCCTCATCCGTTTCTCCCAGCGCAAAGACGATTCCCAGCTGTGTCACCACCAGTTCCTTTGCAGCCAGCCCGGGCAGCAGCGCCGTCGTCACACGCCAGTCAAAACCGCAGGGCCTCAAGACCGGCTCCAGCAGCTTACCCACACGCCCCACGAGCGACGCCTCCAGCGATGCCATGGAGCGCTCGTTCTCGATTCCCGAGAGTTTCTCCTCCAAAACTTCCGCTTCCAACCCCGAGGCTTCTGCCGCAGCAATCCGTTCCTCAAAAACCGCCTTCTGCTCCGCCTTGAGTCCGGGCCATTGTCCCGCGGCCCAGAGCAGCACCGATGTCATCAGGATCACCGTTCCTGCCTTCTTCAAATAGAGCCAGGAGCGATGCCAGATCGTCATAAATAGTGAAAAAAACGTCGGCCGCTGATATGCCGGCAGTTCCATCACGAAGGGACTCCCCTTGCCCTTAAATAAACTCAAACCCAATACCTTGGCCACCACCACGGCCAGCACGATCCCGATGCAGTACACCAGCCACAACACCGGCGCACGCCACCCCTCCGGGAAAAACGCCGGGATAATCAGGGCATATATCGGCAGCCGCGCCCCGCAGCTGAATAGCGGCAAGACCATGATCGTCACGAACCGATCCGCCTTGTTCTCGATTATCCGCGTCGATATCACCGCCGGAACCGTACACCCAAACCCGATTAGTAGCGGAATAAAGCTCTTCCCATGCAGCCCAAAGCGGCTCATTACGTTGTCCAATAAACACGCCGCCCGCGCCATGTAGCCCGTATCTTCCAGAATCGATATCGCCAGAAACAGGAGAACGATGTTCGGCAAGAACACAAGCACTCCACCGACACCGGCCAGCACTCCATCCAATAACAAACTCTTGAAGGGACTCTCGGCCCCCTCGGGCCAGAATGACGAAATAAAACTCCCGAGCCACCCGAAACCATTTTCAATCCAACCCATGATCGGCTCGCCCAGCGTGAAGGTCACCGTGAATACCAGGTACATCAGCACCAGAAAAATCGGCAGTCCCCAGCGCCGGCTCGTCAGAATCCCGTCCAGACGCGATGTCCAGCTCTCATGCACTTCCCGGCTGTGGATAACCGATTTGCAAATCTCAAGGATCGCCCGGTAACGCTGCTCGGCCAGGAGCTCTCCCACGTTCCTGCCCGCTTGCCGCCCCAGTTCTGCCGAGACCGATGCAGCCCGCTTCACTACCTCCGCACTCCCCAGCCATTTCTGCGCCTGTGAGTCTCCCTCCAGTAAATTCAATAAAAGCCACCGCCTCAAGACCGGCTTCATTTCCGGATGGCTCGCATCCATCTCCCGGCTCAAGTCCACCAGAACCGGCTCCACCTCCGCGCCGTAATTGAGCACGAACCCCAAGGTTCCTTTCTTGCTCGCCGACTCCACCGCCTTCAGCAGTTCTTCCTTTCCGACCGATTGAGACGCGATCGTCTTCACAACCGGCACCCCTCCGAGCCTCCGGGAAAGCTCCTCGCTGTCGACCTTCATCCCCAGCGCCTCGGCTTTGTCGCACATATTGAGAGCGATCACCAGCGGTATCCCCATCTCCAGCAGCCTCAAGGTCAGGTAGAGATTCCGCTCCAGGTTCGCCGCATCCACCACGTTGACGATCACCTCCGGAGTCTCCTCGAACAAATACGCCCGAGCCACCTCTTCCTCCGGCAGACAGGAGCTCAGGTTATACGTCCCGGGTAAATCAATAAATCGAATCTCTGAAAAGCTTCTCCGGCACGTTCCCTCCACCTTTTCCACCGTCACGCCCGGGTAATTCCCCACACGCTGCTGCGTCCCGGTCAGTGCGTTAAAAAGTGTCGTCTTCCCCGAATTGGGATTTCCCGCCAATGCAACTCGTAGAACCGTCTGTGAAGTAGATGGATTTTTGCGCATATTTTTTTCGACAAAAAAAGAAATCGGTCTGCTGGCCTCTCACGCCTTTCAGAACCAATTTCCCTCTATCTCCGCCCTCTGTTTTCCCTAGAGCGGCCTTACTGATATCGCACGCGCTGCCTCCGTGCTCAGCGATAAACGGCTCCTCAATATCTCCACAATGAGCGACCCGCGCCCATTCCGGCATAAGAGACGCAGCGGCACCCCGGGCACGAAACCCAATGAGTGAAGACGTGAGGCAAAAGCGGTCGGCGCCTGAACGCTGAAAACACGCGCACGGCTCCCCACAGGGATTTCTCCCAGCGAGTGAGGCCTGCTGCACCGTCCGCATTCGTTCATAGTATGTGAAGGCATCGCATCCGAGAGCGAACCGGCTCCGGGCATCGTACCTTCATTCACAGTGGGCATCTTCATATTATATCTGATACAAATTCTAACGCGAATCTACTGAACTACTTTTTGGGCATTTTATGCTCCCGGCAATAGCGCATGAATTCCTTTTTCCATTCCTCAGGGCTCTCCGCGTTTTCCTTCATAAACCGGGAAAAGAGCCTCAGCCTCTCAACCAGCGCGTCGTCGGCTATATGCTCTATCTTGCATGCCACCGCTTCGGCCTTCTCTGGTTCGATCAAGAGCACTTCCGTGAAAAACTCCTGCAGCACCGTGTGCTTGCTCAGTATCTTCTCGGCCTGCTTTTCTCCCTCGTCCGTCAGCGTAATGACGTCATACGGAGCATAATTGATCAACCTCTTGGCGGCCAGAACCTGCAACGCGGAAGTCACCGACGGACGGCTCACGCTGAGCCGATCGGCGATATCTTTTGCGCGGACCCCTTTCTTCTCCAGAATCACAAAAAGCATCGCCTCGAGGTAATCCTCCAGGCTCGCGCTCAATCTCTCTGTCTCTCCGCTCAAAATGTTACTTTCCAATCCACGTCGCAAATTCAGCGACAAGAAGATTGTAAGCCATGTCTAACTTTTCCGCAACCCCTTTTTTCTCCTCTCCACACATCCCCTTTTAGCTGTCCATGTTTTGAAGCAATACATCAGTGCGCATATTTTGAGGCAATCCGCCATTGTGTCGCTGGGCATACTTAAGAATTTATTCTTGTCTCTATTCTTCTGCCATAGTATAAAACACGGGATTATTTCCTCAAATGGAAGAACCTGTGATCCGGATATGGCAGAAGTGACTCAAGATGAATAAATCTCAGACCAAATCGAAGCAACGCGTTGCCGACCACGGTGAAGTTTTCACACACGAGCGCGAGGTCAATGCCATGCTCGATCTGGTAAAACACGAAACCGAACGTATTGACAGCCGTTTTCTCGAGCCAGCCTGTGGCAACGGTAATTTTCTGGCCGAAATTTTGCGTCGTAAACTCGATGTCGTCAAACGTCGCTACGGCAAAAACCCTTTCGATTATGAACGCTATGCCGTTATCGCTGTCTCCAGCATCTACGGTGTAGAGCTCCTGCAAGATAATACCGAAGAATGTCGGCAAAGGATGTTCGATATTTTCGATCGGGAGTACACGCGTAACTGCCCCAAAGATGCCAACGATGACACCCGCGAGGCGGTGCGCCACATCCTCCTCCATAATATCCTCTGCGGTGATGCACTCACGATGAAGACCTCCGACGGACAGCCCATCATCTTTGCCGAGTGGGCTGCCATCAATACTCATTTGATTAAACGCCGCGATTTCCGCCTCGACCAGTTGCTTGAGGAAAACAATACCCTCGTACAAATGGATCTCTTTGGCGGTTCAGGCTCTTACCAACGCGATGAGACCGGGGCCATCATCCTCAAGCCGATCCGCGAATTTCCTCCCGTTCACTACAGAAAAGTTCAGCTATATGAGTAACTCCGGTGCCTACAATTACAACCCCGATGTGCTCTCTTGCCTCGCCAATCTCTCCAATGACGAGGTGAGCACTCCGCCCCATATCGCAAAACAATTGCTCGACCTACTCCCTCAGGAGCTTTTCAAGGATCCTTCCACGAAATTTCTCGACCCGGCCTGCAAATCCGGCGTTTTCCTCCGGGAAATCGCAGCTCGGCTTATCAAAGGCCTTGAGAGAGAAATCCCCGATTTGCAAGAACGTGTCGACCATATCTTCCAAAAGCAGATATTCGGAATTGCCATCACGGAACTAACCTCTCTGATTTCACGCAGAAGCGTTTACTGCTCAAAATATCCTAATAGCAAATTCTCGGTTACGAATTTCGATAATCCCGAAGGCAATATCCGTTTCAGGAAAATCAAACACGTTTGGCGCAAAGAGAAATGCGCTTTTTGCAGCGCCTCTCAAAGTGAATACGACCGCGATGAATCCCTTGAATCTCATGCCTACGAATTCATCCACAACACACATCCCGAAACCATTTTTAATATGAAATTTGACGTCATTATCGGCAACCCTCCCTATCAACTTAGCGATGGGGGGTATAGGGCTAGTGCTTCGCCGATTTACCATTTATTTGTCGAACAAGCGAAAAAACTCAATCCCCGGTTTCTTTCAATGATTATCCCCGCAAGATGGTTTGCGGGTGGAAAAGGGCTTGATGAATTTAGAAAAAACACACTAAACGATAATCGCTTGCGTACTATTGTTGACTATCCTCAGGCGGCTGATTGTTTTCCAGGCGTAGAAATAAAAGGTGGAGTCTGCTATTTTTTATGGGTTAGAGATAATCCAGGTGATTGTGCCGTAACGACCGTTTACAACAATTTGGTAAGCGAAACAATATCCAGGCCATTATTGGAAAAAGGCAATGATACATTTATCCGCTACAACCAAGCCATTCCGATCTTAAAAAAAACGATGTCATGTACGGGAAAGTATCTCTCCTCAGTAGTTTCCTCAAGTAAACCATTTGGCTTTAGGACATACGTTCAAGCAGATAAAAATCAAAGTGTGGACAAAATTGTCCTGTTTCAAAACGGTGGCATCGGTAATATTGAACGTAAGAGCGTAATAAAAAATATCGAGTGGATTGACAAATGGAAAGTGCTTGTATCCGCTGCCTACAATGCAGGAGATGTTTATCCTCACCAAATTATCGGAAAACCGCTATTAGCGCCTCCCAATTCCTGCTGTACAGAAACCTATATGGTTATTGGCGTTTTTGATACTGAAGAAGAAGCAAAGAACCTAATTTCATACATTACAACCCGCTTCTTCCGTTTCCTTGTCATGATTCGCAAGCCTTCACAACACGCCACCGCCAAAGTATACTCTTTTGTCCCTATCCAAGACTTCTCCGAGCCGTGGACGGATGAAAAGCTCTACGCCAAATACGGTTTGACTGAGGAGGAAATTGCTTTTATCGAAAGTATGGTCCGCCCAATGGATGTGAACGGAGATACCTCCGATGAATAGTGATTTCAATGCTTTTGAGGAATTACTCACGGCTCCGGAGGGTGGCCATTTACAGTTTGAACTTGCAACCACTTGCAGCCAGGAAAAAGTTAAAAAATGACGGATTATTTTCCACCACGGTCTGATAAGCAGCCGATGATCTACGCCTACGCAGAGAGTAACCCGAACTATGAAGGACTCCTGAAGGTTGGCTATACAACTGGTGATACCGATAAGCGCGTTGCCCAGCAATACCCCGTCAAACGCCCGGATGATGATACTCCTTACCGTATCGTTTTTGAAGAACCCGCGATGTACTCAGACGGCGGCAACTTCAGAGACCACGAAGTTCACCGTGCTCTGGAGAAACGAGGGATCCCCCGTGAAGGTGGTGAGTGGTTCCGCTGCACGGTAGATCAGTTAAGAGCAGCCTATATTGCGGTTCGGGATAAAGCTGAAAATTTTGAAAACCGTTTCCGCGATTTCTCCATGCGTCCGGAGCAGAAAGAGGCAGTTGAAAAGACATTTGCTTATTTTGAATCTAATAAAAATGAGAGAAACAATCGCATCCCCAAGTTTCTCTGGAATGCGAAGATGCGCTTCGGTAAAACCTTTGCAGCCTACCATCTCGCAAAAAAAATGGGGCTTTCAAGGATACTGATTCTCACCTTCAAGCCCGCTGTCCAGAGTGCTTGGGAGGAAGATTTAAAAACGCACATTGATTTTGAGGGCTGGCAATTCATCAGCCGCACGTCGGGCTTAAACTGGGAAAGCGCCGATAAATCCAGACCCATTGTCTGCTTCGGCTCCTTTCAGGATTACCTCGGCACGAACAACTCGGGCGGTATCAAACCGAAAAACGAATGGGTACATACTACGAACTGGGACTTGGTCATTTTCGATGAATACCATTTCGGCGCCTGGCGCGATAATGCTAAAAAACTCTTTGAGGATGAAAACGAAGATATTTATGAAAAAGTAGACCCTGAGGAGTATGCCCTGGAAGAAGAGGGAAACGCCATTGATGAATCCTGGCTGCCCATCACCACGTCCTGCTATCTCTATCTCTCGGGCACTCCATTCAGGGCACTAAATTCCGGTGAATTTATTGAAGACCAGATTTTCAGCTGGACCTACTCCGATGAGCAAAGGGCTAAAAAAGAATGGGTCGGACCGGATAACCCCTATGCGGCATTGCCGCGGATGGTGATGATGACCTACAGAATTCCTGACAGCATTCGGCAGATTGCTTTGCAGGGTGAGTTTAACGAGTTTGATTTGAATGAATTCTTTTCCGCTGAAGGTAAGGGCGAAGAAGCTGCCTTTAAACATCCGGATGAAGTTCAGAAGTGGCTTGATCTGATACGTGGTGCCTACATCAATACGGCCGTAGACGATTTAAAGCTGGGCTCCCAAAAACCAGAGTTACCCTATAAAAATGAACGCCTGCTTTCCATCCTGACGCACACGGTATGGTTTATGCCGAATGTAGCCTCTTGCTACGCAATGAAGAACCTGCTCTCACAAAGACAAAACATTTTTTACCATGATTACGGAATTAACGTTTGCGCAGGCAGTAAAGCTGGTATCGGATTAGATGCTTTAGCCCCCGTACTGAAATCCATGGGCAATCCCCTGAAGACTAAGACAATTACACTGACTTGCGGCAAACTTACGACCGGAGTAACCATTAAACCGTGGACCGGTATTTTCATGCTCCGTAACCTTTCAAGTCCTGAAACCTATTTTCAGGCCGCTTTTCGGGTACAAAGCCCATGGGAAATATTGACCGAAAATAATACGAGAGAAATCATGAAACAGGTGTGCTATCTTTTCGATTTTGCTCTCGACCGGACACTCAAACAGGTGGCCGATTACAGCTGCGGACTCAATATAGAAGAAAGCAATCCGGAGAAGAAAGTTGAAGAGTTTATCAGTTTTCTACCCATTCTCGCTTATGATGGCAGCACCATGAAGCAAATCAGCGCCACCGAAATTCTGGATATTGCGACGGCTGGAACTTCTGCCACTCTGCTCGCCCGACGCTGGGAAAGCGCTCTGCTGGTCAATGTGGATAATGCTACCTTAAAGAACCTGATGAATAATGAAAAAGCCATGCAGGTACTCATGAAAATCGAGGGATTCCGCAGCCTAAACCAACAAATTAATGAGATCATCATTGCCTCTGAAAAGGTAAAAATGAAAAAAAACCGGGGTGAAAAGCTGACTCCCGAGGAAAAAATAGAGCTGACTAAGGAAGAAAAAGAGTACAAAAATAAGCGTAAAATGATTCAGGAAAAATTGATCAAGTTCGCAACACGCATCCCGTTGTTCATGTATTTGACCGATTACCGAGAGCTCTGTCTGGAGGATGTCATCAGGAAGGTTGAACCCGGCCTGTTCAAGCGAGTCACCGGCCTGGATGTTCTGGATTTTGATCTGCTTATTACACTGAATGTCTTCAATAAACCCTTAATGAATGATGCCGTTTACAAGTTTAAGCGCTATGAAGATTCAAGCCTCTCCTATACCGGCATTGATAAGCACAAAAAATTGTCCGTGGGTCTGTTCGATACTGTCATTACTTCTGAAGAATATGAAAGACTCTCCGGCTTGCAAAGTGACTCTGTTTTAGATATCCAACAGTCATTTGACGAACTGCCCGAAGAATCCGAAGTTCTAACCGATACTGAAGAAGAGGAAGGTGAGGAAGAAAATCCGGCATAATCTCAGCGCAAATTCCCGAATAAACCCCTCCAGTTTTTCCTTGATTAGGGCCGCAGAAAGAGAGAGGATACGCCTCACTGTATTCGATATGAAAAAGCATTTAATGATTCTGACTGGTGCTGCGGTACTCACCGCAAGCGCGCTGACGTCGTTCGCCCAGACCAGCCCTTTCCTGGGTAAATGGGCACTCACCATCCCCAATGCCGGAGCCGGCTGGCTCGAGATCACCGAGGCTCCCGGCGGCTACCTGGATGGCTCGATCCTCTGGGTCTCGGGCAGCGTCGTCCCCCTGGATAGCGTCCTCATCTCCGAAGGCAGAGAAGGCAAAGAGACCCTCACTGTCGTCCGCATCAACCAGGTCGAACGCAAAGATGCTCAGGGCAAGGTCGTCCGCGTCCAGAAATACCCCGAGTTCATCATGGGCTTCATGGGTGATTCTACCGATTCCTTCACCATGACCCGGATTGATCCCAATCGTGACGGCAAAGGAATCACGATGACGCAGCTCACTGCCCAAAGAATCGCACCGCTCCCCCCGGCCCCGGACCTGAAAAATCTTAAATTCGGCGAGCCCGTCGAGCTCTTCAACGGCAAAAACATTGATGGCTGGCGCTTAACCGATGAAAACGCCGTCAATGGTTGGTTCGCTCAAGATGGAATGCTCGTCTGCGACCCCAAACAGGAAGAAGGCAAACCCCATAAAAACTACGGCAATTTGAGAACCGACGCCGAGTTCGAAGATTTCAACCTCACCCTTAAGGCGAAGGTCGAAAAAGGTGGCAATAGCGGCATCTACCTGCGCGGCGTCTGCGAAATCCAGGTTGCCGATACCTACGGCCGCCCGACCGATTCCCATAATATGGGCGCACTCTATAGCCGCATCACTCCTTCCGTCTCCGCGGAAAAACCCGCAGGCCAATGGCAGGAATTCGATATCACCTTCTGCGACCGCCATGTCACGGTCAAGCTCAACGGTGAGACGGTGATCAATAACCAGCCCGTCGAAGGCTGCACTGGTGGCGCTCTCTGGGCAGATATCACTCGCCCCGGCCCCCTCTATCTCCAGGGTGACCATACCGGCGTCATGTACAAGGATATCAAACTGCGCCCGATCCTGAAGTAATTCCAACGGAGAGGAGGCCTCTCTCGGCGAGCCTCTCCCGGTAAAGCGAAAGTCCCATCGGCCTGGAAACCGGTGGGACTTCTGTTTTCGCTTTCGAACTGAAACCTATTTCTCTTTGGCTTTGCCCGAGAGCGATTCGTGCTCTGCTTCCTTATCCTTGGGCGCTGGTGCAGATTTGAGCGGAACCCCATTCTCATCCACCACGATATCGACTGGCACCTGTATCGTCCGCCCGTCGCTCGTCGTCACATACTGCCACTGCCGCACCACGTGCGTTCGCGTATTGAATACTTTGCCCGTCACCGCCGCAGCTCCTTCTCCAACGCCCGCGACAAAACCGGCTGTATTTCCGACCACGCCGCCCACTGCGCCGCCCACGGCTCTTCCGGCTGCAGGCCCGGGCTGATTCGGATTCGTCACGCCGATTTTATTCGGGTTCGAAGCGCATCCACTCAGTACCAGCGCGCCCAAAGAAATTAGAACCGCGGCCGGAAAGAAATTCTTTAAATTTTTAAAACTCATAAAATGAACTCTCCATCCACGATTTAATGTAGGCCCTTTACACCTGAACGTCAACACCGGCCTTCTTTTCACCCGGGCACACGCAAATTTTCTGAAAAAAACGTGAAATTTCAGAACAAAATTGTTGCCAGAATTTTTTTTCTCCGTTAGACTCCCCACAGTTTTAGACATTCTTAACCACTACTGATTATGCAAAAGCTGGAGATCATAGAAGAAATTAAGCCTCTCTTGGATCGGGCGCTGGCTGAAATACATAAAAGCGATGTTCTCGAAAATCGTAGAATTATCAACCGCGCAATCGCCCTCTTCACTCAGGAGCTGGAAACCTGTTCCCAGGCCGGGCAGGTCGTCCTCAATTCTACACGCTATGGTGAAATCCTCATGTACTCTCTCCACGAAACCAACTACTCCCTCTTCTCCTCGGTCGTGGAATTGTTGCAGTGGCACATGCTCGAGCAAAGCCATCATACTGGCTTCCTCTGGGCCATGACTGTCCTGCTGGAGCGCATCAATGATTTGAAGCTTTTTAAAAAAATCCTCGATCTTGGCCTCATCCATGAGACCCTGCACGAGATAAACAATCCGCAGCCCAAGCCCAAAGCAAAAAAGAAAGCCAAGGCGAAGTCAACAATCGACGCCAAGGTCAAAACGACTGCCAAGACGAAGGCTGCAAAAAAAAGTAGTAAATAAAAGAGATGACAGCAAAAGCCATTAAAGCCGCTACAGCGAAAGCTCCGGCTAAAAAAACGCCAGCTGCTCCGGCCAAAGCCGCCAAGGCTCCTGCTTCAAAGGCACCTGCCAAGAAGGCTGAAGCGCCTAAAGCTAAAGCTGCTGCTAAAAAAGCCGCTACCCCTAAAGTAGTCGCCCAAAAAGCAGCCGCTCCCAAGACAGTTACTAAAAAGGCCGCAGCGCCCAAAGCCTGCGCCGTCAAAGCAACTGCTCCTAAGGCACCTGCTAAGAAGGCTGCAGCCCCAAAGGCTGAAGCACCTAAAGCTAAGGCAGCTGCCAAAAAAGCCAAGGCCTAGTGCCGGGATTGAGTACAGGCTCGCGTTTCCTCTTCTGGAAAACCGGCCTCATCTCGCTTTTTTAACAGTCAACGCTCCTTTTCCTCAAAAGGGAGCGTCTCTTTTTTGGAAAATTCCCCCCGTCTAAACCAGCCGTTCCACTCGCTGCTCCGCCTGTTCCACCCGCAGAAGGGCGGCAATCCGCTCCGCCGTTTCTCCACCGGCTTCCAGTCTGAGCTCAGGCTCGATCTCCGCCAAGGGCTCCATCACGAAGCGCCGCAGAACCGCCCGTGGATGCGGAATCATCAGCCGGGAATCGTTCCGTCGCTCACCCCGGAAATATAGAATATCCAGGTCGATCATCCTCGGCGAGTTCCTCACTGCACCCCCGACACGGCCTCTCTGCCGCTCATATTCCTGCAGGAGGTTAAGCAATCTCTCTGGGGCTATCTCCCTCTCCAGCCTGAACCCTGCCACCGCATTGTAAAAATCCCCGCTTCCCTCCGGGCACCCCACAGGCGAAGAAATCCAAATCGAAGATTCCGCCCAGGCACTCACTCCCAGCCCCTTTAAAAAGCTTAACGCCCTGCGAATCTCCTCTTTCGAATCCCCCAGGTTCGACCCAAGCCCCACATAGATATCCCGTAAGTGCATCTTCATTTCTCCCTTCACCCATTTTTGCCTTCCAAAAACAGCCCCTTCAATATAGGATATCCGCCGGTTATGGAAAGGAAAAGTATGGACATCAAGGACCGACTTGAGCAATGGTGCGACGAAGCAATTGTGGTTCTCTTTGCAGCTGTGCTGATTCTCATGCCCACACTTTTTGGCGGAACCCACACAGGCGCCTTTGTCGCGGCAGAAATCCTGGTAGGCTCCTCTTTAATCCTCTGGGGCTTGAAGTTATGGCTCAAATCTTCTCACCGCCTCTTCTTCACTCCCACCGTCTGGGCCGTCCTGGGCTTAACCGCCTACGCCGCCTTTGAATACATGCGCTCTCCCATCGAGTTCAGTACCCGCCAGGAGATATTGAAAGCCGTCCTGTATTGCTCGATCTTTTTCATTTTCATCAATAATTTAAGGCGAAGAAGACACGTTAAAACCTTCGCTTTCTGCCTGATCGGTATTGCCACCCTTATCTCCTTCTATGCCATCGCCCAGTTCCTTTCCGGCTCCACGCAAATCCTCTGGGAAACCCAGGCACCCATCTACGCTCACCGCGCCTCCGGCACCTATATCTGCCCCAATCACCTGGCCGGCTTCCTCGCCATGGTCGCACCCCTGGCGCTGGCTCTGACCCTTGCCGGACGCCTGGAGCAATACCAGAAGCTCCTCCTCGGCTTCGCTACCCTTGTCCTGCTGGCCGGCGTTGCTGTGACCATTTCCCGCGGCGGATATGTCGCCGCTCTGGCCGCCGTAGCCGTCGTCCTGGGCATCTTTTTCCAGCGCCCCAAATACCGTATCCCCTCTCTCGTAGCAGCTGGCCTCATGGCTTGCGGTATGATCTGGTTCTTCATGAGCTCTCCTCCGGAAATCGGCTCCCGCTTTGAGCAGTTAACCCAATCCACTCAGTTCCAGGAGGGCCGCGGCGCTCTCTATCAGTCCAACCTCAAGATGGCCGCCGATACCCCTCTCCTCGGATGGGCACCGGGCACCTATACCACGGCCATCCATCAGTTCCTGCCCGAAAACATCCAGAGCGATCCCATCTATGCCCATTCCGATTACATCCAGTTCTTTATCGAATGGGGACCGGTCGGTCTGGCTGGCCTCTTGACACTCATGACCCTGGCCGCTATCGGCGGAACCCAAGCCTGGAAATACGTCCGCCAGAGAGGTAATTCCCTCAACCCGCGCGACAGCACCCGCACCGCTCTCTTCCTGGGAACTGCGGCCGGCCTTATCGCCATCTCTCTCCATTCCCTGATCGATTTCAACATGCACATCCCGGCCAATGCGATTGTCGCCGTCGTGCTCCTGGCTTTCCTCGTCAGCTCACTGCGCTTTTCCAAAAAGTCTTATTGGCTTAAACAATCCATCCCGATCCGCATCATTGCCACCCTCTTCATCCTCCTCTTTGCCGGCGCGCTTTTCTGGAGCAGCAGCCTCACTTTCAAAACCTGGTCTCTCACCTCTCAGGCCGCCGCACCGGAGCTCTCCGTCGCCGAGAAAGCCGAGCTCCTGAATCGTGCCCAGAAGCTGGACGAACAAAACTGGAAAATCGCTCTCCAGCGCGGCAATCTCCTCCTCCATGACGCCCTCTCTCAGGAAGACGCTCAACTGCTCGAATGGGATCTCTCCCAGGCCGCCATTTCCTATCAATTGGGCCTCAAGCAGAATAAGCTCGAATACAGGCTCTTCGGGGGAATGTCCATGGTCCTCACCCTCATGGGAAAATATGACGAAGCAATGCCCTATTCCGAAGAAATGTTGAAGCTTCGTCCCAATGGCTCCGATACCTCCGCAATCTATGGCTGGGGCGCCCTCTATAGAGGCGATTACACCCTGGCCGTCAAGTACTTGGAGCGTTCTATCCACCTCAAGAACGAGGGAAACGATTTCGCCAAAGATTGGTATGAAATTGCAGTCAGGAGACTGGATGCAGAAAAAAACCTGAATTAATGCAAAAAAAACCTTTTTCGCTATTGACCTTCCTTGCTTTTGGAGTTAGTATTCCCAAGGTTTTGGGTATCGTCGGTTACGATGGCGAATTTAAACTAGTGTAGATTATGAAAAAGATCGTTAAGACTTTTATGGTGAGCGCAACCCTCGTGGCTGCTCTCTTAGTAGCGGTAGCGGCGCAAGCTAAGGATGCTACCCTGACAGGTGCGACGGGTACCGTTGAGAGTTTGGGCAAGGGCGGAACTTGGCAGAAGGTTTCTGTCAGCAAGTCTGTCAAGGTCGGCTCGACACTCCGCACCGGCAGCACCGCCGGTTCATTGGCTTCCTTCCGTCTCCCTAATGTGGATGGTTTAATTGTCCTCAACGAAGCCACAACTCTGACTCTTTCAGAAGCCTCCAGCAAAACCGTCAGTGGCCAGAATGTTTCTGACACGGTTCTTTCCCTGGCCGCAGGTCGCGTCACGGGTAAAGTCGGTGGCTTGACTGGTGCTTCCAGCTTCGTTGTGAAGACCCCTTCCAAAAACGTGGTCGTCAAAGGTCAGAACGCTGAGTTCTCCGTTGCAGTTGATGGTTCAGTAACCGTCACCCGCGGCACCGTCGATGTCGGAACCGGTGGCCAGATGGTTGCCGTCGCCGCAGGCCAGACTCTCGCAGCTAATGCAACGGCTCCCGTTGCAGCTCAGCCGGGCGATCAGGCCAGTATTGCTACTCAAGTTGCCTATGGTAGCCGCACAGGTACCACCGATGGTGGAACTCCTGCCGGTGGTGATAATTTAGGCGAACGCGATGTGACCAATCCTCAGTTCCACGATATCTATCTCGCTGATGGATTCTTGGACAATGTCGAAAGAGGCACTCGTTCTTCAGTCAATCCTCTGAGGGGCGGCAATGCTCCCGAGCCGATGACTCCTGCTGTTCCCCCGAGCCCTGCAGTCTAAGAGCTCAATAAAATATCGTTAGATTTTTATGTCAAAAAAACCCCGGATTTTCCGGGGTTTTCTTATTTTCAAAATCCTCTCCTTTCTTTCCTTAGGAATTCAGGTATCCCTCCGCTCGCGCGATCCCGACCACATCTTCGCGCAGCACTCTGGCCGCTTCCTTCCGGTCTTCCGGCTTCTCCAGCGTCTTGCCGAATACCAGCTTGGCCTTCACTTCCGGGGTGCTCATCAGCCGGATTAAATGCGGCAAAAAACCCATATCTCCCCAGAAACAGACATGGCTCTCGATCCGGTAGGGCTCGGGCACTTTGTACCCCACCCAGGCACCCGTGATGGGGAAACCACCCTCCACCGCCGGTTCAAAAAGCGATGAATAGAACGGGCGAATCTCATGGCTGTCCGTGCTGGTCCCCTCCGGAAATACCACCGCCACCAGTCCCTTCTCGATCACCGACCCGAAAGCCTCTGCCACGCGCTTCACGTCTCCGCGATGCTCCCGCGACACGTAGAGTGTCCCGGCCAGACTCGTCACCCAACCCACGATCGGCCATTTCCTCACCTGGCTCTTCGCCACGAACACCGTCTTCACCTGTGCCGCGATCACCAGCACGTCCAGGTAGCTCACATGCGTAGAGGCCAGTATCCCACGCTCAGGAATCTTCCCTTCGCAGCTCCACTCCACATCCAGCGACCTCAAGACCCTCCTGCTCCAGCGCTGCAGCCACTCGGCCTTCGCCGGGTAATCCTCATGCAGCCCCGCCTTTCGGACGCTCCGCCGATAATCCAGGACGGCCCGCATAATCTCCCGGCTGAATCTGAAAAACTTTCGAATCACTCTCAATGTCTTCACCATACGCCCCCGATTCTCCCCAAAACCATCCCCTCTTCCAAGCTGTTTTTACTCTTTGAATTTTTTCCTCATTGCGTTTAAACTCCGCTCCGTGATGAAAAAAATCTCCCTAGATAAAATTGTCACCCATTGCCAAAGCCTTCTCCGCGTCTCCGAGTTCGAAGACTGGACCCAGGCAATGAACGGCCTCCAGGTCGCCAACTCCGGCACCGTCACCCGAATCGCCGCAGCCGTCGATATCACCCCCAACACACTGCGGATGGCCCGCGAAGTGAAGGCCGATCTCATGCTCGTCCATCACGGCTTTTTCTGGGGCGGTCTTCTCCCCTGGACCGGCGGCCGCTATGAAATGATTCGCGATATGATCCAGAGCGATATCGCCCTCTATAGCGTTCACTTGCCTTTGGATGCTCACCCCAAAATCGGCAATAATGCCCTCCTGGCGCGTATGCTCGGCCTCAAAAACATCAAGCCCTTCATGAAGTTGAAAGGCCAGACCATCGGCTTCCGGGGCACCCGCAAAATCCATCGCGATAAACTCAAATCCCTCCTCGAAGAAAAACTCGGTTCCCCCTGCATGCTCCTTCCCTTTGGCCCCGAAACCTCTCAATCCATCGGCGTCGTCTCAGGCGGCGCTGGCGAGGAAACACCCGATGCCCATTTCGAGGGCGTCGATACCTACGTCACCGGCGAAGGCCCTCACTGGACCTGGGGCACCGCTCAGGAGCTTAAAATCAACGTCATCTACGGCGGCCACTACAAAACGGAATCTTTCGGCATACAGGCTCTGGCGGAAAACCTCTCCGGAAAATTCTCTCTCCCCTGGCACTTCCTCGACGACCCCTCAGGATTGTAATATCTTCTGAATCGCAAGATTCCCAAGGCACAATCCGAATACACCCGTCACGGCAATGGAGCTGGGTAACGGCGCCTTGGCTCCGGTATCGCCCATGCCATATTCTACCCCCAAATTCTCGCTCTGCTCCGACAGCGAAGGCTGCGCCTTCTCCCGGCTGTAGACGCATTCCAATCCGCTATAAACTTTTTCCTCAATCCCAAGCTCTTTAAACCTCCGGCGCAAATTCCTGGCCATCGGACATCCCGTGACCTCCCCCAGCCTGCCCGCACGCACCTGAGTCGGATCCTGACGCCGCGCGGCTCCCATGCTCAAGTAGAGCGTGACACCTCTCTTTAGCGCCTCAGTGATCAGCGTCGCCTTTCCGTCCAGAATGTCAATGGCGTCCAGGATCACCTCCGGCTCTCTCTCGAAAATCGGTTCAGTATCGGATGCCGTCTCCACCTTGAGCACCAGCGTTTCCACACGGCATTCCGGGTTGATATCCAGCACCCGCTCCCGGGCAACCTCCACTTTTTCTCTCCCCAGTGTCGATTCCAGCGCAATCAGCTGCCGGTTGATATTGCTCGCCTCCACAAAATCGAAATCGACCAGGAGGAGCTCTCCCACGCCGCTGCGCGCCAATGCCTCCACGGCAAAGCTACCCACGGCACCGATTCCCACGACCGTGACCCGTGCTTTCTCCAGCCGCTCAAGTCCCGCTTTACCGATCATTCGGTAGAACCGGTTGAAACGAACCTCTCTCTGAATTCCTTTACCCACGACCCGCCTTCAAAAAATTTTCCAGATTGGATTCGATCACTTCCTCAAGTTCCTTCTCCGATACTCCCAACAACGCACTCACTCCTCCCAGAATCAGCCTCAAATCCGACGGCTCACTCCGCGCTTTTCCCGATTCGTCCTTCAAAATCCCCGTGCGATACGGCTCCGGTGCCGCCAAATCCGGTGCGTCCGTCTCCAGCAGCAGCCGATCCGGCCGCAGCCCCCAAAGCGCCTGCAGCGCCTCTCGTCCGCGTCGGTTCTTTTCGTACAACACCGTCCCCGCAAAAGAAAACCATCCTCCCAGCTCCACCAGTTTCTCCAGGAGCTCGCTGCCCCCATTGTAAGCGTGAAAAAGCATTGCCGGCGGCAACTCCTTTTTCGGAATCTTCTTAAATAACCCCAGGAGCCCCTCCCAGGATCGAACGCAGTGCACCGTCACTGGCCGCTTCAAAAGCCCGCCCAGCCTCAAATGCTCGCGTAAAAATGCCTCCTGAATCTCCGAGCTCCTTGGGTCATGATAGAAATCCAGCCCGCTCTCCCCGATAATAGCTTCCGGGTATCGCTCCAGCCGGCTTGCCAGCCGTTCTTCCCAGCCGCCGGGGGCCTCTTTCACATACCAGGGATGAATTCCGAAGGCGCCCACGACCTCGCCCGGATAAGCCCCCGTTAAAGCCCCGATCTCCTCCCAGTCGTTCTCGCAGGCCGCATTGCAGAGCATTCTGTCCACGCCGGCCTGCCGTGCCCGGGCCATTATTACCGGGATCTCTTCAAACTCCTTAAAGCTGTATAAATGATTATGCGCATCAATCATATTCCACCTCCCGTCCGGTCGCCGGCGGTGGCATGCGCCCTCTCCGGCGCACTAGCCCACTGCAGCCAGGCCCAGCAGGATTAAAAGCTCCAGCGCCATCAGGACGCCTCCGCCGACCCACAAAGCATATTCCATCCACTTCAGTGAACGCTGCTCCATAGGGCTGCACCAGAGCTCCAGACGCACGCTTCCCAGCCTTACCTCGTCGCCGACGCGCAGAACCGCCTGAGAAACCTTCTCGTCATTGATCTGCACCTGCCCGGCACCCACGGTCCGGAGCACCACCTTATCCGCCTCCTGCGCGATCTCCAGATGCTTATCCCAGACTCCATCCTCCAGGAGACAAAGGTCGCAATCAGGAGCGCGTCCCACAAAAAAGGGAAAATGGCGCGCCACAACTGACTGACCCGCCATTTTCCCGCTTAAAATACGAAGCTCTATCATGGATTAGCCGGGTGCTCTGCACCCAAAATCCGCCTCTCGCACTCTAGCGCTTGGGCACATCGATGATATCTCCGGGCATAATCGGAAAATCTTTCGATGAATCCTTTTCGATATCCCGCGCATTTACCCGGCGCGAATA
>DBPU01000035.1 GCA_002305615.1 Verrucomicrobia bacterium UBA1412 | reverse complement strand
GGAGGAAAAAGTCTCCGCCAACACAGAAGCACGTGGTTTCGTTTTTGATGGTTTTCCCTGCACTCTCTATCAAGCGGTTTACATGATCGACCTCCTTCATCGTCACTCGATGAACCTCAACGGAGTGATCTTCATGAAAGTCTCCCCTGATACGACTTTTGAGCGGGCCTTTGCACGCAAATCTACCGATGAGCAGATCGAAAAAACACCCGAGAGCATTGCCGTCCGGATTAATAACTACAAAAACGTAGCCGAATCCATTCTTCGCCTCTTTGCTCATTCCACCTCATTCCTGGCGATTGATACGGAAAATCCCTCCGAGTCCGTCTATGATGAAGTGCGCGCTTTTATCAAGGGCGTTGAAAATAATACTTTCGTTCCTCCTCCCGTTGATGCCATTGAAAAAGAGATTGATCAGTTCCTGGCATCCTACCGTCTGACCGAAAAGACGCCCGTCTCTTGCCCGCTGAACCTGGTCATTATGGGACCTCCGGGCTGCGGCAAAGGAACCCACTCCGCTTTCTTGAGTGAATACCTGTCGGTACCCACTCTCTCCACAGGCAACCTCTTCCGCGAACACCTCAAAGATAAAACCCCTTTGGGTGCCATCGCCGGCGCCTTCATCAATAAAGGTCGCCTGGTCCCCGATGACGTAACCGCTGCCATCGTCAAAAAACGTCTTAATGAATCCGACGCCATGCATGGATTTATCCTGGATGGCTTCCCCAGAACCGTACCCCAGGCAGACGCGCTGGATATCATCCTCACGGCCTCCAGCCGCACGCTCGATGGCGTCATCTACCTCAATGTCTCGGACGAAGAAATCCTTTTCCGCACCGCAGGCAGACGCTTCTGCCCCAAGTGCCAATCCACCTATCACATCCAATACAATAAACCGGCCAAGGAAGGTATCTGCGATAAAGACGGCACCAAACTGATCATCCGCGAGGATGACAAGGAAGAAACGGTCAAAGACCGCCTCCAGGCCTACAGAAGGCAAACACTGCCCGTTATTGAGCACTACCGTCAGAGGGGGCTTCTTCAGGAGATTATCGCCAATGCTGATGTCGATGTTGTCCGCAATCGTATGTTCGAGAGCACCCGCAGCATTATCCGCCGCAAGCACCGCGAGCCGCTCAACATGAAATAACGGACAATAAGATTTATGAGTAAAGTATTAGTCGTCGGTTCTGCCGCTTTGGATTCTATCAAGACTCCCAAAGCCAACAAGCCCAAGCTGCTGGGCGGAGCCGCTTGTTATGCCTCGGTCGCTGCCAGTTTTTATACATCGACCAGCATCGTCGCGGTCATCGGAGATGATTTCCCAAAGAAATATGTCGATCTCCTCAAAAAACACAAAATCGACCTGACTGACCTCCGCCAGGCAAAAGGAAAAACCTTCTACTGGTCCGGCGAATACGAGGAAAACATGAATAACCGCAAGACGCTCTGCCTGGAAATGGGTGTCTTTGACGATTTCAAACCCGAGCTCTCTCCCAAAAACAGCACCGCTCCCTTCGTCATGCTGGGCAACATCACGCCTGAGCTTCAAATGCACGTTTTGGAGCAAATGGAGAAGCCCCTTTTCGTACTGGCCGATACCATGGATTGCCATATCAAGGGCGACCCGGCCGGACTCAAGAAGCTCCTCAAAAAAATCGATTGTCTCTCCCTGAACGACAGCGAGGCCAAGCTCCTCACCGGAGAACCCAACCTCCTGGCTGCGGCAGCCAAACTTCACAAAATGGGACCCAAAATGGTCATCATTAAAAAAGGTGAATATGGCGCAATGCTCTCTTCTCAAGGCAATCTTTTCCTGGCTCCGGCTTTTCCTTTAGCCAAATCTCTGGACCCCACCGGTGCAGGAGATACCTTTGCGGGCGCTCTGATCGGTTATATTGCCAGCAACGCCTCGACTCGCGCTGAAGTCGACCGGGTTATCCGCAAAGCAATGCTGAACGCTTCCGCCGTTGCCGCTTTCTGCTGTGAAGGCTTTGGCCTCCAGAAAATCACCTCCATTTCCAAAAAGGATATCCGCGCGCGCGTCACGGAGCTCGAGAAAATGATTCGCATCTAGCCTCCGGGTTTTCAACCGCAGCCTTTATAAATAAGTGAGGGTCCGATGGTTTCAATCGGACCCTCATTCGTTTTTCTCTATTCTCACCTTCCCTCTATCGGGAAAGCGAGCGAGCTCTCAAGCTTAAATCTTGAATTTGCCGCCGTAAATAGCGTTGTCGCCCAGCTCTTCTTCGATGCGGAGGAGCTGATTGTACTTGGCCATGCGGTCAGTACGGCTCAGGGAACCGGTCTTGATCTGGCCCGCGTTGGTGGCAACGGCGATATCAGCAATCGTGCTGTCCTCAGTCTCACCGGAGCGGTGGCTGATCACAGCCGTATAGCTGCTTTCCTGCGCCATGCTGATGGCATCGAGCGTCTCGGTCAGTGAGCCAATCTGGTTCACCTTCACGAGGATGGAGTTCGCTACTCCTTCATCGATACCTCTCTTGAGGAACTTCACATTGGTCACGAACAGATCATCACCCACCAGCTGAACCCGCTTGCCGATCTTGTCGGTCAAGTATTTCCAGGTCTTCCAGTCGCCTTCGGCGCAACCGTCTTCAATGCTGATAATCGGATATTTCTGGGTCAGCGTTTCATAGAAGCTTACCAGCTCTTCACCGCTCATCTCCTTACCGGTGCTCTTCTTGAAGGTATAAATTCCCTTGGTCGTATCGTAAAACTCGGAAGAGGCCACGTCCAGCGCCAGAGCGATCTGCTCGCTTTCCTTGTAACCGGCCTTCTTGATCGCCATGAGGATCGACTCGATAGCATCTTCGGTGCTTTGCAGATTCGGAGCGAAACCGCCCTCATCTCCCACTGCGGTGGAGAGACCCTTGCCCTTGAGCACGCTCTTCAGAGCATGAAAAACTTCAGTAATGGCACGCAGAGCCTCTGAGTAGCAGCAGAAACCGCGAGGCACAATCATGAACTCCTGGAAATCGATCGGAGCATCTGAGTGCGCACCACCATTAATGACGTTTGCCATCGGCACCGGGAGCACCTTGGCGTTGGTTCCGCCCAGGTAACGGTACAGCGGCAGGTCAATATAAGATGCTGCTGCCTTGGCCGTTGCCAGCGAGACTGCCAGAATGGCATTGGCACCCAGGTTGGACTTGGTGTCTGTGCCGTCCAGTGCGAGCATCGTCTTATCGATCGTCACCTGATCGGTTGCATCCAGCCCTTCCAATTCAGGAAGAATCTTCTCTTCCACGTTCTCAACTGCTTTGCTGACGCCCTTGCCCAGATAGCGGCTCTTATCGCCATCGCGAAGCTCGATGGCTTCGTTCTCACCCGTGCTCGCTCCGGAGGGAACTGCGGCGCGGCCAATGGTCCCGTCAGAAAGAATTACATCCACTTCAACCGTGGGATTTCCGCGAGAATCCAATATTTCGCGCGCAACAATGTCATAAATGGTACTCATATTTTCTAATTCAAGTCTCTTGATAAAAGACAAATCAATCGTATCTCCTGCCACATTTTAAGTCAATGCAGGATTCTCCCTTTACATAAGTCTCTGCGGCCAAAAAACTCATTCACCGCCACCCCCGTTACCCCCCTTTTCACCTTCCGTAATTAGCCCCATTTTTTCTCAGGCTCGGAAAGCCATTGATTTATTCGGGCCAAAGAGCGACAATATCTCCAGAGTTTAGTCTTTACTAATTGATTATACTGAACCATGTTTTGGGAAAAAGATATTGAAACCGCCAGCAGGCAAACCTTGAGCCAGCTGCAGTTCTCTCGCTTGAGAGAAACGTTAACGCAACTTTCACACAAATCCGAATTCTATCAGAAAAAGTTTCGAGAGCTGGGAGTCACAGTCGATTCCGTTCGTTCTTTGGATGATGTCCGTCGGCTGCCTTTCACTACCAGTGCCGACCTTCGGGCGCAATACCCCGATAAGCTGAACATTGTCGATAAGGACCATCTCCTCCGCCTCCATACCTCCAGCGGAACCACGGGTAAACCCAAGGCTCTCTTCTTCTCCCGCAAAGATATCGAGATACTCACCAACAATTTCGCCCGCTGCCTCACCATGGTCGGCTGCACCTCCAAGGATGTCTTCCAGAACATGATGACCTACGGCCTCTTTACAGGCGCCCTGATGTCGCATTATGGAGCCGAAAGAGTAGGTATGCTGGCAATCCCGGCTGGCCCGGGCAATTCCGAGCGCCAGCTCATGCTCATGCAGGATTTCGGGACCACCGTGGCTCATGCCACCCCCAGCTACGCCCTCTATTTCGCTAATTTCGTGGAAAAGAAAGGCTTGGACCCCGCTAAAGATATCTCGCTGCGCATTCTCCTGGTGGGTGCTGAATCCTATACCGAGGAAACCCGCAGAAAAATCGAGAAGACCTTTGACGCCGATGTATTCAATTGCTACGGCCTCTCGGAAATGGGCGGCCCGGGCGTCGGTTTCGAGTGCACCGCCAAAAATGGAATCCACCTCTGGGAGGATACCTACCTGATTGAAATCATCGACCCAAAGACCTTGGAGGTTCTTCCTCCGGGTGAGGTGGGTGAGCTCGTCATTACCTCCATTAACCGCGAGGCTATGCCCATTCTCCGCTACCGCACCGGCGATTTGACCCGGATTATCCCCGAGCCCTGCCCTTGCGGACGCACCCATATTCGTGTCGATCGCCTGAAAGGTCGCGCCGACGATATGATCATTGTCAAAGGCGCCAATATTTACCCGCAGCAGATTGAGCGCGTCCTCATGGAAACTGAAGGCGTCGGCCGCAATTATCTTATCCAGCTGCAGGGCCTCGACGAAATGATCATCAAGGTCGAGCTTGATGCCAATGCCTTCGATGGACAGGTCAGCAAGCTTGAGAGTATGGAAAAGAGCATCACCGAACGCATCCGCGCCGAAGTGCAGGTGAAGCCCGTAGTCGAACTCCTGGCACCCGGCACTCTCCCGGTGAGCGAGGGCAAAACCAAACGTGTAATTGATAACAGAAGCTTATGAGCAATAATTTGACAGAATCAAAAGAGACCGAGGTAAAACTCCTCTCCGTTTTCGCTGAAAATAAACCCGGTGTCCTGGCCAAAGCTACTCAGGCTCTGGCCGCTGCCCAGGTCAGTATTCTCTGGTTTAAGATAATTGACGGGGCTGGCGATAAATACGGCATCATTCGCTTCCTGGTCGATCATACTCAGGAAGGAATCGCTGCCCTGAAAAACAGCGGTTTTGCCATCGCGACTTCTCCCATTCTCGCGGTCGTCGCAGATGATACCCCGGGCTCGCTTTCCAAGCTGACCGCAGCCCTCTACGAAGGCAAAGTGGATATCCGCAACGGCTCGGGCTACTACCTGAACCGACAGGTGGTTCTTATTATCGAGACTCAGCAGATGGATGCTGCAAGAGCCATCCTCAATCAGCTGGGCTATAAGATCCTCACCAGCGCTGAAATCAAAGCTTTGAGCAATAAGAAGTGCTGCTGATTTGGATCGCTCCAATCAGCCTTCCCTGTAATTGAAAAAGAGACCCGAGGGTCTCTTTTTCAGTTTGGTGTTTAAGAGAGATACTCTCCTATTTACGCGCCGCTTCGCGAATATCGATCAGCTCTTTCATCACNNAGCTTCTTGTAAACCGCATGCGCCTTCGCATTGGGCTTAAACACCTTGGGCTTTAATCCCGTCATTGCCTTCTGGGCAGAGGCGAAGGTATCATAACCGCCGGCTTTCTTGCCGGCAACCACCGCTCCGGCGATGGCGGCACCCAACGCACAAGTTTGGGCTGAGCGGCTGATCTTCATCGGCCGGCCCGTCACGTCCGCATAAATTTGCATCGTCAGGGCGCTCTTTTCCGAAATACCGCCGCAATTAATCACCTGCTTGATCTTCACCCCATACTCTTCGCAACGATTGATAATCGTCAGCGCCCCATACGCAGTCGCCTCGACCAATGCACGGTAAATCTCTTCGGGCTTCGTATAGAGTCCCTGGCCCAGGAGAAGTCCGCTCAAGCGCTGATCCACCAGAATAGTACGGTTGCCGTTATTCCAGTCCAGAGCCAGGAGGCCCGATTCCCCGGGCGCGAGCTTGGCCGCCGCTTCATCCATCTTACGGTGATCCATCAATCCGCGCGCCGGCTCTATGTAATCCACGAACCAGTTGAAAATATCCCCCACGGCTGATTGCCCCGCCTCTAATCCGTTATAGCCCGGCAGAACGCTCCCATCCACAATGCCGCATACTCCCGGCACATCCGCCAGTTTCTTCTGGTTGGATAAGATGGTGATATCGCACGTACTGGTCCCGATAATTTTGACCAGTGTTCCCTCGGCTATGCCAGAGCCGATTGCACCCAGATGCGCGTCAAAGGCTCCCACTGCGACTGGCGTTCCCAGCCGAAGACCGGTATTCTTTGCCCATTCTTCAGATAGCCCGCCCACTTTGCGGTCCACTGAGTAAGCCTCAGACCTCAGCCTTGAGCGCAATGCTCCCAGCTTGGGGCTGAGCTTTCCGAGGAATTCCTCATCCGGGTACCCACCCCAGCTCTTATGGTACATTCCCTTGTGGCCCGCAGCGCAAACGCCCACCATTAAATGATCCGGATGTTCTGTCCCGGTCAAAATCGCCGGAATCCAATCCGCAATTTCCACCCACAGATAGGCCGCTTCAAAAACCTTGGGCGCCACTCGGGAGCAATGCAGAATCTTGCTGAAAAACCATTCGCTCGAATAGGTGCCTCCGCATTTGGCCAGGTATTGAGGCCGAATCTTCCGCGCCAGTGCCGTAATTTCTCCCGCTTCTTCCACCCCTGTATGGTCTTTCCAGAGCCACGCCATAGCGTCGGGGTTATTCTCGAAGCGCTTCTGCTCCGTCAGTGAACGCCCCTTGGCATCCACCGGCATGGGCGTACTCCCGGTCGTATCCACTCCCAGACCGATCACCTGCTCGCTGGAGAAGCCTTTCACCCGCTTCTTTGCCAGGTTCAATACTTTCCGGATCGTCTGGGTTGCCCCTTTAAGATAATCGGAGGGATGTTGCCGGGCCATATTGGGGTTGCGGCCCAGCACTACCCCTTTGACTCCATGCTCATAATTGTAAACGGCGTCAGCCACCTCCTCACCATTGGAGACGTTGACCAAAAGCGCACGAACCGAATTGGTTCCATAATCCAATCCTATCGTATATTTAGGTTCAGATATTTTTTTCGTTTTCATTCTAAAGCTCTCTTTCAAATTACCGGGTTCGACACAGAATTAAAAAAGTGGAGAAGGAAACAGCAGGGCCTCCTTTCTCCACTCTTTGCTCAATCAGAGATTAGTGATGATAAACATCCCAACCCAGATAGGTACCGAAGGCCTCCTCCAGAGAGGCTGCCACCTGGCCGCGAGTCGCCGCCACATGGTGCTCAAAACCGTTCTCGCATATATAGCGAAGCAGCTCCTGCAGGTCTTCTATCTTGAAGACTCCGTAACCGCCGAAGGTCTTCAGCTTATCGTCGGTGAATTCACCCTCGCCCACATAGGAGATAATCTCGCCCATCTCGTCATCCGTGGAAACTCGAGCATAGGTGAAGGGTCCAGGAGCGATCTGCCCCACGATCGTGCCGTAGGCATTTTCCTTGCCGACCGATCCAGCGATGATGGCCTGATAATCCATCTTGGTCCCCTTGAAGAACGACTTGGGCAGGTTCGAGCAATGGAACAGGATTCCCTTATCCGGGTCGCTGCCGAAGTTGTTATTCCAATCCAGGAGAGCCGCCGGCACCTGGCTGGCCGATTGCAGCGCGATCATGCCGATCAATCCGCAAACGTCAGTCTCACAGGCCGCGGGAGTCTTCTTCTCCGAAAGCATGCTCATGAGCGTACAGGGCACCACACCATAGAATTCTTCCAGCGAGGTCCAGCATTGCAGGCAAAGTCCGCCCAGCTGCTGTTCCTCAATCCAGCGGTCCAGGCCCACGCCCAGCTTCGCCATCTTGATCAGATTATATTCCGGCACGGAGGCCACGTCCGTATAGGCGCGGATTTCTTCCAGTTTCGCTTTCACGTTGCCATCCTGGTCTTTCATCCGGCTCACCCATCCGAGCATTTCCGATAAATCCATCGTTTCCACGGAAATTCCCGCAGATTCCATCAGCTTTTCACTGAAACGAACCGTATTGAACGGAGCAGGCCGGGCTCCCAGCGCACCGACACGCAGATTCTTCAGCTTCTTGACAACCTTGCAGGTACCGACAAACCGCTTCAGATCAGCCGTAAAAGTCGTACTGCGCGCCGTGTCCGTGTGGAGAGTCGTCAGTGAATAGGCAATCCCATACTGTCTCAGGTTATTGCAGCAGCTCATCTTGCCGCAGAAGCTATCCCGCCGGAATTCAACACCCAGCTTGTCATTATCGTCACTCCAGGCATGCACCAGAACGGGCACTTTGAGATCGGCCCAGCGCAAAACGTTGGAGATGGCCCGCTCATCGCCGAAGTTCGGCAGGGTGATCAATACACCATCAATTTCATTCTTATGCTTGATGAAAAGATCCGCACAGGCACGAGCCTCTTTGAGCGACTCCACAGCC
>DBPU01000002.1 GCA_002305615.1 Verrucomicrobia bacterium UBA1412 | reverse complement strand
ACGGTTATGCACATTCGCCTCTCCGAGGCGTGCGCCCTCCGGGCACGGAGAGGGATGAGCATGGAGACAGATGAGCACGAATTATTTACAGCCGGATGCGACCCCGATGGGGTCGTGGAGGAATGTGGGGGCGGATGGTACCCGGGGTCTTCGACCCCGGGCTATAAGATGGGTATGCTCCGCATACCTCAGATTTGCTGCACCCCGAAGGGGTGCAGAGGAAAACAATTCACACCTGCGGGAATACAAAACACATTCGCATACCTCAAGAATGCGCATCCTGACGGATGCGGTGGAAAACGTTTTGAAAAGCGCCGGATAAAGACCGATTCGGGAAGAATGCGGTTTTTATGCGGCGCCTGTTTAATTCCGTGCGGACCGCCCTACAAGTTATGGGCGGCCAGTGGGCGTATCTCAATAGCCGTCGATCCGGTAGTTTACTTCTCCGAGCTCGTTCGTGGCCGGGATTTCCGATGACAGGTCTATCTGATAGTACGGATCACCGCCTCCTTTACCATCGTTATATTTGGGAGGCAGGGTTTTGCCCGAAAGCCTCGCAGGCGGATAAAAACTATAATCCGATACTGCTGCCCGGCACTGTTCGATCCGGTCCGGGAACACCCGGATCACCATAAGATCAAAAGACCAGATGAGGTCGCGCCCCATCTCGACCTCCGGGCAATGCGCCTTGACACTGTTGAGCGCACTAGCCACGGTGTCGTCCGCTGTCGGGAAGTGGGTCGCGATCGTCAATTTGGGTTTGGGTTCGATCTGCTTCAGTATGTAGCCGAAGGCCCCCTGCGTCGTATGAGAACTATTCTGAATATTCATCAGCGCGTTAACCGTCGTTTGATATTCGGCATAGAGCGGATCATCAACGGAAGGAGCTGCATCCAGGCCCATGCTTTTATAGGACCAGACATCCGGCGGGACCACCATTTCATGGATGAAGACATCGACTCCCTTGCCGGCATTTTTGGCCTGCTCGACGCAGTTTGTTTCGGGCTTGGTGTCGCTCGTATAAATCATGTTCAACTCGTCACCGCCGGGAGTTTTCCAGCTCAGTTTATAGCCCATGGAGCCCTTGCGGCAGTGGATTACCGGGAAGTGCGTGATGGTTGCACTCGTAAGGGCATTGCTGTAGGCCACTCCGCCGACCTGCCTCCAATCCAACTCGATAGGCACCATGGCGTAAGCGTCATTAGGGGCATCCTCGCCAACGGGCAGCGGCTCATGCGGCAAACCCCAACTGGCTTGAGTGGGCGGTTGGTAATCCTCATAGGCGGTACCCTGGAAGCTGAAGCTCTCCGTATGCCAGCGCAGTGCTTCGCGCAGATGCGAGCAAAAAGCTTTTACTCCGTCATCGTAAAAATTACCGGAATTGGCCGGGCTTTCAATGCCGGTCGGCCCCGAGCCCCAGACATAAAGCGGGGACTTGCGGTCTGCCGAGGGACCGAAGCAGTAGGTATGGACCAGATCGCTCATGTGATCGCCATGCAGGTGATTAATGAACACCTTATCCATCAGCCGATAGCCCACCTTGGCGGCGGCATAATTGGCTGAGACCCCGGCGCCCATATCGAAGATGAATTGATCCACCGGCTTGCCATGATAGTAGGTGTCGCTGGGATCATCCTGCCAGCCTACCTCGACGAAAACGCTCATCTCCGCTTGAGCCCGGCGCACCGGCAGGGGAATCATTGAGCCCATGAAAGTGATCCGCATTTCATTTGTATCGAGCGGGGTGAGCGGATCAAACAGCGGCAGTTTTTCGAAATAGGTATAGTGTTCTGTCGCTTGATAGTCGGGGTCCGGCGAAACGACCCTGTAGAACATCGGCACATCCACAGTGCCTTCGGGGCCCAGCCCGGTAAGGTTCGCGTCAGCGTCTTTCCAGGAGTACCAATGATTTGTCCCGTCCGGGGACCACTGTACAGCGCGGTTCGTGCCCGTTCCGCCCGTATCCTTCCAGCTCAGTTTTCCATTACGGCTGAATGAAGTAATTTCCAACTGCGACTGCGCAATCGTAAGAGCCGAAGCAGCAACCGCAATTGTCGTTACGATCGTTGCCTGCACGGTATATCTCTTTTTCATATTCCTTCCTATTCTGGAGTCAGGACACACTGCAACGAAGTAATCAACTTTTCATCTGCTATACCCAATCGCACTGTAACCAAAACTCGATCGTAAAGTAGCTCTTTCGAAAAAGGATTACAAGCCCGCTCTGATATTTTTTTAATATTTATAAATTGCTTATATGCAATATATTACAAAATACAATTACCGAAAAATATGAGCTTTACGGGTATTCAGAAAAATTTGAGAGCTGATGCTCCTCAGGACTCCACGGGAGGATTCCAGCCGGTGAGTTTTTGGGCGGCCTGAGCAAAATCTTCCGGAAGCGGTGCGGTGAAATTCATCGGTTTGCCGCTGGCGGGATGGGTGAAGGAGAGCTTCCAGGCGTGGAGCATCTGGCGCCCGAGCGCATAGCGGGTCTTCTCCTTGAGCTGCGCATTCTGCCGCTTGCCGTAAAGAGAATCGCCGACCAGCGGATAGCCCACATGCTTGAAGTGAACCCGGACCTGATGCGTTCTGCCGGTATGAATCCGGACTTCTACGAGCGTGACATGCTCACCCTTGGCCAGAACACGGTAGGTGGTAAGGGCCTCACGGCCGCTGCGGGAATCTTTACTGACGGTCATTCGCTTGCGGTTGACGCTGTCGCGTTCAATGGGAGCGTCTATTTTTCCCTCGCGAGCGATCCCGGTTCCGCAGAGAAGCGCCAAATAGATTTTGCAGGTCGTGCGATCCTTGAATTGCCGGGCCAGGCTCTGGTGGGTGGCGTCGTTCTTGGCGGCAATCAAGGCGCCGCTGGTATCTTTATCGAGTCTGTGGACAATCCCCGGACGCGCCACGCCGCCAATGCCGCTCAATTGCCCCCGACAGTGATGGAGCAGCGCATTGACAATCGTATGCTCGTCATGGCCGGCGGCCGGATGCACACAGACTCCGGGGAGTTTATTAATGACCAGGAGCGACTCATCTTCAAAGAGAATATCCAGGCCCATATCCTCGGGCTGGGCCTCGGCCGGTTTGGGTTCAGGCCAGTGAAGGGTCACGAGGTCGCCTGCACGGGGATGGCGAGTGGGACGGATGACTTCCCCGTTCACCCGGATATGGCCCTCGGCAATGAGGCGCTGGAGAGTCGCACGCGACTGGTCCGGATAGCGTGTCTTCAGGAAGACATCCATCCGCTCAAGGGGCAAGCTCACATCGATCGTAAATTGTTCGCTTTTATTTTCCATTCTGGGAGGGGGTGCTGGCGGCCTTCAGGGTACGGCGCCGATAAATCCAAAGTCCCACACCGGCGGCAAAAATCACCCCGGCGATACACTGGGCCTGAGTCAGGGATAAAAAGATATGGGGAACATCGCCGCGGAAAAACTCGGTCGTGAAGCGGATCACCCCATAGCCAACCAGGTAATAGGCCGTGATCTGTCCGTCATACTTGCGGCGGCGGAAGAAATATTCCAGGAGCCCGAAGAGAATCAGGTTCAGCCCCATTTCATAAAGCTGCACGGGGTGGATGCGCACTCCGTGGGTTTCATGCCAGTCGGGGTAAGAGAATCCATAGCCGGAGCCAGTCGGGCAGCCGTAGCAGCAGCCGTTAATGAAGCAGCCCAAGCGCCCCAGGGCATGACCGACCGCCAGGCTGGGTCCGAGAATATCGAGAAAAATCCAGACCGGTATTTTATTCTTCACCAGATAAAACGCAGTCGTCACAATGCTGAAGAGCAGGCCCCCGAAGTAAACCAACCCTCCGCGCTGAATGGCGAAAAGCTCCCACAAGGGCTGTCCGGCAAAATATTCATCCCAGTAAGTGATGACGAAAAGCGCCCGGGCACCGATCAAAGCGCCGACCACGATCCAGGGAATCGAATCCATGAATTCTTTGGGTGTAACCGTCGTGAGCCGCGCACGCAGCGACCCGGTCCAGACACCGGCCAGGATGCCCAAAACGAACATCACCCCGTACCAGTAGATCGGGTGACCCGCTATTTCAAAAGCAACTCTTTCCATCTCAATAATTCTGAACTTTCACTTGAGTACAAAACCGAATCGGATATTAAAAATCAGGCGAACTTATCCCGCATTCCCGGCGAATTTTTTCCATCAGGACCGCTGTTTGGAGCGTCTCCTCTAACGGCATGAGAGGCGACTCCTTGAGCCCGGAGGCGATGCACCCGGCCACATGATCTATTTCAAAGCCGAACCCGTTGCCCTCATAGGGGTGCTCAATCCGCCTTTCGAGGATTTCGGAAGTGGGCTGAGAACCTTCCTTGCCGCCATGAATCCGGCACAGAGCCAGCGGCGCTTTCCAGAATGGGCAGGGAATATGAATTGTGGCCCGCTCTGCAAAGAGATAAGCCTCTTTCTGCGTAATAGTGTCGATGGAAGCAGCCAGACGGGAAAGGGCACCGGATTCATGCCGGGCATTGATCAGAATCCGCGTATCCACTCCGGTAGCGGAAAGAGAGGCCATTGCCTGAAAATCGACGATTTTGCCCAGGAAAAACTGAGACAGGGTCAAGGGATAGATGCCGACATCGTTGAGAGCGCCTCCGCCCAGGTGGGGATCCATCAGGCGGCCCTGAGGGTTTAAATTGCCGACAAAACCGAAATCCATCTCCGCCTGAGTCACGGCGCCATACTCCCGGCCCCGGACAATGTCGCGCACTTCCCCAATTACCGGGAAACACCGGCTCCAGAGTCCCTCCATGAGGAAGAGTCCCCTCTCCCGGGAAAGAGCAATGAGCTCCCGGGTCTCTTCCGGGTGCAGGGTAAAAGGTTTTTCGCAAAGAACCGGCTTGCCGGCCAGGAGCGCCTGTTTGCACGCCGGGTAATGCTGACTGTTGACCAGCCCGATATAGACCACGTCCACATCCTGCCGCGCCAGGAGCTCGTCGTACCCGGCACAGGCATGGGGGATTCCGTGCTCACGGGCGAAATTCCGTGCACGCTCGGGGTCCCGGGAGGCCACGGCGTGAGCGATGGAGCTCTGAAAAGCCTCGAGCCGCTTCAATTCAGAAGCGAATTTCCCGGCTATTTTCCCGGTCCCGAGGATTCCCCAGCGGACTTTTGCACCGTGAATTTTCTTTTCGCCGGCGCTCTCCCTATTCTTTCCATTCATTGCGTTCATCGCAGCCTTTGCGTATCTTCACACAAAGCCCCTCGGCAAGAAAGATCAAAGATTGGCTTGGACTTTGGGGTAAAGGTCGATAAAATGAACCGTCTTTTGGCTATATACAATTAAATAGATCATGAGTTCAGGTTCTTATAATACTTCGGGGAACTGGTGGCGGCATTTGAAAGGTTACCACTGGTTTGTTTTTATTCTGGCGGCTTGCGGATGGATGTTCGATACCATGGATCAGCAGCTCTTTACCGCTTCCAGAGCAGATGCGATCAAGGAGCTTTTGCCCCTGGCAGGTGAAGCCGAAAGATACAACGCGGGCTCCTGGGTAACTACGATCTTCATCATCGGTTGGGCCTTGGGAGGTCTCATTTTCGGTGTTCTGGGAGATCGCTGGGGCCGCGCCAAGACGATGGCGCTCACGATTGTTCTTTATGCCGCCTTCACCGGCCTGAGCGGCATGGCCACTTCAGAGTTCAGCCTGGCGCTGGGCCGCGCCCTGGGAGAAATGGGCATCACTTTCACCCCTTATCACTTTTTCACGATCGGCCGCTTCCTGACCGGTCTGGGCGTCGGCGGTGAGTTTGCCGTCGGTGCCGCGCTGGTGGCCGAAGTCATGCCCGAGAAAGCCCGTGCGGGTGCCCTGGGTATGATGCAGGCACTTTCGGCGGTGGGCAACCTCGTCGGAGCCTGGCTGTTAGGAGTCATCGTCCCACTCTGGGGCTGGCAGGGACTCTATTTTGTGGGGACTTTCCCTGCGCTGATCGGCGTCGTTGTGTTCTTTAAAATGCGTGAACCCGAAAAATGGGTGGCTGCCAGAGCGGCCGCTTTGGCCAACCCGAACGATAAATCCAAGCAGTTCGGCAGCATTAAGGATATGTTCACGCATCCGCTCTGGAGGCGCAACGTCCTGGTCGGCATCGCGTTGGCAGCGGCCGGCGTCCTGGGTCTCTGGGGTGCAGGCTTCTGGAGCTCGGACCTCATTAAATCAATTATCCCGACCATGAGCCAGGCGGATAAGGTGCGCTATGAACAGCTGGTTTCGGCAGCTCCGGCCCAACAGCTGGAGATGATTAAGGCGATGGATGAAAAGCAACAGCATCAATTTGAGCAGTTCCGCCTGAACCTGGAAATCAAACCGCGCACGGCCCCGGATAAAATCTTCACCGAACCGCTGATGGATTCGGAAATCGCCGCATTTAAATCAATGATCCCCAGAGCGATGGACGAGGACAGCAAGACGCGGCTCCGCTCCAAGGCTCTGATGCTGCAACAGGTGGGCGCCTTCTTCGGAATGTACGTTTTCTTCCTGGTTTCGGACCGTATCGGCCGCAAAGCCACCTTCTTCGGGGCACTGCTGATGGGGTGGATTGCCGTCACGCTCGTCTTCCTGACTTTCAAAAGCGCTTCTCAAATCTGGTATCTGTGGCCGTTCCTGGGCTTCTCGACCCTGGCACCTTTCGGCGGCTATGCCGTCTATTTACCCGAGCTCTTCCCGACACGTCTGAGGAGCACGGGCATCAGTTTCTGCTATAACGTAGGCCGCTTTATTACGGCTGCCGGAGTCCTGATGCTGGGGAGTCTGGCCGTCGCGCTGGACGGGAAAACAGCCTTTGCCGGATTCCGTTTGGCTGCTGTTTTGATTGCAACTTCCTACGTAATTGGTTTAATAGCACTCATCTGGGCGCCAGAGACAGCCAACAAGCCCTTGCCCGAGGATGAATAACCGGAGAAGAAACCGCAAAAAACAACTCTTCTTCGGGATGGTGTTTGTTGCTCTCTCGCGCCGATCTCCAGATATATTGATAAAAGCGATTATGAAGAATCCGTTGTTTATGCGAGCCCTATGTGCGGCTCTGTTGTGGATGGGCTCCGTATTGTGTGCTCATGCCTCAATCACCTATTTGATCAATACTCCTGAAGCGGCGTTCTCTCCCCAGAACGCCCTTTCCATTCAGGT
>DBPU01000065.1:3203-3387 GCA_002305615.1 Verrucomicrobia bacterium UBA1412 | reverse complement strand
GATCTTGGCGCCGGTGAAATACAGTTCAAAAAGTCCCAATCCCGAAATATGGGCATAAGCCGACTTGACCGGCTTCTCCGGATTGAGCGTGAAATCCTTGCGCAGGAGCAACGCCGGCAGATTCAACACTTCAGTATTCTCACCCGGTTTATTCCAGGGGGATACTCCGATGGCTCCCTGCACG
>DBPU01000065.1:674-3187 GCA_002305615.1 Verrucomicrobia bacterium UBA1412 | reverse complement strand
TTGGAGGATTGCCAGCTCTCGTCGGTCGAGATCATCTGCGTCGAGCCGTCTTCAAAAACGACCTCCACCACAGACGCCAACCCGGCATATCCTTCCGAGCCGTTTACCGCCGAAACGCAAATCGTGTTCTCACCGGCCTTCGCGAATTTTTTCAGGTCAAAGAATGAAATATCTTTCCAACTGGTGCCCGAACCGGCTTCTTCTCCGTTGAGATAAAAGCGGAATGAATCGTCCGCCGTCGTCAGGGCGCTGATGGATTGAATCGCCTTGTCTGAGGGCAGCGAGAAAACCTTCCGGAAATAACGGTCACCCGCGGCTACGCTGCCGGGCTGGTCCTTCTTCGCTTCTCCGGTCCATATCCAACGGGCATTCTTGTAAAAAGCATCCTTGGAGGGCCCTTTATCCAGCCCCATATCCTTCAAGCTCATTCCCACCCATTGCGAGTTCTTCCAATCGGCTTCCTGCTCCGGACCGTAGGTCCACATCGCCGTCGGACTCCATTCCGAGACTTCCCCGGCTTTATCCCAAACGCGAACCTTCCAGAACACGCGCTTCATCCCCTCCGGGCGCTTGCCCACGTACGGGAATAGATGCGACCAGTCTCCTTCAATCTTGCCACTTGAATAGAGATCGGCCTTTTCAGGGGTCAGCAGCTCTTCGCCGGTCGCCGCCAGCACTTCAAAAGCCGTCTGCATTTCATTCTGAGCGTCCGATTTTAACTTCCAGCTCAGTCGAGGGCTCTCGGCGTTAATGCCAAGAGGATCCACCATAAACTCACAGCGCAAATCCTCAAGAGAGACCTTTGCACTGGCACTCCCAACCATGCCCATCGCCATGGATAAGAGGATGATATTCCTAAAAGTATACTTCCTTTTCACAGGCACTATTAAACACAAACACTCGATTAAATGAAAGCAAAAAGAGTCTTTCTCTCCTAAAGTTTTGCAATTCCTTCCAAAAACTTTCAGGCACGAGCTGTCCTCTCTCCTCAAGCAAATCGCCTCAGCTATTTCACGCCGTTGCTCTTCTCCAGAACTGCATCCCAGTCCCAGTTTGCCTCCTCCAGAAGCCCCTGCAATACCCGCAAATCCTCCACGATCAGGTCCGGCTCCGAGCGCCTCAGATCCTCCAGCAGCGTATATCCGGTCAGTACCGCACAGGAACGCAGCTTCCCATGATGAGCTGTCTCGATATCGTGAACCATATCCCCGATAAATAGCGTCTCTCCCGGAGCCAGTTCATGCTTACTGATCAGCTCCGAGATCCTCGCCTTCTTATCCCAGACCCCCACATAAGGGTGATCCAGATATTGATTGAAGGCGATACGCCCCTGCAGCGACTCGTAATGTTGCTGATGCATCGAGCTGAAAAGAAACGTCCTGATCCGCTTGGACTTCACGAACTGCAAAAAAACCTCCGCGTGTTCCAGCGCCTCAACCTTATCCTGCAATGGGATATACGCCTCATGGAACCACGTCTCCAGTTGCCTAGGGTCCACACCCGGCGCCACCCTCTCATAAAACCGGGTGAAGGGCAGACAAAACTCTGCCCGGAATTCATCAAGCGTCATCTCTTCCTTCCCGAGCTTTCGCAGGATGTAATTCGTTGCCCCCATCACCGGCGGCAAGTCATTCACGAGCGTTCCGGACCAGTCGAAAATAATGTTCTTTAAAACCACCTCGCTTCTCTCTTTCCTATTGCGCCGCCCCTTTGCGGACCTCCTCTTTCTTTTCTTCGAGCTCTTCCTGCAGCCGTTTCCGCTCCGATACCAGTTGAGCGTCGATCTGATAATAAGCCTCCGGGTCATTCTCCTGGGCCGCTTTCTCTTTTTGCGCTTTCAGTAAGAGCTCCCTCTCCGCAATCTTGGCCTGGTAGAGCTTTTCCAGCTCAGCCAGCCTTTGCTTCTGTTCCTCACTCAGCTTGGCGATCTTCTCCTGCCCAAACCTCTCCATTGCTCTTTCGTATGCACTCTTCATAGCAAATTCATTCTACTTTTTCGCCTCTCCCAATGCAACACCGGCAAACGCCTCCGCTCAACTCCTTCAGCGGCCCCTCTTTTTTCCAATGCGCATTTGCAGAAGCTACCCCGCAAGCACTATTTTGAGCCATTGTTCTCTTACGGCTTGACCTCTCCGCCTCTTTGTGAGAGAGTCGACCCGCTTTTTGGCTTATGCCAGTGTAGCTCAGCGGTAGAGCNNAGAGCAGCGGTTTCGTAAACCGCAGGTCACCGGTTCAAGCCCGGTCACTGGCTCCATTCTCTTTTTTTCTGATTTACTCCGGCTTTCTTCCGGTGTTTTTTCCTTCTTTAAAATCACTTCGCCTTGTTTGCCTCTCTGATGAGACCGAAAAAGGTATAGGGATCCACCACTGTAACGGCGGCATTGGGGTGGTTTTTCTTCAAAGCTTCCGAGACCGCCAGATACCACGAGGGCGTCTTCAAGATCGACCGGCACCAGGCAAACCCCGGCTTATCCGCATATCGTTCTGAAACCCAGGCAATGTCACGCGCCGCC
>DBPU01000065.1:0-635 GCA_002305615.1 Verrucomicrobia bacterium UBA1412 | reverse complement strand
AGCGAATAGGCCTTAAACTCCTTCTCCGTCGAGGCATATCCCGCTCCGTCCAGCACAAAACCGACAATGCTCATATCCCAACGCCCCATGTATTTGCTGCAGTGCTCCGCCCATGCCGCCAGCCCTGAAGGGAAAGGAACCTCCCCGCGCTGAGTTAGTGAACGCGGGTTCAAATACCCGGCTCCCGAGTCGCCTGTAATGAAGAAATCATTCGTGCTCGCATTCTTGTAAGCATAAACCAGCGCCATCGGTGCGCGATCGGCCAGGTTGGGATTAAACGCCCAGCCCATCGGCACCGCTCCCCGTGTCGGGTCGCCGAACATCTTGGGCACACTCCGGTAAAGCCATGCCGGCGCATCGTAATCCCCCACGTAATGCCCCAGGTAGAGCCCGGCCTTGACACTTCCATCCGGAGCGATATATCCGCGCTCCTTCCATTGCTGAACCGTCGGCTTGGGGTTCGGCTGCGAATATTTCTCCTTCAGCGGGTAGTGCGTATGGAATGAGGCATTGGCCATCGCCGAGTACCCGGGCGCATCCGCCTCCATATATCCGTTATATTGCGAAATAATCCGGCCGTGCTCCCACTCCGTATCCACTCCGTTGTGTTTGCAGCCGACACTCCGGTGATCCGT
>DBPU01000061.1 GCA_002305615.1 Verrucomicrobia bacterium UBA1412 | reverse complement strand
ATCGGAGGGGTGCTTATGATGCATGGATCAACAAAAGAAGAATCTCCCAAAGAAAAATCTCCCTATGGTGTTTTATCCGCCGAGGAAAGGCGGGTAATCGAGCAGAAAGGGACGGAGCCTGCTTTTTCGGGGAAATATGACCAGCACTTTGAGCTGGGGGTCTACGCCTGCCGGAATTGCGGGGCGCCTCTTTATACTTCGGACGATAAGTTTCACTCCGGCTGCGGCTGGCCCGCTTTTGATGAAGAGATACCGGGCGCGGTCCGGCGCCAGGTTGATGCCGACGGGCGGCGTACGGAAATCCTTTGTGCCCGCTGCCAGGGACATCTGGGACATGTTTTTACCGGTGAAAAGCTTACTGTGCGCAATACGCGCCACTGCGTAAACTCTGTCTCACTGGTTTTCGAATCGCAGAAACAGGGCCGGATCAAACGGGCGGTTTTCGCGGGCGGCTGCTTCTGGGGAGTCGAAGAGATGATGAAGCGCCAGAAAGGGGTGCTCTCTGCGGTCAGCGGCTATACGGGCGGCTACGTGGCTGCACCGAGTTATGAGCAGGTATGCACCGGCCAGACCGGTCACGCCGAGGCGGTTCAGGTGTTTTACGATCCCCGAAAGACCGATTTTGAAACGCTCTGTAAATATTTCCTCGAGATTCACAACCCGACCCAGGAAGACGGTCAGGGGCCGGATCTGGGGCCTCAGTATCGCTCCGGGATTTTTTATCTGGATCCCGAGCAGAAAAAGACCGCCGAAAAGCTGCTGGAGGTACTCCGGGGCAAGGGCTATGAGGTCGTGACGGAAGTGAGCGCTTTCAAGCGGTTCTGGAATGCCGAGGGGTATCATCAGGATTATTACCAGAAGACGGGCAAGGCTCCTTACTGCCATACCTACCAGAAGCGCTTTTAGGGCGCCGGGCAGGGCTGAAAAATGAAGAAGAAATAATTTGTCACTCCAGGTGAATAAAGTCCGCCGGAAAACGTCTTAGACTGTGAACGGGCTCGACAAAAGGTTTTTTGTGTGTAGACTACTCACCGGGTGTCCGTAGAATTTAGATTTATTAATAACATATGAAAAGACGTAGTTTTATCAAAGCCGCCGCGCTCGGCACTGCCGCAGCCGCCGTGCATTGGGATGGTGCTCTCTTCGCTCAGAGTGATGAGAAAAAGAGCGCCGAGAGTTCGGGCAAGCCCCTTGATCTTGTTGCTATACACGGGGGAACAGCTGCCGAGATGTTCGAGAAAGGTATTGCCGAGATGGGCGGCATGGGCCGCTTCGTCAAGAAGGGCCAGACGGTCGTCCTCAAGCCTAATATCGGCTGGGATCGCACCCCGGATTACGGTGCCAATACGGACCCGGACCTGATGGGAATCGTGACCAAGTATTGTCTGGATGCGGGAGCCAAAGAAGTTCTCTGCTTCGACAACACCTGCGGCCATGACTGGGAGAACCGCTATAAAGTGAGCGGTATCCAGGACGCCGTGGAGAAGAACGGCGGCAAGATGATTCCGGGCCAGACTGAATCCCTCTTTGAAGAGCAGGTGATTCCCAAGGGCGTGAAGCTCAAAAAGGCGAAAGTTCACAAGCTGGTGTTGAGTGCCGATGTCTTTATCAACATGCCGGTCCTGAAAAATCACAGCGGAACCAAGATCACCGCTGCACTCAAGAATTCGATGGGATGTATCTGGGACCGCGGTTTCTGGCACTCCAATGACCTGCCCCAATGTATTGCCGATTTCGGTACTTTCTGGAAAACGCAACTGACTATTCTGGATGCTTACCGGGTGATGCTCGAGAACGGACCTCGCGGTTCGGATCCCAGTCGCGCCCCGATCGCCAAGTATCAGATTATTTCGACCGATATGGTGGCTGCCGATACCGCAGCGACTCAGATTTTCGCTCAGGTCGCCCGCCAGCATAAAATGGGTAAGCCCTATGCGACCGAGGAAATCACCTATCTGGCCCTGGCTGAGAAGGCCGGCGTCGGCACAATGGACCTGACCAAGCTCAACATGAAGCGGGTTGCAATGGCATAGCCGCGGGTGCAATTCGTTTAAATTAACTTCAAAAAAGCGACCACTCCGGGTCACTCGGGTCCGGAGGGTCGCTCTTGTATTGTATAAGATGAGATTTACTCCTCGAGGAATGCGCCGGGTGCGAATCGGTTTTTCGTTGCTCGTTTTTCTGCTGCTGAGCGCACAGTTTCTGGATATCTTCCACCGTCTGCCTGAGAGCTGGTATGCGCTCCATCCGACGCAGACTCAGTTCATCCCCTCGCTCCTGAACTTTCTGGGCGGAGGCGGAGTGCTGGCCGGTGCTGCCTTTCTGACCTTCACGGTGACGACGTTCATTTTCGGCCGTGTCTATTGCTCCTTTTTTTGTCCCCTGGGAATCGGGATGGATATCGTGCGCTGGTTCGCAAAGTTCCCTGCCCGAAATCGTTTTCTGAAGAAGAGCGCTCTGGGGCGGTATTGTGCCCGAGCTCTGAAGCTCACCTGGGAGCGTGCCTGGAATAAGCTCCGGATTGCTGCGGTCGCTTTTGCGGCGCTCCTGATCGCTTTCGGCTTCACTTCACTTCTGGGGTTTCTGGATCCCTATTCGCTTTTCGGGAAAATTTTCGGGCTCATCGTCTTTCCCGGTTTATCGCTGGCAAATAACGAGCTCAGCAATTTCATGATTGGGCACGGAGTCTACACGGTCACGGCCGTCAATGGCGACGTGCGGGTTTCACTGGCGCTTTTCGGTTTGTCTCTGCTCATTCTGGGAGGCGTCTCTGCGCTCTCGATCTGGCGCGGCCGAATTTATTGCAACACGCTCTGCCCGGTCGGCGGGTTCCTGGGCTGGGTGGCCCGGCATTCGCTCTTCCGCTTGGAACTGATCCCGGAGAGCTGCACGCGCTGCGGACTCTGTGAGCGTGAATGTAAAGCCCAGTGCATTGAATCTAAAAACCGCGGGCTGGATTTCTCCCGCTGCGTGCTCTGCTTCGACTGTGTCCGGACCTGCCCGCGCGGCGGCGTGCAGTATGTTTTCCATCCTCCTTTTGCCTCACGCGAAAAGAGGGCCGTAAGCGCCGGCTCCACCGGAGCGGCTCTGAGCTCACTGCCCGCAGCGCTCCCCGAAGCGGTTCAGTTGCTGCCCGGCTCAATGAAGCGGCGTGAATTTGTGAGGAGCGTTCCCGCTTTTGCGGCGCTTTTATGTACCGCGGCAAAGTTGAAAGAAGGTCAGCCGCTGCCTGCGCCGACCGATTCGGATGTGCCGTACGAAATTTTGCCCGATGCCACTCCTTATTGGCTCCGGGGTGAGCGTCCTGATAAAAGGCTCACCGTGCCGCCGGGCGGCGTGGATATCAAAAACTTTTTCAATAAATGCACCGGCTGTCAGATCTGCGTGGCGACCTGCCCTATGCAGATATTGAAACCGAGCCTGACCGAATGGGGTCTGAACGGAATCATGCAGCCCTTCATGGATTTCACCAAAGGCTACTGCGTCCACGAGTGCAGGGCCTGTACGCTGGTCTGCCCGGTCGATGCCTTGCACCCCCTGAGCGTGGAAGAGAAAAAAGTGGAGAAGATCGGCACTGCGATTTTCCGCGAAGACCTCTGCATCGTCAAAACTGATGAAACCGATTGCTCAGCCTGCGGAGAGCATTGCCCGGTAACCGCCATTGAAATGCTCCCCTACAACGTGGATAAGCATCTCTATATCCCGCATGTCCATGCCGAGGTCTGCATCGGCTGCGGCGCCTGCGAACGTGTCTGCCCGGTGCTTCCGCATAAAGCGCTCGTCGTCCAGGGAATCAAGGTGATTAAGAAGGCAAAAGTCTTTGAAGAAAGTATGCGCCTCTATCAGCCCGCGCCCGCGCCTGCAACGGCTCAGCCTCCGCCGGTTGTCGATGGGGGTGATCCTTTCCCGTTCTGACAATTGCGGTTCCCGTATTCTTTTAACGGATAAAAACATTGAAGGCGGTCTTTCGACCGCCTTCTCGTATTTTATTAACTGAGCTATTTATATGAGAGCATAAGAATAGAGTTAAAATCTGTTGTTAGCCCAGCCATAGCGCTGGCCTCTGGGGGCCCAGCCTTGAGCGGCTCCGGCACCCCTACCCTGCCTCATGCCTCGATTGAAGGCCGGGCCTTGAGGATCCTGAGACATTCCTTGTCCTGGGACCATCATCGGGCAGCCGCAATTGGGACATACGTTGGGGCACATGTTGGGACATACGGGAGCATTCCCATAACCATAACGGGGACCTCTGGGAGCCCATCCCTGAGGGGCTACTTCATTGTTCCAGCCTTGACGCTGAGCTTTCTTGTAGCCGAGGGCCTTGGGACCCTTGGACATTCCTTGTCTTGGGCCAGCCATCATTGCGTTGGCACCCTTGCGGGCTTTCTTGGGCCCGGGGGTGAAGTTGGATCCGGGAGCCATCATCGGGCAGGCACCCTGAGACATTCCTTGTCCCTGGCCTCCCATCATTGGGCCGCCGGGGCCGCCGCGAAATCCCCGCATATTGGGACCGGTGGTTTGTGAATCGAGCATTGGGCAGTTTGCCGGACGCTCAAAACCCATCGGGCAAGGAGGGGGTGTATTCTGTGCTTCGGGAGTCGCCTCCTGGGCCTGGGTGTTGAACGCCATCCAGAAGCCAGCGGCTGCGATTACCGAGATCATGATTGCCAATTTTTTCATA
>DBPU01000057.1:20857-35180 GCA_002305615.1 Verrucomicrobia bacterium UBA1412 | reverse complement strand
CTTCCACCATCCCGTTGGCGTTGGTGCGAGACAGGACAAACTCCATCATGGATTGCATCCTGGGGTAAATCTGCTCCAGGAACACGGCGTCACCCGTATAGAGATAGTAGTCATAAATGCCCATGAACCAGTAAAAGGTATAATCCAGAATGGTGTTGATATGGCAATAGACCGGGTCTTTTCCGCGAAGGAGCCAAGCTGTGCGCTTAACCGCTTCCTGATCGAAAAAGAGGTAATAATTCATCAGATAGCTCTGAAGTGCATCGCCGCTCCAGGCCCAGCGGTCCCGCTTGATGCCGTCGATAAAGGTTTCGCGGCTGGTCAGATGCAGCGTGTAAGCGCCGACATCCCAGATGCGATTCAGCTCTTCATCATTACAAAGGAAAGAACCGCGGTATTTCAAGGGCAGATATTCGTAGAGCATACTCACTTTGTCATATTTAACCTCACCTTCGCAGGCAATATGAACATAGCGGAAAGCCTTTGACCGAGGGTGAGTATAAATTTCGCCCACGGTAGCAGCACTATGAGTAATTTCATCGGTCACCTGGTTACCCTTAACCGAAAGAAGATCCAGCGTCTCGGAGCGATCCCAGTCCAAGGCCTCCTCCATGCTTTCTCCGTAAGTGATCTTGATTTTGCCCTCTCCTTTCAGGCCGTGGAACCGCAGAAAACCAAAGGTCTCCTTGCCGAAATCAAAGAGCTCTCCACCTTTTTCGGTCTGGCGCAGGGTTCCCTCCATGGGCGTCGTGCTCAGCTTGAACTCCGAAGGTTTCTGTGCAGGCGTATTGAAATTCCAGCAACCTGCGCGGAGATAGGCAAAATCATGCCCCTTTTCCGGAAGGCGCTTTTTATCCGGACCGCATACCAACCAGGTGGAATCAGTGCCGATCGTCTGCCCCTGGATCAGGAGCGTGGGCGGCGTTTTCTGGTTAAAAACCTGGATAATGAGGGTATGATCTCCGGCAGGAAGATCAAGCGTTTGCGGAGCGCCAAAAAGCCGTTGGCCATCCAAAACCACATTATAAGTACCCTCGGCCTGAATACTGATTTTATCAGCCTGGGCCAGGTTGAATCCTTTGCGAAACTCCACAATCGGGAAGTGGCTGTCTATCCTCCACATATAAGGCGGGTAGAAGGAACCGCGCTCGGTGCGGCGGTTATTCATTTCATTGCCCAGCCAGATTTCGTAATCGCCCGGATACCATATCCAGGTACCCACCTGTGCCCATAGAGACAACGAAGATACGCTCAGCGTCACCAGCATCAAAATCAACTTTTTCATAAACTCAAATCCGCTCTCAAAACTGTAGCACAGACATGGCAGAGAACAAACATAAAACGATATTTAAAGGAAACCTATCGTTCTATAAAGTTTTGGAAACGCACACTGCCCCCTGTTCACCTCGAACTCCCCTTGTTATCGGCTGGGGTGCCTCTTAATGGCTTTTGGGTAGAAAAGTGAAGGCAGCAGCTGCCAAAATGCAGAGGAAAGCCACCAGATGATTCCATTGGATTTTCTCATGCAGATAGGTAATAGCGAATACGGAAAAAATCGACAGAGTCAGAATTTCCTGAATGATTTTGAGCTCAGTGACCGTAAAGGTACCGCTCCCAAACCGGTTGGCAGGCACAGCCAGGCAATACTCGAAAAATGCGATTCCCCAGCTGATCGCGATGACGGCCCAAAGAGGAGCCGTTTTGAATTTCAAATGACCATACCAGGCAAAGGTCATTAAAACATTCGAGCCGATCAATAGTAAGACCGGCAATACCCTCCCAGAGGATAGAAGATTCATATTTGAATTAAAAAAAACTTAGCAGTTGCGCGTCGGTATCCCTCGGGCTGAGAGATACTCTTTAACCTGCGCCACGGTATAGGTTCCGTAATGGAAAATGCTCGCTGCCAGAACAGCGCTGGCATGACCTTTCTGGACCACTTCCACCATGTGATCCAGGTTACCCGCTCCGCCGCTGGCCACAACGGGAACCGAGACAATGTCGGATATGGTCCGGGTCGCCTCGACATCATAGCCCGCCTTGGTGCCATCACCGTCAATACTGTTCAAGACAATCTCTCCGGCCCCGAGAGAGACCGCTCTTTGAGCCCATTGGACGGCATCCATGCCGGTATTTTTACGGCCTCCATGGGTAAATACTTCCCACTTACCCGGAGCCACCCGTTGAGCATCAATCGAAACCACAATACACTGAGAACCAAACTTTTCTGCACCCCGCCGGATCAAATCCGGATCCGCCACGGCGGAAGAATTGATGCTGACTTTATCCGCACCAGCATTGAGAAGTCTGTGCATATCCTCCACGCTGCGGATACCGCCCCCAACGGTCAGCGGCATGAAACAGCGTTCGGCCACCCGCTCAATCACGTCCACCATGGTGCCGCGTTCGTGGGCGCTGGCAGTGATATCATAAAAAACCATCTCATCAGCCCCCTGCTCATTGTAGCGCATGGCAAGCTCGACGGGATCGCCGACGCTTTTCAACTCGCCGCTTTCGGCTTTTCCAAACTGAATGCCTCTTGTGACCGATCCGCCGTGGACATCCAGGCAGGGTATGATTCGAATTGCTAACATACTGCTTATAAAGTAATTATTGAACGGGAACTTTTATTTCCTGACCGATCTGAAGCTTCCTCGGATCCACTCCCGGGTTCAGGTCTGAAATCACCTTGGTCTTCGTGTTCATCTTCCGGGCAACTCTCTCAAAGTTATCGCCGGCCTGAATCGCATAAACGCCGACCCTCTGAGGGGCTGTTTCGCGGGCAAAGGGTTGAGTCTGATTCGACTGCAGGAGATTCGGGGTATTCACCTGAGTCGGAACCCGTTGCAACGTAGCCGCTCCGGCAAGGAGAGACTGAGCCCGGGCCAATTCGGCATCCTGCTGGACCAGACGGCTCCTGAGCTCCGCATTTTCCACTTTCAGCGCTTCATGAGAGGCATTTAAATTCTTGAGCGATATTTGCAAGTTCTGATTATTCGCCACAACCTGTTCGAGCTGACGCTCCAAAGTGGAGCTATCTGGAGTAATCCCTGATTGCAGCACAAAGGACCTCTTGCAAGAGGTGATTCTTCCGCGAATTACGGGGTCATCTCCCTTGGGGCCCATCAGTCTCAGGTATTTCTGATAATAGTAGATCGCCCCAACATAATCCTGGCGTCCTTCTTCATAGATAATACCCAGCTCCAGATGCGCGGCACTATTGCGAGGATTACTCTCCAACGCCTTCAAAAAGGAATCTTCCGCTCCGCTATAGTCTTTGCGACTCAGCTGGTCCTTCCCTTTCAGATAATAAGGATCCTTGCGCTCATCTTCCACCGTTCCGCTGTTGTAGTTACAACCCGTGAGGAAGCAAAGCATTATCGTGCAGCACAAAGCGATCAGCCCTACCCTTGCTCTCATGACTTTCTATCCTAAATAAGGCTTAAGAAAAGCGCAACCTTTTTCAAATACTTTCATGGGCAATCGCAGCACTTTTTGGCAAACGTCTCAGCCTACTTCAAGGCCGGTTTCAAAGACGATTTTCCGGAGGTTCTGGATTTCTGTACTTTTTTCGCAACCGGAAGTGTAAATCCAGCCCGAATAGGCCGATGATCCGAAGCCACTCCCCAATTGGGAACCACTTCCACTCTCGTCTCCTCCGGCTGGAACTGAGTTCTCAACCCCGGGCTGTAGAGAATGTAGTCCAGACGCGAATAGGTATCTTCCTTGCTGTAAAAATAGGTCCATGCCACTGAGCGGAATTTGCCTCGAGTCCGCTCCTCGGGCAGGCTATCCCCTATCTGTTCCAGCGGTCTGGCATCCAGCAGCCTCCTTTTCCCGGCAGAAGTGCCCAGAATGGTGCGAATCGGCAAAGAAGAATAGTGATCGTTCAAGTCCCCAATGACCACGAAATCGGCTTCAGGGTCCTCTTCAAGTATCTTTTCCACCTTGCCTCTGAGGAGCTTGGCCTCTTCCAGGCGAACCTCCTGCTGGTCCAGCTTCGTCGATTCCAACTGAGATTTCAGATGCGTGAGTAGTACCGTAAAAGAATAACTATCGGTGACCTCTACCGTGGCTTCGAGAATCCCCCTTCTTAATGAATAAGAGCGTTCATCCAGCACATACTTATCCTGGGTATGATGGACAATCTTTTTCAGAGGATAACGGGAGAAAATAACCAGATTAATTTGCCCGTCGTTAGAGCGCATCCATTCGTAGTGAGAGTAATCCATCCCGGCGCGCTTGAGCTCATCAAGAAGATAGGTCGTACTGGCCAGACTCCCCATCTCCACCAGTCCCAAAACGTCTGCATTCATCTGGCGGATGGATTGAACCGTCTTCCGGGATTTATTCGCGAACTCCTCATTTTTCTCAAATTCATACTTCTCCACGTTGTAAACACCCACGATGAAGTTTGTCTGAGACCGGAGAGAAGCCCCGCACCAGAGAAAGAGAAATACCCCAACCCATAGGGCCGGCAGTTTAAATTTCGCTGACCTGTATTTTATGCGAAAGCTCATAAATTTCCTCTTTGCGGGGCAATATCCCGGCCGGCTTGGAGACGGCCAGAGTGCTGGCGGCAATAGAAAGTCTCAAGCTCTCAATCGGCTCCATGCCGTTTGGCAGCGTCAAAGCCGCAGCTGCCAGGAGACTATCACCGGCACCGACCGTATTCAAAACGGTGACTTCGTAGGGATAGGCTCTGAAGATTCGGGGAGATTTCCCCTCAGTTTCACGCCACGCCAGAAGTGCGCCTTCCGCCCCCATGGAAACTAAAACGTTCGTTTCGGCCGTGAGGCAAAGCTCGCACGCTGCCTCAAGTATCTGCGATTGCCCCGAAAGCTTGCGTCCGACCCATTGCTCCAGCTCCGTCGTATTGGGTTTGACCAGGAAAGGTTTTCCTAACACCCCCTGTTCGAATGCTTTTTTGTCACAATCCAGAATCGTTTTGACCGGGCCTAATTGCCGGCAGAGCTCCAGGAGCTTCCGATAAGTATCTACGGGTGCATTCCGAGGCAGTGCGCCGGAGAAAACCACCGTATCCACCGGCTTTTCTTTGAGAAAATCAAAAAGCTGATCCCACTCTTCCCGGGTCAGCTCCGGCCCCAACGGGTTCAGGCGGATTTGCCGTCTCTCATGGGTCGTCACGATGATATTGGCGCGAGTGCTCTGAACAATCGGAACGGCGTGATAAGCCAGTCCCTCTTCCTTCAAGAAAGACTCCATCTCCCGGCCGTTCATCCCACCAAGAGGAAGCACCAGCAAGCCATCTCCGCCAAGCAGTCGAAACCACCGGGCAACATTGACCCCTTTACCTCCGGCCCAGCGCCGCTCCGAGAGAATATTATTCTTTTCCTCCCAGACAACATCCGGGACTTCCCACTCCACATCCACAGAGGGATTGAGCGCAAAAATCAGCGTACGACCCTGTTGTTGACTCATTTTTCGCTCTCTCTTCCTAACGGGTTCTCTTCAGACGGAAGAATTTGGCTTTTTGTCCGTCGCTAGAGAGGCTGATAGAGTAAGGACCATTCTCATCCACAAGATATTCTCCTGTGCTTAATGACCAGATATCCTCTGACAAATCGTCTGTGTATTCCACCGTGAAACGATCGCCCGCCAGAGCCTGGACCGTGATGAGGATATTGCCCGGGTTAGCCGGGTCAAGACTGATGGATGAAATAAAGGGTTCATTATCCGGAGGCACATAGCCGCCGCCACCCAAAGCGACAATTCTGAAGAGCAGATAACCGGAAGTCATCAACACCCGATACTCCTCACGCTCGGAATCGGCCTGTACTGTCGCAAGCATTTCCCAGTCCGTACCACTGAAGTTCTTCGAGCCTTCAATGCGATACTGGTTTCCGATCACCGCATTCCAAGAAAGGACAACTTCATCGCCATCGATCCCAACCGCCATCACGATTTCTTCTTCAAGGGCCTCTGCGTAATCCACGCTGAACCATTGGCATCCGGGCGCTTGTGCAGGATTGAGCCTGTAACCGGCTTCGGTTGTCTCAGGCACGACGTTGGTAATCGAGAGCGAAACGCGATCACCCAGATTCGTCCAGCCTCTGACAGAGTAAGCCAAACCGGCCTGAGCATCCCAGGAGAGCAGATACTCCCCGCTTCCGGAGTCATAACCCGAGGAGGTATGAATCGTCAGAGGCGTCACTCCACCGCGAGGCGTGACCCGTGCAACCGCATACTGGTCGGGAACGGCCACAGTTTGAGTCAGCATAGCGCTGGAAGTATTCGTCAGAGAGGTAAGCCGCGTCCAATTGGTATCGGTAAGGTTCTCTTTGACCTCCAGATCATAGACACCGTTGATTCTGGCATTCCAACCCAGCTCCAGCATGGAAGCTCCGCTATCATAACGGAAATAGGTGGAGATATTCTCCGGTTCATAATCCGGATCGGTAGGCGGTCTGGAAATCAGCGTCACCGAGAAAAAGACATATTGCTCCATCAGCTCACGGGTGAGCGGGTAACGAGTCACGGTTTCGACCGCGGTGACTCTGTCGATTTCTTCCCACAGAACCGGGGTAGCAAAGACGTTTTCCGTTCCCATGACGCCGTAGACGGCACCGACTTCACTCTCCCAAACCAGCGTAGCCAGGCCGGTCTCGGGATCATATTCGAAGCCGGTATTGATCGGCTGCTCGGGTTCGGGCAATCCCGTTTCCTCTGCCCAGATATCGTAACCAACCGTGCCCAGCGAGGTATTCTCAACGACGACATACCAATCGCCTTCCACCAGCGGGATAAAGGAGTTCGTCAAATCCAGTGTAATCTGTGCACCGAAGGGTCCTACCCAATTCTGGGAGTAAAGCGCGAGGCTCGGCCCATTGGTCGGCGATTTATCCAGGAGATAAACCGAGACCATATCGGTAACATTGGTAACCGTAAAGGTCAGCTCCATCGGCCTGGGGCTAGTCCCGTAGTGGAAGTAGCTCTCAGAGTAGAGCGGGGCATTGTTCACCCGCACTGGATACTCATTAACCAGGTTGACTATAGAATCCTCTCCCGGAGTTGGAATCTCGGAAGCCCGAATCTGATACGTAACATTGGTAGCACTCGCCGGATCATCGACGGTTTCAGAATTGACCGCCGTAAAGAACCAGTATCCCGGAGTCAGCGCTCCGCTCCAGGCATTGAGGCGCGTGAACGCATTGGTCACGCCCTCGGAAGCCAGGTACCAGTAAAGATACTGGCGAGGATTGGGCAGCGAGCCCGCCATGCTGTAGAGCGAGACATCCCCATTCTGACGGTCAAGCACCTCAAAGAGAGAACCGACCGCATTGGTCGTCACGTCAAAGCCGTAGTAGACATGGTTGGTCCCATCCGGAATCAATCCCACGATATTCGTCTGGGCCACTCCGTTTTCGAGCCAGATAATGGAGGCAGGATCCGCAGAGAGCTCGGTCACGCGCAACCGATAATCCATCGCAACACTATTGGTATTCTCGATCGCATAGTACCAGGTACCGGGGATGAGCGGATAGGGGTCCGTATCCAAAGTGAGCCACCAATCCAAACCCAGCTCGGAATCGGCCGTAAACTCGTAGAAGCGGTTACCCGAATCGGGCAAAGGCAGCCCATACTTATTGTAAAGGTTCAGGCTTCCTTCTCCCACAATCTGATCGAGCTCCGTCCAGAGCGAAACGCCATTGGTCGAGACCCGATATTGATAGTAGTGAGTCTCACCGGGAGGAATCTGACCACTCACCGGGCGTCCGCTGAAGAGCGAAGAAGGTGTCGGAATCTCATTCGTATATTGCGTGGCGACTATCTTGTAAGAGACCGGATCGAAGGGATCGGTCGCACTGTAGGCGCCGTTATAAACACCGATATACCAATCGCCGGGAGCCAGCTCCACAGGGATTGAATTGGTGTAGACCATGATCTGCGCATAACCGTAGGTCCGAGTCTGCTCCCTATAGTCGAAATTGCGGTCGGTCGGCAGCGGCAAACCGCGGCTCAGGACCATCGTCAGGTTCGTCGTGGCGTCGTAGACCAGGAACGACGCAGCCACCGCATTGGTTTCGACTGCAAAATGGTAGTAATCGACGCTGTTGCGGCCGCCGCCATCATCCGGGTCGACTTCATAGGGAACCCGGTTAGTCAAGGTGATGACGCCTTCGGGAATATCTCCGCCCACGTCGCCGAAATCCACCTGCAAACGATACCGCGAGTTATTCGTCGTCCACAATTGATTCCTCAAGGCCAGATAGTAGCGGCCTCCGGGGATCAGCGGAGCTACGGAAGTGATATTGGTATTGATAATATAACGCGATTCATTGGTCGGCGTATTATAGAACCAGAGGTAATCGTCTATGCTGCGGTCGAACCTGGGGGTTCCGGTCCAGCGTCCCGCCAGAAGCATATTGGTGGCACCCGAGAGGATATTGGTAGCCGCAACGGCATCCTGAGGAACGTAAACCCGGAAATAGGTAGTTTGATCCTCACTGAGCACGCCCGAATGGGTGTAATTATTCTCGCGAGTCAGATCGATCACATTGACGTTGGTTCCCGTGTAGCCCAGGTCCAGAGTCCAGCTCAAGAGAGCCGGAGTAGGATTGGTAGCGCCTGCACGGGTGTCCCAGACCAGGAGTCTCCAGTCGCCCTTGGCATCTTCACCGCGCAAGTTAGCCAGAGAAACCTCCGGCTCGTAGGCGATGCCGCGAGTCGTCACGGAAATATCGTCGAACGCCACTGCACCCTTGGTCACGTCTATGATGAGTTCATAGACCGGATTCTCGGTCTCACCCGATTCCAGCGCCCGGGTTTGGAAGCGGCCCTTACCGACCTGCCACTTGGATAAAATATCCGGCAGCGGTGCCCGGAAGAGATTCGTCGTTGCACCCACCTCTCTCAAGGTCACCTCCGCAGCGGATTGAACCGAGATCGGTGTATGCGCCATACCGCCTTTACCGCGGTAACCGGCGTCCACAATATCCTTGATCTGCTCCTCGTCCAACGGCTGCGAATACCATGAAAATTCATCCATAAACCCGGTATAGGTTCCCGAGTAATAGGTGGGTATTGAGCTGTTGATGGTATAGGCCAGTTCATGACCGTAGCCCATATTGTAATCAAACCAGGTGCTTGGGATGATGTAACCATGCGGCCATTCCTCTTCCAACATCAAATTCCCATTGGAATAGACCTTCATGGTATCCCCTGCTTCATCCGTCGTGAAAGTAATCGCCAAGTGGAGCCAGTTGGTGAACGTATTGAGATAATCCTCTGTGCTCGGATTGGCCCCGGGCGTGACCAGATTGACGAAGGACATCACCGGCGAACCATTGACCGAGTTGGGACCCAACTCAACCTGCAGCGTTCCATGAGGGAAGAGCCGCTGATAACCGTTGGTCCAGTTGTTGCCCTTCAACCAGACGGACATACCGCGCTCAAGAGTGTAATATTCGTAAATGTCTTCAACCTGATCCTCTCCGACCTGAACCATATTGGTCCAGTAATTCGTCGTCACCTGGGTGAATTCGAAGATCGGCATATTGGGTCCGCCATATCGGTCTGAATAAGAATGGACCTGGTTTTCATCAATCTTCAACCAACCTTCCACAGTGAAATTGGTACTTGCGGTCTGCAGTACGTGAGGAGCTTTGCCGATCAGGTTGGCATTGGTCATTGCAAAGGCGCTGCCCTCCATTCCGTTGGTGGTAAACTCAGGCCAGCTGAAACCCTCTGCAACTTCCAGAGGCAGGTTCCACTCTGAATCCAGATAGTCATTATTGGCTCGCCACCAGGTGAGAATCCCCTCCAAAGGCCGCGATCTCTTGAAAGGAAGACGCAAAACATAATTGGAGCTCGGCGCCAGGTTCGTGATCTCGGTCCGGAGAACCGTGCGATTGGCGATCAGGTAATTGGTCCCGGTTAACGAATCCACTTCATTGGATTTCACCCAGGTTCTGAATTTGGTCACCACCGTCAGGTTCGTCACCAGTGTACCCGGCAGGATAGGATTCAAATCTTCATCGAAATCCCCTTCCCAGACGACGTTGGTATTTGTCGAGCCGCTCAGCAGCCATCTGAAATCATCCGACACGATCAGGTTGCGGTTCTCATCATAAACTCCGGGCTCCGCATCTTCAAAGGTAGAAGTCCGAATCAGCACTCCCTTGCCATTATTCGTATAAGGCGGCACCTCAAACTTGATGGGCAGAAGCGTATAGTTCGTATCGCTGCTGAAAAACGCATACGACATCTTGTTGTAGTCATTGGTCGAGCCCGAACCGTACGTGGAGTTATTATCCTCATTGGGGATAATATCGAGTTCATCCGGAGCGGCATTGGTCGCACCCCAGCCGCGATTCTCAGCCAGGAGAACCGAGGTCCCCACCGGACTCACGAGCGAGAAGGCCAAATCTGAAATGCGCGGATGGTCAATCCGGACGCCCACATTGACGTTTTTAACCTCGCGGTCATCAGCCACATGAATCACCGAATCATAAACCACGGGCACGACATTGGTGGAGCCGTCCTCAGGATTCACGAACGTGATGAAATCTTCCTTCAAGAACGTATACGCATCATCCTGCAATTCCAGCGGGGTATTGGGCGAGAGCACACCCTGATCGTCACCCACCGAGAAGCCGTAGATAAACTCAATATCCAGTTTGAAATCCACATCCACCGCGTTCGGGTTATAGACACCCAACCAATAGCGACCGGTCTCCAAAGGAGGAATATCCTGACGGGTAATGGTCACGGTGCGGCCCGGAGGCGTAATCGACTCCCGATAATCATAAACCGTGCGGGTCGGGTAACAGCTCTGCTGCGTACACTGACCCTCGGCACCTCCGCAGTTGCATCCGCGGACATAGAGCTCAAGAGGATACTCCGGATCAATCTCCGAGATGGTGATATTGACTCCGATGACGTCATCCTCCACATAGAAGGAGCGGTACAAAAAAGAATAGGGGTTGACCGTGAACCAGGCGTTCGCATAGTAAGGCGTAATGTAGAGGCTCGAAGAAACCCGGTTCGTGTGATTAAGCGCATTATCCGTCAGCGACAAGAGCCACAACCCGGTCCCGTCCTCACCCATAAAGTTTCGCAAGCTTCCGGGGCCGTCGGTTTTCTGACGATAGGTGCTCAGCTGTTCAGAGTCGTCATAGACAACCTGGACCTCGTTGGAAAGAGCCGGATCATTGATATCGGTCAGGAACGAGTGATTATGCAGAGCGACTGTCCCTCCGGAAAGAGAGGAACTGGCATGGGTCAGCGAAATGTAAAGATCTCCCGAATTCTGCACCTGGTAGAGGTTGGTGATGACCAGATTATCAACAGTGATCGGATCGGTCACGACCGCAAAGAGGTAAACGCCGCCGGGTTCATCGGGTGAGCCATCCGGCACCCAGACCGCACCCGGGTTGAACCGAACGACGCGATTGCCGTTATCGTTTTCATCGAAGGGCTGATCGCTGGAGATACCCACAAAATTATACTCCGAGGCCTTCTGGTCTTCGCTCTTGATGCCGACGTAGAAAACCTGGTTTTCAACAGAGTTCGTGATGTAGAAGAGCTCGCTTCCACCCTGTTTACGGCTCGCCCAGCCCTGCTGAACCGCTTCATCAATTACCAGCACATCCAGATTGGTAATAGCCGAATTGGTCGAGACGTATAAATCAATATCCGCGTTATTGAGCCTGGCTTCAGAGGACAGGTTGGGCGGAAGGAACGTAGCAAACGCCACATAAGGGCCGCCCACTCGGGTACGGTTATCCTCGGCTTCCTCACCTTCCGGAGGGTCAACCTGGTTGGTACCGCCCTGCCACCAGACATTCGTGAAAACATAGAAATGCCATTGAGGTGCAACCCCGTTGGTCAGGATATCATCCACTCCCAAGAGGGGCGAGTGAGCTCCCACCCGTTGTTTGAGAAGCGGCACGCTGTTGGTCACCGTTTCAACGACGGGAATCCAGAGATTGGTACCCTGGAGGCCGGAACCTTCGTCGGTATCTTCCACTTCAAAGCGATTGGTCGAGCTGAACTCCGTGAGATGATTCTGGAAAGAGACAACCACCGCGAAATCCTGGACGATTCCATCCGGATGCGCACTCACCGCATTAACATTGACACGGCGGGCCTGCACGGAGAGAACATAATTCGTATCCAGCGGTCCCTTAATTATGACGCTTTCCACGTTATTGACGAAATCCCGGGCGGTTTCAATAGCCCTTACGACATCCTCCTGGCTCTCCTCCTCTTCGCCACCTTCTTCATCCAGAACATAGGATTCGTTAAAATCGCCATTGATCGGGAAATCGTTCCCCACATAAATCAGCTTTTTAGTCGCATTGGAAACAACCAGGTCCAGGTCATTGACGAGCTTAATGGCCGCAGAGGGATTGCCGGCCGGATCGGTCCAGACCAGCGTAACCTTCATATTTCCCTCTTCCATACCCGCAGGCACCTGAATCGTCTTCTCCCAAGCCTCTCCTGTGGAAAGAGCATTACTCATGCTCTGTTCCTCGAACCAGAGCGGCCAAGTGCCGTCGTCCATGTCATTAGTCAATGCAGCCGGTATCAAATTGGTCATGTTGGGAATACCCCAACCCTGATAATTGACTCCGTAAGGCTCTCTGCGGCTATATTGAGTGCCCGAAGGATTGGAGCCGTTGATGAGTAAAGCTTTCAGAAGCGCCGGAGAAGGCGACGTGACACCAGCCGGTGAATAGGTTTCGAAAAACTCCTGAGTCAGAGCCAGGACACCAGTGACCGCTGCTGCCGCCATACTGGTACCGCTGTCATAGCGATAGTATTCACCCAGAAGCTCGTTGGCCGCGGCTAAATCTTCCATGTCTTTAATCTGCTCTTCCGAGTAGAGAAGCTCGAAAGTCAGAAGAATATCGAAACTGGCATTGCCTTCCTCAGGACCGCCAATGGAGTAATACCAATCGCCATAACCGCTGCTCCAGGAGGGATTACCAGACTGGTCGCCTTCGGGGTCTTCCGGATCTATCTCCACTTCCGCGTTCATCAGGAAGTTCGTCTCGTAAAAATTGTCTCCGACGTAATAGTCCGATCCGGGGCGCGTCCCTTTCCTCAGATAGATACCCAGATCCGGGAGCGGGAGAACACTGCTGCGATTGGTCAGTATCTCAATAGTCAGGCCGACCAGATTGGTTTCGCCGAAAAATGCGTAATTGTTTGTATCGCCGCTTATCAGGAACTGCCCGCTCAAAAGCTGGCGTCTGAAATAGGTTTCAGGGATTTCCTCAACTTCACTGGGACCGCGAGTCGATATGACGAATGAGCCCGGAGCCACCACATCAGGCTTCCTGCGTCCGTTGGAACCTTCCTCCCCGATACCAACATTGCCTCTGGAGGAGTAGTTGGCGACCTGCTGCTCATTATCCGTCTGGTTGTAAAGAGTCGCGTTCGTCGTGACGACCAGGTTCGTAATGGTCTCCATGACTCCATCGCCCCGATCCACAGTCTCATAAACTTCATTAGTGCGGGTGATGCTCACATAGCGGGGACTCTCCAGAGCGCCCACTGTGATCACGTTTTTACCCGTTGCGGGTGCCAAAATAGAACCGGATACTCCGCCGCTGCCTTCCTGATTGCCGGAACCGGCATTTCCGGCACCGAAGACGAAAATCATCGGCTGCGATCCGGTCACGTCCGGCAACGCATCGCGCACGGCACCGTCAAAAAGCGCTGTGGCTAGGTCATAAGTACGGGAAGAAGAAAAATTCCAGCTGTTGTTGGATATTAAGGCATTCGTCCGCTTGCGCTCCAGATAGTTGGTCTGGGCCGCCCAGCGGATCATATCCATATTGAGGGTGCTCGAAGAGAGCTCCCCGGAATTAATCGGCAAGTAAAGCGCTTCCGCATTGGTGGCCGCGCCTTTAAAGGAAAGGTCAAATCCTTCATAGGAACCGCTGGCACCTCCGACTACACTCTCGGATTCGGCGCCATTGCCCAGAATAGTCCCCATCACATGGGTTCCGTGGGCCATTTCGTTGGTATTGGAGGGAAGAACCCGATTGCCCTGGTCGTCAGTTGCGAAAAGCACACGTCCGCTCAAAGCCGGATGGCTGGCATCCACCATGCTGTCATTGACGTTCAGCAATACCCCGTTACCGGATAGCTCCAGATAGCTGTCAATATTGGCCTCATTGGTGGCGACACCCAGGCGGATCATCGTTAAATCATTGGCCAGTGAAACGGGCTGCGACATTCCCATGAGGTGTACCGAAGGCAGCTGCGCAAGTGTGGCAATCTGGCTCTGAGCCGGTTGCACCATCACCACTTCGCCGAACTGGCTCTCCTGCCGGCTCAGCACCGTGAG
>DBPU01000057.1:0-20821 GCA_002305615.1 Verrucomicrobia bacterium UBA1412 | reverse complement strand
AGCTCGGGCTCCAGCTTGTAATAAGGATGATAGGGAAGCACAGACTGGAAAGTATCCGACCCTTGAGCCGCCTGTTCCGGCGTCATAACGGCCAAAACGGCATTATTGGGAATATAGGAAATCACCTCTACGCCCATCTCCTCAAGCTGGCGGTAGAAATTCTCATCAATTTCTCCCCTGCTCTGCACCAGGTAGCAACCCGGATCCGCTCCGGCCATAAGCTGGGAAGGAATCGGCAGCTCGGCTGAACTGCGGGTATCAATCCGGGCGTTTCTCAATAAAATCGCGCTGGAACTGCGGGCCAACTCATCAATACTTTGCTGAGTATTGGCCGCCACCCAGCCGTTTTCACGGGAGGGCTCCTGCGGGGAAAACTTTTCCTGCGAGGCGGCTAATACCCACCCCTGCGGAAGCAAATTCTTATTGCTGACCAGGAGACTCTTTTGGGTCAGCACGGTCTGCTCTGAAGCATGGCTCAGATGCCGATCATAATCTGCTAAACCATAGCGCTGAGCCAATCTCTCTGTCGGATGAGTAAAAAGACCATGCAGTCCCAGAATTCCCCCCAGAACCAATAAACCACTCCATATCCAAATCTTCTTGCGACGCATATTTTAACCCTTTCTACTCTAAACCTCTCTACTCCATCGGCAACACATCAAAACTGTCAGTAACCACCTTGGGATTAAGCTCATCGCCTTCTACCCTGAATACCGTCTTGGTTGCGTACTCTGAAGTCACCACGTAATTCGTCACCATCCCACGATACTGTCCCGGAGCCAAAACCACCGCGCCGGGCGCAGGCGCAAGAGCCTGCCCATAAGCATACACCAAATAAGCCGGTTTGTCCTCCCTCAAGAGCGACATGATCTGCATCGGAATCCACTCCATGACGGCATCATTCACACCCGGTGAAATCGTTTGCGGCAAATAGGGTGACTTCACGCTCAGAACCGGCGAGGAAAGAACCTCACCCTGATAAGAGAAAGCACGCTTGGGCAAACCCGCCCGATTTGTGTTGATTCCCTGCACAATTTGCCGGAAGGAATCGGTTTGCGGCTCAATTAAAATCATCGTATTGGTATCGCTCAGAGCCGAGGCTCCTCCCATAACGGCCGCCCAGGCGGCTGAATTGGTCTGGTTGACCGAAAGCAGGCCCCGGGCCGCGTTCTTATTGATTGCAGCCGTGAAGACATCCATCAGTCGCCAGTCATTGGTCGGATGAGATCCATCGCGTCCGCTCCATCTCTTCCATATCTCCGAGCTCACCGCGTCGCTCTTCAGGTAAACCGTCTGCCAGGGAGTCCCGCGATGAATCTTGCCCAGCCAGCCTATCGTCGGATAGGCGAAAGGCCTGCCGTACCAGTTCGTCGGGAAATCCCAACGGTCTGAACCGGTCACGTTAGGATCCTTAATCCCGACCACGTTCACCGACTCACGATAGCCGGTAATATCTTTTTCGGGATTTCCACCCCAGGGAACGTAAAAATTATTCACCTTGCCGATATTGCTCGGGTCTTCTTCCTCTTTTTTCTGAGCCGCGCGTAAAGGAGTAAAGATATTCGTATAGTTGACGTAGTCCCCAATATGATAGTGGACCAGGGGATCATTCACCTGCAGCGACTCTATGACCAGCTTGTGAGCCGTGGGGTTATAGGGCGTCTGGCGGTACATCCCCTGCATATCGCTCATCCCGCTGGTAGTCAGACTGTTGGTCAGACCGCAAAATTGGCGGAACCCTTGAATCTGATAACTCTTTTCCTGAATCTCGCTGGCAAATTCCATCCAGGTATCTTCATCTTCCTGGTTGCCCAGGCAGATATCCAGCTGCCTCTGAATGCCGAAATTCGGATCCCACAAAAGCCGGGAGAGATTTGAATCTTGTCCGCCGACTGCAGCCGTGCCGCTGGTTCCCTGGACCAATTCCGTCAGATTAAAGACATTCGTCTTTTCAATACTGACGTAATCCACCACCCAGTCATTCTCGTGATCGATAGCGATATAGGTGATCTGATTGGTAAAGGTAATATAAAGCGGAGCTCCCGAAAGGAAGTTCGCATTCTGATAGAAAAGCGAGGGATTCTTCGGCTTCAGCGTCACTGTTCCCTGCGAATTGGTCTGGTAATAGGCTCCGCCGCTCTGGTGCGTCTCCACAATGGAAGACGGAACGAAAGTCAGGTTGCTCGAAGTCATCACGTTGAAAGTCCCCTCTTCCCAGGTTCTCAGGTCATTGGCCATGATATTGGTCGCCAGCACCCGTGAAACATAATTGCTGTAGCGGGTAGGAACGCCAAAGTTGTTTGTGGCCGTCGCGACCGGGACCACCTGCCCGTTACGCCAGAGAGCGCTGGTCACACGATTGGTAATCATGACCTGCAAGGGACGCTGGAATCTGTATTGGGTATCAGAGTAAGAATTCCAGGATTCAAAAGAAAGCCGGTTGGAAACGCTCAGGATATACTGAACCCACATATCCTGAATGGCAAAGATGCTCGCCAGGTTCTGGCGCGTGAGACCGATCTTGCGGGTCAGCTGAATATCCGTCAGGAGTTCCTGCTCATTGAAGTTGGGATATCCCTTCCGGGCTCCGATGACCCAGGGCATCCCGATCACGTTCAGGCGAATTTTCCCTTCCGTATCAGCGTTCTGGGCAAAAGTCGAGACCGTCACATCAGGACGGACGGCGGTTGCGCCCGAAACATTGGGGACTATCCGAACAAACATTCCATTCCGGAACCAATCATCCCGCTCATCTTCGACGAGTTCATAGCTATCGAGAAAAACTCTGCTGCCCTGCGTGCGGTAGACCGGCCGGAAAACCGCAGGCAGAGAAGGTCCCTGAAGATTCCGGGGTGCCTGGTTCGTCATCGCGTCATAAATATTGGCGGTCAGCTGGAAAAGCTGATGGACATCGGCTGTGTACTGATTCGTAGGATAAATCTGAATATCCTGCAGCTTTTTGCCATAATACACGTTCATCAGCCGGTCGACCGTTGCGTTAAAAAAGTTGGAGGCCGTAAGTGACGTAGCCGTCCAGGGAACGAAATTCGTGTACTTCGTGGAGGCCAACGTCATGTAATTGAGCGGAATCCGGTTATCCGCCGTATAGAGAGAATCGGCGCCCAACTGGCCGATCAATTTGTAGAACGCGACATCATTGGTCAAATAGCGCTCCTCGTCCGTAAAATTCCTTTTCTGGTAAGTACCTTGCAGACGGGCGATCATATCCAGGCCCCTGGGGCTGCTGAATTTGGAGTCGTCCACCAGCTCCTGAACATCGAAAAAGCGCCTGGGGTTATCGCTACCCACCCAGGCATCCTCCAGATGCTGGTTATCTTCGTTATCCCAGGTTTCCCAATCCGAGGCGCTCTGCTCGTTCATGAAAGCCGTCAGCTGTAGAGGGGCATCTGAATAGGTATCACTCAAATCGTATCTGAAGCGGTCGAGCACATCGTTCCTGCGCAGCCGCAAATCCTCTCCCTTGTAAATGAGGCGGCTCAACTGATCATAGGCGGACTGCCCCGGAATCCAATCAGGTGAATCCAGCGCAGCCAGAGAAGTATAATCGTCCTCATAACGATATTTCAGCACCTCAAGGGCATCCTCAAAGGCCGTCCCTCTGCTGTATTGATTGGTCGCAGAAAAGTAGGCGTAAGCGTCGTCTCCACCCTGGTTGCTCCACTGCAAGGGGTTAAGCTCACGGAAAAAGGCTGCCAGGTTCATTTCCCAACTACCCACACCCTGCCCGCGTTGATAAGCCAGTTCATCCAAAGCCTCCGTGTTTCGCTTGGTATTATTATGAATATAATTGATATCAAGCGTCTTGCCGATGGGAACGCCCACATAGGCAAAGCGGCCGATAAAGCGGTTCGTGGCCGAGTGCGGCGCATTGGGATTCTCCAATACTCCGATCCATTGCGGATCGCCCCACTGAAGAGTCTGAACCATCCCGGTTCCGCCATAATTAGTCGTCCGTGTCGGATCAAACTTTCCATTCCGGTTGAAATCCAGGAAGAAACGAAAATCATTCGAGTAGCTGCGATTTGTCAGCACATCGTAAAAGACCGGCGCCACGGGAGATATCTGCAGGTTCCCCAAAGATACCCTCAAATCATCCACGGTCCACGGAATCGGAGCACCGTTCGTATCGTAAAGGCAGACATTGGTCAGATATCCCACATTCGGATAGCGAAGCGAGGGACTAAACTCAGCCTTGAGCGGATTATTGAAATTGGTCGAAAGCAGGAGATCATAGTTCCCCAGATTCGTATAGGTCAAAATATTGGCGACGACCTTGCCTTTGAGGTGATTAAAGCCGGCATCCGCCATGAGGCGCGCGCGGTTCTGCTCCGTGGCCGTATAAATAGAAGATTGCTCCCGGCGGCTCATCGCCAGATAAGCCACCGCTAAAAAAGTCACCACCGCCAGCATGATGAGCGTTACGACTAACGCCACCCCCTGCTCACCTGTCTGTCTAAAAGTCTTCAGTCTCATTGAAATGCCCTTCTGATGGGAATGCGTTTACGGAAAAGGTGTACTCGCCCGGAGTTCTTCATCAAGTATTGCCTGCGGACATCATCATTGCCGATCGCTTTGAGTCTATCCCAGGCCTGCGGCTCCAGAAGTCCCAGCTCTATTTCTACGTAGGAAGGAATAGCATTACTCAGGAAGAGGTTATCAGTCACCACCATCCGGGTGGTTGTCCCCAAAGTCTGCCCTAAAATGACAACGTTGGTGGCGGCGTCCACTTCATTAGTGGGGAATAAAAGTTTATTTTCCACACGCCAGAGCCCGCCATGGCCCAGATAATCATCCAAAAGAGTCGTCGCTGTCGGTCCCAGGTCCGGAGCATAGATGTTGAAAGATTTCTGGGGCGGCATATTCGTGCGCCGTATCCCGGACGAATCCAAATAAACCCGATCCCACGAAGTTTCATTCGGACGATGATAGTTTTGATACTCAATGGATTGCCCCTGCGAATCAAAGCAACGAACCGAGAAATGAACGACACCTTCAGCCAGGAGATTGGCATTGGTTCGATAGAATCCGCCGCGTGTCGCTCCGGCATCCCATCCGCGAAACTCGTTCATCCATAAAAAGGCCACGTTGGTATCATACTCGGTAGAGGGAGCCTCATTACCAAGCTCATTCAGAAGCGAAAAACCGATTCGATAGAGGGAGCCGACGCCGCTCTCATTGACCTGCGTCACCGTGTTGGTCACGTTAGCCTGGTTGGTCAGCGAGGTATTGCCGACAAAGTATCCGCAGGGAATCCAGTAGTTGCTCTGCTTCTGGAGGAAAAAGAAATCCTGCATGAAATTGGTCCGGAACGGTCCGCTGGAGTCACCGGGCATCGTCGTCTGGATCATCGGGGTACTGCGGTTATATTTCGTACTCGGGTAGTTATAGGGATAGCTCAGAAGAGTCATCAGGTTTGCACCGTTGGCCGTATTGCATGCCGCCAGGAGCTCCACATCCCGGGCGATCACATCCATCGCCGACCGAGCCGTGTTCATAACGTCCACCTGGGCATTATTCGAGCGAAACGATTTCTGGGTCTGGTTGAACATGCTGTACAAACCATAAAGAATGATAGTCATCATGACCGTGACCACCATCACCTCCAAAAGCGAAAAGGCAGAAGACCTGATCGCCTTCTTCAAATCCCTGCTCCAGCATTGTCCTTTTAAAATCATAGCCTGACTCCTCTATCCACCTTAAACACCCCTACTTCGCCAGATCATCATAGAACGAGGTGTTATTCGTAACGGAAAACTCATTCCCGTTGAAATACCAAAAAACCACATCCCGATTCCCCAGTCCGGGCAAATCTGCCTGCACGACTGAGTGTGTCATACTGCCGGAAACGAGAGTTCGGAAAAGCTGAGAGTTACCACCGGCCTTGTACCCGCCTTTTTCTGCCTTTTTGAGCGGCCAGGAGAGCGTGACGGAAACCTGATAAACATTCTGGGACAGGGAGCGCTCCTCCTTCATCTTCTCAGTCAAAGAAGGGTCCTTGCTGGTGAGCTGGTTTACATTCAGAGAATTGGTCTGAACCGGAAGCACATCCACCTCAACCAGGTAAGCCATCCCAAAATCCCGGCTTGTGTCGCTGTTGCTCTTATCCGAAGCGGTTCCGTTCATGGAACGCATCTTGAGCCGACAGGTCATATTCGTGTAAAGATTGTTCCTCAAGATCCCTTCATTATTGAGATAATTGGGAACCCAAACATTGCTGCTCGTCAATAAAAACCTGGGTGCACTCAATAAGCCGACGATTTCACGAGTTCCCCAATAGGTTCCGCCCGAGGTATTATTTTGAATAACGGCCTTGGGTGCGCCATTCGGGTCAGAATCCGAGTAGAGCAGGATTTCATCCACGTATAGCCCCAGGTCGTCGTAGCCGCGGGCACCCTGCGTGATCGCCTCCAGCAGATAATTGCCATCCATCAAACTCAGGGTATTTTCCCTGTTCTTCTTCTGGGCCTGCCCGCCCAAAGGCAGCACGCCCATGATCACCACCAGAGCAAAACCGACTATTGCCAGGCAGAGAGCGATCTCCACCATGGTAAAAGCGTTTTGCCGCCGGGTTCTATTTTCCAAAAATCTCATTTCTAGAAATCTTCTCTTAATTCATCCTGCAGGGCGGTCACCTTCCCCGTCTTTCCATCAATCCGAATCCTCATGAGAGGCGGTTTATCAAGAGCCGCCAACGGGGTAATTTCGACCAGGTTGCCCGGGGCTTCATAAAAACCGCTCGCCTTGACAATCGGCAACACCTCATAGTCGCACGAGGAGGGAAGCGACAAGAGTTCCGGCTTTTCGCTGCCGGGCTCCAGCCACGGGAAAACGAGTTCGCCCTTGTGGTTGAAGGCGATGCAGGGCATGCTCATCTCCGGCCCCTTCGCATTGGGGAAACGGCATTTTATCTGAAGCAGAGGCGTCTCAATCCAATTGGTGACGCCGACTGGCCTCTGACGTTTCTTTTCGTTTATCCAATAATCCCTGGTGACATTGTTCGTCATCTTATAGGGATGGAACATGACACCATCGGGCAACGATTTCCACTCCGTCAGATACCGGGGTTTCTGCTGTGAAGGCTGGTCGCCCACGGTCCGGCTGGCATAAACCGCATAGGCCGTATATTGCTGCTGAGCCAAATTTGTCCAGAGCTGGCGGGAGCTCTGTATGAACCGCTGGCGCTCAATGGCCGGCAGCATCATCGCGGCCCCATTCAGACGAGTCTGAAATTGATTTCTTTCCCAATAGATATTGGTTGAGACGAAAAGAACATAAACAGTACAGCGATCGCTGATGGCACGCGAACGGGCCAGGCTGATATCATCGGTGAGCTGCCGCACCACATTGTTCACCAGGTTACCCTGGCCAAAGCCTTTCAGCGCCGGCATGCTCAGAGCCGCTATCAAACCGATGATTGTGAAGACCACGAGAAGCTCTATCAGCGTAAAGCCGCCCTCATCGCCTTTCATCCTCACTGTTTGCCTGTTTTTCAGCATTAAAAGCCCTTCGTTTAAAACGTGTATAAAACTTTTAAACTATTTCCAGCTCAGGATATTATCCTTATTCACACCGATGTTCCCCTTGAGATTCGGGTTCGCCTGTCCGTCAGGTCCCATGGACCAAACCATAACGTTGGCCTTCACACCAAACGCAACGGGACTTGTCGGCAGAGAATACTCAGGCACGTAGATCAGACCCTGCAATCCTCTCCGGGGGTTGGAGGGATCCGCGCTCACCTGCGACATGCCGTACATCCAATCCACCGTATAATCATCGTAGTTCAGATCCAGCGAAATGATGTAGGGGTTGCCCCAGGGATCACGATACGTTCCAAGAGGATCCACCATAGAAGGTGAGGCCACTTTGGAGCCGTCTTTTACCGTCAGGAAAACCTCTTTGCGCGTGTTGCGTGCGTGTTTGTAATTGGGAGTCCGTCCATCGGGACCATTGCTGAAGGCGTAGTATTCCATATCCCTCAGGATGGCGAGCACCTCCGCGTTATTCGTGTAGTTGTTGCCGTTGCCCAAACGCATAGCCACCGAATAAGGGGGTTTGCCATCAGGCTGCTGAACGGCTCCTCCATTATTAAAGACACCGTAGGTAAAATCGTACACCCCTGAGTTATCGGTCGTAAACTTGGACGTCGGCAGTTTACCGTAGGAGCTTTCATACTGCGAAATGGCAGCCACCAAACTGGCAATCTCCATTTCCGCCTGTTTGATCTTCACCTTTGCCTTGGCTTTCGTAACTGCGGGGAAAGTCATTCCTGCCAAAATGGCTATGATGGCGATTACCACCAAAAGCTCAATGAGCGTAAAAGCTCTGTTTTTTTCAGTCATCATTCTCATATCAGTTCTATCAGTTCTTCTTTAGTCGTTTAAAAATAGTCTTTGCGCACCTCGGGCTTCATTCCGTTCCAGTTCCCGATCACGTAGTATTCCACATAGCGGCCTTGATTGTCCTGTTTGACCATATTTTGCCGCGATAGCTGAAACTCAGCCCACAAATCATATTTCCCCGGATTATTGGTCGGGTCGCTCATATTGTAATGCCAGGGATTATTCACACCCATTTTGCGCCATGCTTTGCCCCGATTATCCAGTGCTGCCTGATAGAGAGGCGCATTCACCGGAACCCGGAGAATATCAAAGGTCACCGACCGGTTCGCATTAGTCAATCTGCCGAACTTGCGCTGACTGTAGCTCCCCAGGAAATTACGAACCCTTGATTCTCTCTCGGAGGCATTCAGAATCCCGTCAGCCGCATTGCCGAAAATCGGCTTCATTTCAGCAGAAGTCAATAAATGGAAATCCCCCGAAGGGGTGCGAATGTACGGGGAGGAAAAAGCGTTATTGGTAACCAGACATCCGGTTAACTCCAGAACCAGCTGATTGGTAGCCGAAGAGCCCGGCACAGGGTACCCATTGGCATCTTTCATCTGGTTATCAGGCGGATAAACCTTGTAGCGATCCTTGTAAAGCTCAATGGCTGAAACCAGATGCGAGAGCTCACCCTGAACGCGGGCGATTCTCATTTTGCTGGAAACCAGACTGGACAAACCAATCATCATTCCGGCTATAAGCCCTATCAGAGAAATCACCACCAGGAGTTCTATCATCGTGAACGCCCAGCTGCCGCTTCTCACTAAGAGGTTTTTATCTGTTTTGTAAAAGCGCACTCTAATCTTCTCTGAATCAAGTTTTTAAATCCAAAAACGCATTTTATGCTCTTTCCATTATTTACAACATCGCAGTTTTCATGCCAAGAGCCCTTTTTGCTACGGATTGCATTTTATCCAAACTGCTCTGCTTCTTCCCATTTCTTTCCTAATCCTCGGATGTACCAGATTCACCCATACCGTCCATAAGAGAAATCAGGGGCATGAACATTGCGATAACGATACTACCGACGATCACGGCCAGAAAGACGATCATCACTGGCTCCAATAGCGAAGTCATAGCCGCCACGGCGTTATCGACCTCTTCATCATAATTATCCGCAATCTTCATTAACATTTCCGGCAAGGCACCGGTCTGTTCTCCGACGTCCACCATGGAAATCACCATGGGTGGGAAAATCTTGGAGGATTCCAAAGGAGATGTGATATTTTCACCCTCTTTCACGTTTTCGTGAACACTGTGCACTGCGTTGGCCACAATCACGTTGCCGGAAGTCTCCTGCACGATGTTGAGCGATTGCAGAATCGGCACGCCAGAGCTCACCAGCGTTCCCAGGGTACGGGTAAATCGGGAGATCGCCACCTTCGATATCACCGGGCCAAACACCGGTGCCACCAGTTTGAACTTGTCAAACAGGTGCCTCCCAGTCTTAGTCTTAACCAACAAACGGAAAATGACAAAAATAACAAAAAGCGCACCACATGTTTCAAGAAAGTGATGTTGAACGGTTGCAGACACATTCAATACAAACACTGTAAACCCGGGCAATTCCTTTCCTGCGAGGTCGGAGAAGATTTCTTTGAATTTCGGAATCACGACCACCATCAGAACGGCCATGATCGCGACGGCTACAACCAACACGGCTATCGGGTAAAACATGGCGGCCACGACTTTGCCCTTAATCTTCTGGGCTTTTTCCATAAATTCAGCCAGACGCAAGAGGACCACTTCCAACACACCGCCCATTTCGCCGGCTTTCACCATGGAAACGAAGAGCTTATTGAAGATTTTCGGATGCTGCCCAAGAGCCTCGGAAAAAGTACTGCCCCCTTCTACTGAAATAGCTATTTTTTGGATGGTTTCTTTCAGGCTCGGGTTCTTTTCCTGCTTCTCCAATACGCGCATTCCTCTCAAAAGAGGCAAACCGGCATCAATCAGCGTCGCCAGCTGGCGGGTGAAAGTACAAAGCACTTTCGAGCTCACACCTCCGAAACCGGGTATCTTGTGCAGAGGGATGTTGAATTCTTTCTTCATTCCCTTGCCGCCCTTGGCCGGGGCTCCGCCCTTGCCTTTGGCTCCCTTTTTCCCTTTGGCGGCAGGCGAGGCCGCGGCACCCGCTTCCACTACTTTCGTCGGGAAGAGTTGCATCTCCTGTAATCGAGCCAGGGCTTCACTCTGATTTTTCGCGTCAAGACTCCCCTTGGTTTCCTTACCCTGGGCATCCATCGCGATATAATTAAACTTGGGCATACTTTACTAAAATTGTTTTCGTAAGTCGTGGCTTATGTATATTTCAGAACCTCTTCTATCGTTATCTCACCGTCAAAGATTCCTCGAACACCATCCTGACGCAGGGTCCTCATCCCGTCTTCCATTGCTCTCTGGCGCAGTACGGCAGTCGGTACACGATCATTGATCATCGCCCGGATAGCATCGTTCACCACCAGGAGCTCATAAATACCTTTGCGGCCTTTATAACCGGTGTCGTTACAGTTGGGACAACCACGCCCGTAACTGAAAGTCCGGTCGCCAAGCTCCGCCGGTGTCAAACCGAGCAAAGAGAGCTGGCTTTCAGTAGGTTCAAAAGAAGTAACGCACTTTTTGCAAATGGTTCTGACCAAGCGTTGGGCCAGAACACCCAGGAGCGTTGAAGAAATCAAGAAGGGTTCTGCACCGATATCCACCATACGGACAACGGCGCTGGGCGCATCGTTCGTGTGGAGAGTCGTAAGCACAAGGTGACCCGTCAGAGATGCCTGAATCGCGATTTGGGTCGTCTCAAGGTCACGCATTTCACCGACCATCACGATATCCGGGTCCTGACGCAGGAAGGAGCGCAATGCACTACTGAAGGTCATACCTACCGATTCATGCACAGGCACCTGCATAATTCCTTCAATATCATACTCCACTGGGTCTTCCACCGTCAGGAGCTTTGAAGAGATGTCGTTGATCTTATTAAGCGCGGAATAAAGAGTCGTCGTCTTTCCGCAACCGGTTGGCCCCGTCACGATAACGATGCCGTTGGGCTGGGTGATCATTTCGCCGAAGCGATCAAAAACGTGCTCGGGCATTCCCAGCTTATCGAGCTCCAGTTTCACGGCACTGCGGTCCAAAACACGAAGCACCACGGATTCACCAAACTGGGTCGGCAGGCTCGAAATACGCAAATCAATGGGCCGCCCATCAATCATCATACTGATACGTCCATCCTGAGGCAGTCGCCGTTCTGAAATATCCAGGTTGGAAATAATCTTTAAACGGGAAATAACCGGCAAAGCCAAATGTTTGGGCGGAGGTGCCATTTCATAGAGAGCACCGTCCACGCGGTAGCGGATTTTAAATTCGTCTTCAAAGGGCTCGAAGTGAATATCGCTGGCTCGGTCCTGCACCGCTTGCTGAAGCACCAGGTTGACGAACTTCACAATCGGAGCTTCATTGGCCATGTCGCTCAGGTCGTCTCCACCCATGGAGACATCGTGATCCGCGTCATAGCTCTCCGAATCCATCCCCAGCTCCTTGAGGACGTCACTCACCGCATTGGCCGTTTCCATTCCGCCGCCGGGGCCTCCTGCGCCGCCTCCATAGTATTGCTGGATCGCTGCATCGATTTCAGAAGGAGCCGCCACGACGACAACAATTTCCTTACCAATCGCAAAACCGATCTCGTCCACCACTGAAGGGTTGAACGGATCCACCAGAGCTAACTGCAGAACAGTGCCAAAGAGGTCCACGGGGACACATTGATAGGCTTTGGCTGTTTCTGCCGGGACCGCGGCGATAGCTTCGGCCGGTATCTCACCCAACGTTTTGAAATTCACCACCTGAGTGGCCAGGCTGTCTGCCATCGTCTGCAAGAGCGTTGCCTGGTCCAGAATCCCCATATCGACAATGACGTCAAACACCCGTCTTCCGGTGCGAGTGGATTCCTGGATGATCTCCTCTGCCTGCATATCGTCCAGGAGAGCAGAATCCTTGAGAAGTGAAACGAGCGGAAAGTTAGCTATATCTGTCATCTAGTAAAAGAGTTACTGTGCATTCTTCATTGCACGGATAGCGTCGATCTCCTGGATCTTAATCATGGAGGTCCCCGGATCTTGAGCCTTGGTAATGACCTCTTCCTGAGAAATGAGCCCCTGCTCATACTTCTCAAGCAAACAGGCATCGAGCGCTAACATTCCGTACTTGGCACCCGTTTGAATGTCAGAACCGATACGGAAGGATTTATTATCACGAATCAGCGCCGCAATAGAGGGAGTATTGATCATGATCTCAAAGACTGCCACGCGGCCGGGCTTGTCACAGCGGGGCAGCAGCAGCTGCGAAATCACCGCCTGAAGCACCGTCGATAGCTGAATACGAATCTGCTCCTGCTGGGTCACAGGGAAGGCGTTCACGATACGATCAATCGTCTTGGCCGCACCAGTCGTATGCAGAGTGCCGAAAACCAAGTGACCTGTTTCGGCAGCGGTAATCGCCGCTTCCATGGTCTCTAGGTCACGAAGCTCACCGACCAGAATGATATCCGGATCCTGACGCAATGCGCGGCGCAGCGCTTCTGCAAAGCTCGGGACGTCCACGTGAACCTCACGCTGCGTCACGACCGCCTGCTTGTGATGGTGGTAATACTCAATCGGGTCTTCAACCGTGATAATGTGCGCCTCGTCACGCTCAATATTGATGATATCAATCATGGAGGCCAATGTGGTGGATTTACCCGAACCGGTCGGACCTGTCACCAAAACCAAACCTCTGGGCTTGTAGAGCAATTCACGCACTGAGGCCGGCAAACCGATCTGCTCCATCGTCAGGAGCTTGCTGGGAATCTGGCGCAGCACCATCGCAAAGTTACCGCGTTCCTTGAAAACGCTCACACGGAAACGGGCCATTTCACCGAATGCAAAACCGAAGTCCGAACCGCCCTGCTCACGTACCGATTGTATATGATCTTCAGAAGTAATGCTCCTGGATAACTCTTCCGTATCTTCTGGAGCTAACGGGGGACCTTCAACCCGATGCAAACGCCCATGAACCCGGATTACGGGAGGGATACCCACTCGAAGATGCAAGTCTGACGCTCCTTCAGAGACGGTCAGCTGCAATAAATCTGACATTGAATACATATTCTAATTATCTTCTATCAACAAATTTTAAACCTTTACTACTACTGCTCTAATTCGCTCACCGTTGTCTGGATGACCTCTTCGGCCGATGTCATTCCGGCTAATACCTTCCGGATACCATCCTCACGCAACGTCCTCATCCCCAATTCCCGGGCCTTGTTGCGCAGCACAGAGGCCGAGAGCTTTTCATAAATCAGTTTTCGTGCCACATCGCCCACCTGGAATATCTCAAAAATACCGATACGTCCACGGTAGCCATTCTTACAGTTGGGGCATCCCTTGCCCAACTGTACATTACCGGCGGCCTCAGTCGCTTCATCAATCTGTAGAACCTGCCGTTCGTGCTCAGTCAACCGCGCCGGAGCCGTACACTTCTTGCATATCTTGCGCACCAGACGTTGTGCCATGAAAGCTCGGGCCGAAGTGGCCACAAGGAAGGGTTTGACACCGATATCGATCAAACGGGTCACTGCGCTGGGTGCGTCATTGGTGTGAAGCGTTGAAAAGACCAAGTGACCCGTCAGAGACGCATTAATCGCTATGGAAGCCGTCTCAAGGTCACGAATTTCACCCACCATGATAATGTTGGGCGCCTGACGGAGAATGGCCCTCAGAGCCATACTGAAGCTCAGTCCCACTGACTCATTGACGTGAACCTGGTTAATACCGCTCAGCACGTATTCCACAGGGTCCTCCACCGTAATGATTTTTCTATCGGGCCGGTTGATGTAGTTCAAACAGGCATAGAGAGTCGTCGTCTTGCCTGAACCGGTCGGACCTGTCACCAGGACAATTCCATCAGGCAAACTGATCAGGCGCTCAAACACCTGCTGGTCATCCGTGAGGAATCCCAGCTCAGCCAAACCCAGTTTGATACCCTCTTTATCCAAAATACGCATGACGATACTTTCGCCATGCGTCGTCGGAAGACAGGAAACACGGAAGTCGAGCGATTTGCCGGCAATATTCATCTGAATACGTCCGTCTTGAGGGATTCGCTTCTCGGCAATGGACATATTGGATTGAATTTTCAAACGGGTAATCACCGTTGCCTGCAACCGCTTGGGCGGGCCTTTGACTTCATGCAGGTTACCGTCAATACGGTAACGGACACGGAAAGTTTTCGCCATCGGCTCCAGGTGAATATCTGAAGCACGAGATTTGTAAGCGTCTACAATAATACTGTTGACCAGTTTGATGATCGGAGCATCCGCATCTACCACTGAACCGTCATCGGCAGCGGCCAAAATGCCTCCGGGCCCCCCGATATCGATTTCTCCTTCGGTGATCTCCTGGATCATTTTACCCAGTGAGTTATCCGCTGAGCCGTAGTAGCGCTCAATGGCGTCTTCAATTTCCGATGCAGCAGCCACCCGCACCTCTACATCCGCATGCAACAAAAGGCGCAAACTGTCAATCGCCTCCAGGTCGGAAGGGTCCGATATGGCAACAATAATCCCCCCGGAGTCATTCTTTCCGATGGGGACTACATTATATTTCTTAGCCAAATGGCGGGGAATCAGCGCGATGATATCATCGGAGAGGCGCATACCGGTCAATTCCACCATTTCGGCTCCAAAGTATGTCGCGCTTGCCCGTGTTACATCTATCGGCTGGAGAATACCTTGTTTGACCAAAGTATCCACCACGCCTTCTCCGCTTAGACCTGCCATCTCACGGGCGCCATCCAGTTGCTCCTGGGTGACTTGCCCCATGTCCACCAGCAAATCAATTAAAAAGTCGTCTTTCGTTGCCACAAAATTCCTCTTATATACACTACAGGGCGAGACCTCTCACCCTTTCATAGGGAGCATTCACACTCAAGCTCTTTTCTGCCGAAATGTAACACCCCTGCTGAGAGCAGACTACCCGAAAAAAAGGCTCACTCCAAGGTTTTTTTGGAAAGCCAATTGGTTTTTCTTCCAAAACGCCTCCGGCTTTACTGACCGGTCGGTTTCGGTGTAACCTCTTTCTGAATTCTTATTAATAATATCTTTTCGTTCTTCTCAGGTTAATCCTCTTTAATCTCTTCCACAATTGCATCGGTCCCGCTATAGGAGATCACTCGAACACGCGTTCCTTTGGGGAGCATTCCGTTTTGAGCGATAACATCGAGCGGGCGGCCCTCAATCTGCGCTTTACCCCCCGGACGCAGCACGGACAGTGCAACGCCCTCTTTCCCCAGAATGTTTTCCTGAAAAGAGACAATATTCCGGGAATCCTCCTCTCCGCTCGCACTGGAGGGGATCATATGAAGGTAAAACTTGGAATGCGGGAAATACCGGCCTATGAGCAGAGCCAGCACCGTTAAAATCACCATCGCCGCCCCGAATTTCAGGAAAGGCAACCTCAATTGGTCCCAGTGAGGCAGCCAGCCGCCGCCGGGATAGAAATCCACCATCCCCATAATTAGAGAGACAACCATAAGGAGCAACCCCAAAAATCCAAAAATCATAAAGCCGGGTAATATAACTATCTCCACGGCAACCAAGGCCGCTCCGATCAGGAATAACACAAGCCACTCCAATCCGCCCAGCCCGGCGATATAATTGCCGAGGAAATAGATTGCCAAAGCCGTAATCCCGATAATCCCGAAGATACCAAAGCCCGGAGTTTTATATTCTATAAAGAGCCCCAACCCTCCAATAATTAAGAGGATAGAACTCCAGGCGCTGATCCAGCTGGCAATCGATTCAAAACCGATCTTTTCAACTTTCTTGACCTGAGCCGGGTCCACCCCCAGTGTTCGGTAAAGCTCTTCGAGAGAGGGAATCGTCCCCAAAGAAAGCAGCGGCCGGGAAGGCTCACCGTATTTGCGTGCGGCTTCTTCGCTGGTCAGCGTCAGGAGCTCTCCCTTGGGGGAAAGAATCTCTTCGCCGATCACAAGCCCCTGATTGGGATCAATCATCGCCTCGATCACATCCGGATTATGCCCATAGCGCTCGGCACAGGCACGCATTTGAGCCCGGATCATCGAGACCACCTTCTGCTTGAGCGTTTCAGGGATCTCCCCTCCTCCGGTCAAGCCGACGGGCCCTCCCATAATTGGGGCAGAGGCGCCGATCACGGCCCGCTCGCTCATGTAAATCTCCCGAGTCCCGTAAGCGATAAAAGCTCCGGCTGAAATGGCTTCATTATCGACATAGGTCACCGTCAATCCGGGGAATTGCTCCAGCACATCAATGATTTTGAGCGTGCTGTCCAGATCGCCGCCGGGAGTCTTCATATCCAGAATAACGACATCCGCCTTGGCCTCCATAGCCTCCTTGACTCCACGGCGAATCACATAAAACATCGGCCTGTCGATTTGATCCCTCACCGGAATCACATAAGCACTCCGCGGGGACACCGCCTGGGATGGCTCCTCCTGAGCCGGAAGAACCGGCGCTCCCGCCAGCAGAGACCAGAAAACAATCAGCCACAATCTCATAGAATAAGTTTAGCACTCCTTTTGCTCATTCTCAAGCAGCAAAAAAGCCGATCTTTCTTAAAAAAATCGGCTTTCTCAGTTTGTTTTGAGGGAAAATCAGAATTGCCTCAAAAAGCGCAAATCGTTTTCGTAGAAAAGGCGGATGTCGTTAATCCCGTAGCGGATCATGGCGATACGCTCGATGCCGAAACCGAAGGCCCAACCGGTCCAAACCTCCGGGTCATAGCCCACCTGCTCGAACACGCTGGGGTGAACCATACCGCAGCCGGCGATCTCCAGCCATTCTTTGCCCATTTTCTTCACCAGCGGGGTGCTGAAATCAATCTCATAGCTGGGCTCCGTATAGGAGAAGTAATGCGGACGAAAACGTACTTTAACCTCTTCGCCCAAAAGCTCTTTGAAGACGAATTCCACCGTCCCCTTGAGATCTCCCACCGTGACTCCCTTATCTACATAGAGTCCTTCAATCTGATGAAAGGTGGGATTATGGGTCGCATCTGCATTGTCGCGCCGATAGACACGCCCGGGCACGATGATACGCACCGGCGGGGCCTGTTTCTCCATAACGCGAATCTGCACTGAAGAGGTGTGCGTGCGCAAAAGGCGATCCCTACCCTGCGCATCCGGCTCTCCGTTAATGAAAAAGGTGTCCTGGCTGTCACGGGCCGGGTGATCTGCCGGAGTATTGAGCGCGTCAAAGCAATGATATTCATCTTCAGCTTCGGGCCCATCGGCCACCACGAAACCGAGCTTTCTGAAAATCCGGATAATATCCTGGGTTACACGGGTTAAGGGATGGAATCCTCCAAAGCGGGTCTGCCTGCCCGGCAGAGTAAAATCGGTTGCTTCCGAGGGCACCGCAGCCTTCAATTCCAGTTCGGCTTTGCGGCCATCCATGAGCTCTACCAGTTCGGCCTTGGCCTGGTTAACGACCTTACCCGCCGTGGGGCGTTCTTCGGCGGGCAGCTTACCCAGCTGCCTCAGTAAAGCGTTAAACTGGCTATTGCTGCCGAGCCAGGTGACACGAGCCTCTTCCAGGGAGGCCAGATTGGAGGCTGTGTTCAATGCCTCCAGAGCCGATTTTTTGAGTGATTCTACTTGTTCAGAAAATGAGGACATAACTAAAAGTGCCTGCTCTTGAAACATGTAGAGACGCATCGTCTGCGTCTCTACCTTCATTCGTTATTGTTAAACGCAGCTACGTTTTTAAGCTTTTTGAGCTTTCTTAGCTTTGTCTTCCAATCCTTTCTTGGCAGTCGCGACCATCTGCTCGAAAGCAGCCATATCCGTCGCGGCCAATTCGGCCAAAATCTTACGATCTACAACCACACTGGCGGCCTTGAGACCTTCAATGAACCGGCTGTAGGTGAGCCCTGCAGCGCGAGAGGCTGCATTAATACGAACCTGCCACAGATTACGGAAATCGCGTTTGCGATTCCGGCGGTCACGATAGGAATACTGCCTGCCGTGATCCAGCGCGTCTGACGCATATCTGTAGAGTTTTGACCTGCGGAAGCGAAAACCTTTTGCCGCCTCCAATACCCGCTTCCTGCGTTTCCGGGAAGCTACCGCATTTGTAACACGCATCTTCTTTAGACCTTTTTATATCGGTACAGCCCGCTGCTGTTGATCGCCAGCCCGGAGCCGTTTTATTTGTTAAACAATGTTAATGATCAAAGGGCAAGTTTTGAGTTACTCTGTAAACATCACTGTTGTGAGCAACCTCTGTGCCTTTCATATTCCGTCTCCGCTTCGGGCTTTTGCTCGAAAGCAAGTGACGTTTTCCGGCACGGGTTCTCAGAACCTTACCCGTGGCAGTGAGCTTGAATCTCTTGGCTACTGCCTTCCGCGTTTTTATACCTTTTGGGCGTCGCATACGTCATTCCTTTAATAAAAAAGGAGCAGGATTGTAACATTTCTGCTCCGGGAATCAAGTCCGCATTAATTGCGGCCGTTTCCAGTTTGACTATTCCCCCCAAAATTGCAAGACTATTTCCATGCCAAATTCGTTCGGCCAAATTTTTCGTATCACTACCTGGGGTGAATCTCACGGCGGATCGGTCGGTGTGGTTGTCGATGGGTGCCCTTCTAATATCCCATTGGATGAGAGTGACATTCAACAGGAACTCAACCGGCGCAAGCCGGGTCAGTCTTCCATCACGACCCCACGTAAGGAAGATGATTTGGCCCATATTTACTCGGGAACATTTCAGGGTAAAACATTGGGGACCCCCATCTGCGTCATGGTAATGAACAAGGATGCGCGCCCTCATGATTACGATGAGATTTCCACGAAATTTCGTCCCAGCCATTCGGATTTCGGCTACCAGACCAAATATGGAATTCGCAACTGGGAAGGCGGCGGCAGGTCCAGCGCACGGGAGACCATTGGCAGAGTCGCTGCTGGCGCCATCGCCAAGAAAGTTTTAAAACTCCTCTACAATGTGGAGATTCTCGCCTGTGTCGCCCAAATCCATCATATCAAAGCCGAGTTTGACCTCGAAAAGGTGACGATGGACCAGATCGAGAGTACGATCGTCCGCTGTCCGGATCCGGAAGCCGCTGAGAAAATGATCGCCTGTATCAAGGAAGCCCGCAAAGAAGGCGATTCAGTCGGGGGGATTATCCACTGCATCGCCCGCAACGTCCCCGCAGCCCTGGGCGAACCGGTCTTTGATAAGCTCGATGCCGATCTGGCCAAAGCCATGCTGAGTCTGCCGGCCGCCAAAGGCTTCGACCTGGGCACAGGCTTTGAGGCGCCGCTCTACAAAGGCAGCGAGCACAACGATACCTACATCCCTCTCAACGGGAAGATAGTCACCGCTACCAACCGCTCCGGTGGGATTCAGGGTGGAATCAGCAACGGGATGCCGATCATCTTCCGCGTCGCTTTTAAACCGACTTCCACCATCATGCAACCCCAGAAAACCGTAACCGTGGAAGGCGAAGAGACCATCCTTCAGCCCAAAGGCCGCCACGACCCCTGTGTGCTGCCCAGAGCTATCCCCATCGTGGAGGCTATGACGGCCATCACCTTGCTGGACCACGCACTCAGGCAAAACAGCCTGGAAATAAGCCGATTGCTTCACTAAAGGAGACTGCTCGCCTGCTTTTTGGGTGCAGTCTCTCATCCCTGCAATGGGCGAGGCGTTGAGAACTCAGAACAAATTGAAATTCAGGTGAGTAATTTTTTTTAGAACTCAAATACTCCCACTCCCGGAAAGAGTCGTTATTCCGCGAGTGGAGGTTATTTTTTGCCGGTAGCCTCCTCTTTTCTAAGCCGCTTTTTCCCCTTTCGGAGGCCAATAAAAAAAATCACACAAAAGAATAGCCCGGCGGTTCCTAAGGGGTGTAGTTTGCGGTGAGGCAAGCCGCTTCCGAACGGGTATTGATTGAACAGTGAAGAATCTTCCCTCTGACAAATGGAGAGATTGGATCGTGGAGAACCAGGACAAATGGTTGCTCTATGCGCGTCAACAGTCCCGTTCGGAAGCGGATGCACAGGACCTCCTCCAGGAGTCTGTCCTGGCAATCTGGCAGCAATCCACTGCCCTGGCTGAACCGCATCTGCCCCATGCCGGTGCCGTATTTACCGCTATCCGCTTCCGGGCAATTAACTGGGCACGAGCCAGCGACCGCCGGGACCGCAGAAATGAGGAATACTCCTATCTCGTATGGGAACACCCGTCTGGTAATAACACCTATGGTGAAGATGAACAACAACTGCTTCTGGAAGCACTTCGAGCTCTGCCCGAAGCCCAGGCCGAGACCGTCACCCTCAAAATCTGGGGCGGCCTCACTTTTCAGGAGATTGCTGACATCTGCCAGTGCTCCATCAACACCATCAC
>DBPU01000092.1:8228-8934 GCA_002305615.1 Verrucomicrobia bacterium UBA1412 | reverse complement strand
ACCGACTGCCTGAGCAGCCTCGTGGCCCGGCTCCGTATCTATCAAGGCTCCTGCCCGCTGCGGCAGAATCCACGGCAATGCGCCTGGAGAGCCGACGGACTTTGCAATTACGCCTTGAAAGAAGAGAGCGCCGCCGCCGAGATTCACCTCATCCACCGTCTGGACCGTGAAACCAGCGGAGTTGTCCTGGCCGCCAAAAACAGCACAGCCGCCCGGTCGCTGGGGTTTCTCCTGCAACAGGGCAAATTCACTAAAAGCTATCTGGCCATCGTCTACGGGGTACCCAATCCCGCAAATGGCACCATCCACCAGCCCCTGGGCAAGGACCTGCAGAGCCCGGTCGCCATCAAAGATTGTGTCCGGGGCGACGGCACCCCGGCGGAAACCCGCTATTCTCTCCTCCGTACCTTCAATAGAGGCGATCAGACTTTCAGCCTCCTGGAGATTTTCCCCATTACCGGACGCAAACATCAGATACGAATCCACCTGGCCTGGATCGGCACGCCCATCGTGGGCGATAAACTCTACGGCCTGAATGAGCGCTATTATCTGGACCTGGTCGAGGGACGTCTCACCGATGAGCAACGGCGGGAACTGCTCCTGCCCTGGCAGGCACTCCATGCCCGGAGCCTCTCCTACCGGGATAACGAGGGCAACGAGCGAACTTTCAACTGCGATCCCGAAAAATGGTTCCTCGATTTTGCCG
>DBPU01000092.1:1598-8151 GCA_002305615.1 Verrucomicrobia bacterium UBA1412 | reverse complement strand
CGCCCCGGGAAAAAGAATTGCAGTGCAGATTTTTAACGGATAGACTCTTTCCCCAGAGATCGGAAACTGTCTACAACGTATAATCAGACATCATGAATTTTCAGGATATACTTAAAAAAATTCGGGAGGAATCCCTTACGGAACGTGGAAAAGGGTATGAATTTGAAAAACTCATGCGGGACTGGTTGCGCGCGGACCGACGTTATTCTGACTTGGAAAAGGTCTGGATGTGGAGTGACTTCCCCTGCAGAGATAGCTTTGGAGGCAAAGATGTCGGCATTGACCTGGTCGCCAAAACCCAGTGGGGGCAATACTGGGCCATTCAATGCAAATGCTACGCCGAGGGTACCACCATTGATAAACCCGCAGTAGATTCGTTTCTGGCGACTTCCAGCCGGAGTTTCACCGAGCCGGAGAGCGGGCAGAAGCTTCAATTCTCCAATCGTCTCTGGATATCGACGACCGAACGGTGGGGCACCAATGCCGAGGAGGCCATCCAGAAGCAGACGCCGCCGGTAAACCGTATTGGGTTGCGCGATCTGGAGGAGTCTTCGGTCGACTGGGATAAGCTGCTGAGCGGATTTGAGGGAAAGCAGGCCTTAGTTTCCGAAAAGAAGGGGCTCTTCCCTCATCAGGAAAAGGCTGTCCAGGAAGCCGCCGCGCATTTCAAAGACAATGACAGGGGCAAGCTCATCATGGCTTGCGGTACGGGCAAGACCTTTACTGCGCTCAAGATTGCCGAGAACCTGATTGGTGAGAAGGGATTAATCCTCTTCATGGTGCCCTCCATCGCTCTCTTGAACCAGACCCTGAATGCCTGGCATATCGATTCGGAAGGCGGTATAAAAGCCGTCTGCATTTGCTCGGATATCAAAGCTTCCAAAAAGATCAAGGAAGACAACCCCGATTCATCAGTGGATTTGGCACTGCCGGCTACGACGAACCCCGTGGCGATAAAAGAACGCCTGCGAGGGCATAGAGAACATAAGGGTCTCGTGGTGGTTTTTTCCACCTATCAATCGGTGGATGCCGTTTCAGAGGCACAAAAAAAGCTTCTCCTCGAGACGAACGGGGAATATGGTGAATTTGACCTCATTATCTGCGACGAAGCGCACCGGACGACCGGCGTGAAGCTCTCCACCGAGGACGAGAGCGAGTTTACCAAAATTCACGACAATGAGAAAGTCCGGGGGAAAAAGCGGCTCTACATGACGGCAACTCCCCGAATTTACGGTCAAGGTGCGAAGGTCAAAGCCTCGCTCAAGGATTGCGTTCTTTGCTCCATGGATGACGAGAAACTCTATGGCCGGGAGTTCCACAGACTCAATTTCAGCAATGCCGTGAAAAACGGGCTCCTCACCGATTACAAAGTGCTGGTGCTGACCGTGAACGAAGATTCTATTCCCGCCAACATCCTGCGCGACGTAAAGAATGGCGATAAAAAAGAGCTCAATTATGACGACACGAGCAAGCTCATCGGGGTCATCAACGGGCTTTCCAAAAAAATTCGCGGCGATGATGGCAAAACCTGGGAGGTGGATCCCCGCATGATGAGGAGGGCCGTCGCCTTCTGCTCTCAGATCGGCAACGAGCTCAAACCCGGTACTTCCAAAAATACGGCCTTGGTTCTTCCCAAAGTTTCCGAGCAATACAATGAGATTCTCAACAATCGGGAGAAGGCTCACTCGGTCCGGATTCAGGCGAAACATATCGACGGCACCATGAATGCCGTGGCGAGGAATGAAATCATCTCCTGGCTCAAAGAAGAGCCCGAGGACAAGCGGGAGTGCCGGATCGTCTCCAATGTCCGCTGCCTCTCTGAAGGGGTGGATGTCCCGGCTCTGGATGCCGTTATTTTCCTCTCCTCCCGCAATAGCCATATCGATGTCGTCCAATCGGTGGGACGGGTCATGCGCAATTTCCGCAAAGGTCAGGAGGGCGAGAAGAAATATGGCTATATCATTATTCCCGTGGTGGTTCCCCCGGGCATCCCGGCCAAAGATGCACTGGATAGTAATGAAGCCTACTCGGTCATCTGGGAGATTCTCAATGCGCTGCGGGCTCATGATGATCATTTCAATGCCTATGTAAACCAGATTGACCTCAACAAGGATAAATCAGGCAAGGTCCTGATCGGTGCTCCCGGTTTTTCTGTGGGGCAAGATGCGCTTTCGGATTCTCAAGATCAACGGGATGCCAGAATTCTTGAAAATGCCGAGATTGCACAAAAATTAAATAACTTCTTCGGCGAATTGACCGATGGCCTCTATGCCAGGCTGGTTCTCAACTGTGGCGAGCGGCTCTACTGGGAAAACTGGGCAAAAGAGGTCGGCCAGATCGCCCGGAAATTTATTAAGCGAATCAAAAATCTCGTCGTCAATGAAGGCAAACATCGGAAGAAATTTGAAGAATACCTGGAAGGATTGCGGGATAACCTCAATCCCTCAATCGATGAAACTCAGGCCATCGAAATGCTGGCTCAGCACCTCATTACGCGGCCGGTCTTCGACACCCTTTTCGAAGATTATGAATTTGTCAAAAATAACACCGTCAGCTGCTCCATCCAGGAGATGGTCAATCTTCTCCAGGAAGAGGCGTTCGATAAGGATACCGCCGTTCTGGTTAATTTCTATGAAAGCGTCAAAGTCAACGTAGGCAAAATCGATAACCTGGCCGGCAAACAGACCATCATTAAGAACCTCTATGAAAAATTCTTCAAAGGGGCTTTCCCGCTGACCGTTGAAAAGCTGGGCATCGTCTATACTCCGGTGGAATGCGTCGATTTCATGCTCCACTCCGTCGAGGATATCTTGAAGAAGGAATTCAACTGCTCCATCTCCGATGAAAATGTCCATATCCTGGACCCCTTCGTCGGGACGGGAACTTTTATCACCCGGCTTCTCCAATCGGGCCTCATTCGCCCGGAGGATATGGAGCGCAAATACCGGGATGAAATCCACTGCAATGAGCTCGTGCTCCTGGCCTACTACATTGCCGACGTCAATATCGAGAGCGTTTTCCACGAAGTGACGGGACGCAAAGAATATCTGCGCTATGAGGGAATCTGCCTGACCGATACCTTCAACTTGAATGAACATGGGGAAAACGACATCTTCAGCCGGCTCTTCAAGGAAAACTCCGACCGCCTCAATAAGCAGAAGAATGCCCCGGTAAGGGTCATTATCGCCAATCCTCCCTATTCCATCGGACAAAAGAGCGCCAACGACAATGCACAGAATCTGAAATACCCGAAACTCGACAGCAGAATTGAAGAAACTTACGTAGTAAACAGCAAAGCGAATCTTCGAAGAGGCTTATATGACTCCTATATCAAGGCTTTCCGCTGGGCCAGCGACCGCATTAGCGCCCATGATAAGGGCGGCGTCATCGCCTTTATCAGCAACGGAGCCTGGCTCGACGGGCTGGGCCACGATGGTTTCCGTAAATGCTTGGAAGAGGAATTCTCCGGCATTTACGTGATGAACCTGAGAGGAAATTGTAGGACATCTGGGGAAATGAGGCGCAAAGAAGGGGATGGAGTATTTGGCTTAGGCTCCCGAACTCCGATCTGTATGACCCTTCTCGTCAAGAAACCCGAGCATCATGGGAAAGCCAAAATTCATTATTACGATATCGGTGATTATCTGAGCCATGAAGAGAAACTAAAAAGGATAAAGAATTTCAGAAGTATCCGTTCCGAAAAGATTGAGTGGAAGGCTATCCATCCCAACGAAAAGCAAGACTGGATCAACCAGCGCGACGGCTTATTCGACTCCCTCCTTCCGCTGTTTCCGCCAAAGAAATTTGATCTGAATGCCCACTCATTTTTCAGCACTTATTCTTTGGGAATGGCAACAAACAGAGATCCTTGGGTCTATAATTCATCATTAAGAGTAGTTACGGATAATATGCAGCGTATGATTGCTTTTTATAATGAACAGCAGAAAGCATATTCAAATGCGACCTCGAATAATAATTCACTTAAAGTTGAAGATTTTATCGATCGAGACTCAAAAAAAATATCCTGGACTGTTAATTTGAAAAATGATTTAGAGAATGGGGTGGTTCACAAAAAAGATCAGAAAGATACTCGCGTTGTAATGTATAGGCCATTCTATCAACAGTGTATTTATTTTGATGTGAATTTTATTGAACGTCCGGGGCAAAGCAAAAAATTCTTCCCGACGCCCCGTCATGAGAACCGGGTGATTTGTGTGCATGGAGTCGGAGGCAAGAAAGAGTTTTCGGCATTGATGACCGATTGTATTCCTGATCTGCAGATGCTGTTTAATGGGCAGTGTTTTCCGCTCTATTGGTACGAAAAAAATGATAGAGGCGAACCTACATTGCCCGGAATGGAGTTGGAAGGGCAATACACACAGATGGATGGAGTGACCGATTGGGTCCTGAAGGAGGTCTGTTCGCGCTATGGAGTGAAAAAAGGAACTCTAACCAAAGAGCATATTTTCTACTATGTCTACGGACTCTTGCATTCGGCGCAGTACCGGAAGCGCTTTGCGGATGATTTGAAGAAGTCGCTGCCGAAAATCCCGATCGTGGAGAAATTGGAGGATTTCCTCGAATTCCAAAAGAAAGGAAGAGAGCTGGCGGATTTGCATTTGAATTATGAGGCGCAGGGGCCCTGCCCGGGCGTTCAGGTGATTGGGGCCCGGGAGCCGGAGGATGAATATGAATTCTACAGGGTCGAGAAGATGCGTTTCCCCGCCAAAGATCGGGAAGATACGATTATTTATAATGGCGATCTGCGAATCGAGAATATCCCTGCAAAAGCTTATCAATACATGGTGAATGGGAAGAGCGCTATTGAATGGATCATGGAGCGCTATCAGGTCACCGTGGATAAGGAGAGCCAGATCAGGAATGACCCCAATGACTGGAGCCGTGAGCATGAGCAGCCGCGGTATATTCTGGATTTGCTCCTGAGCGTGATTCATCTAAGCGTCAAGAGCGTGGAGATCATGGAATCACTGCCCGAACTGAAGTTTGAAGAAGCGCATTCAACCGCAGATAACGCAGATTAGCACAGATTTGTTTATGGGGTGGATGCGACCCCGATGGGGTCGTGGAAGAATGTGGGGTGGATGGTACCCGGGGTCTGCGACCCCGGGCTGTAAGATGGGTATGCTCCGCATACCTTATTAATGAGCATCCTAACGGATGCGGAGGAATAGACCTCCACTCTGAAGAGAATTCCTGTTTATTCCGAGCCGTTTTTCGGGTACAATTCGCCCGTGAGTTGGATTAGGAATGTATTGGGAGTGGCTCTGATTATCGGAGCTCAAAGTATCGGTTTGGAGAAAGCGCTCTCTGCTACGGCAGCTGCCGGAAGCGAGTCCCCGGAGCTTACCCTGGAAGAGCTCAAGGGGCAATTTGCCCAGCCGCCGGCCAAGACGAAGATTATGCAGATCATCCATAACTGGCCCGATTCACATGACCAGCAGGATGCCACCCGCAAAAATCTGCTTCAGGACCGTGGATTTGGAGGCATTGTCAGCAACGTCTCTTTTGACAAATATATGGAGAGCGAAGAGCACTGGGCCGCCTTCCAGAGAGCCATCGAAGTGGCTAAAAATGAGGGCGCCAACCTCTGGCTCTATGATGAAAAGGGTTACCCCTCCGGCAATGCGGGCGGATTGGTGCTGCGCAAAAACCCCGCCTGGGAGGCCGAGGGCTTGCTCACCCTGAGCCGGCACTGCAACCAGGCCCAGACCCTGGAGCTCACCTTGCCGCCGGGCAAGCTCCTCTATGCACGCGCGATTCCTCAGAAAGAAGGCGAGCCCGATCTTCAGGGAGCTCTGGATTTATCCGCCTCAATCAAGGAAGGCCAATTCAAGGCGGAGATTCCCGCTGCTCACACACTCCTTATTATCACCCGGGACCGTCTCTACGAAGGCACTCACGCTGACGGCAATCTCCACGAGAAAATACCCTATATCAACCTCCTGAGCCAGGATGCCACCCATGAATTTGCCCGGCTCACCTATGAAAACTATGCCCAGCGGATGGGCGAGGACCTGAGCAAATGGTTCGAGGCGACCTTCACCGATGAGCCTTCCCTCATGAGCGTTTTCCTCAAGCCGATGCCTTACGGATGCCTGCCCTGGGAGGAGAGCTTCGCCGAAGATTTCGAACAGCGTAACGGCTACGACCTGATGCCGCTCCTCCCACTTCTGGCGCTGGATTGCGGTGCGCGTGGAGAAGCCGCCCGCGTCAAATACGATTTCTGGAATACGGTCGGGGAGAAAGTCGCGGAAAACTATTTCGGCCAGATTCAGAATTTTTGCGCCCGATACAATATCCCCTCGGGCGGACACCTGATTTCCGAAGAATCGATGGCGACGCATATTCCCTTTTACGGTAATTTCTTCGCCTGTCTGCGGCGGCTGGATGCACCCAGTATGGATTGCCTGACCAGTCAGCCCGGAGATGTCCCCTGGTACGTCTCGCGACTCATCTCCAGCGCGGCCGAGCTCACTGCCAACCGCCTGGTCATGAGCGAAACCTCTGATCACTCCCAGGTCTGGCGTCCGGC
>DBPU01000092.1:0-1528 GCA_002305615.1 Verrucomicrobia bacterium UBA1412 | reverse complement strand
TGGTGCGGACGCAGCATCCTCCTGACCGAAGGCGGACGGCAGGTGACCGATGTCGCCGTGCTCTACCCGGCGGAGAGCTGCTGGGCCCGGTATCTGCCCTCGCGTCTCTGGGCCAATGATTCGCCCGAAGTCCTGGGCATTTCCGGCAGTTACAGTGCCGTTGCAGAATCGCTCTGGCGCGGCGCCCGTGATTTTACCTTTGTCGACAGCCAGGCCATTACCGATTCAGTTGTCGGCAATATGGGGCTGGAGCATCCCTGCGGTCTGAGCTGGAGGATTATCGTGCTTCCCTCCTCCGATACGCTGCCCCTGGAGGTCTGGAATCAACTGGAGTGGTTCGTCGATCGCGGCGGCATCCTGATCGCTGCGGGCTCTCTGCCCCGGAATTCCTCCTTTGAATATCCCAGCCAGGCGGTATTGGATATTTCCAAACGCCTTTTCGGGGAGACTCCCCTGCCCTTCAATGCCCGTTTCAACCGCTCCGGAGGCGCAGCGGTCTACCTGCCTCAGGGAATGGAGAGCCGGGTCTCCGACGTGGCGGATGCTCTGTTGGAGCGCGATTTCACCCCGACTCAGAAAGAATCGCCTCTGCGCGTCACCCATCGCTCTTTCCCCGACCGCGAGCTCTACTATGTTTTCAATGACTCCAAGCAGCCCTGCGAAGAGAGCGTCAGCTTTGCCGCCATCGGCAACGCCAGAATGTGGAACCCGCAGACCGGAGAGGTCACCGAGCTTGATTATGCCCCGGGCTACACCGTCCGTCTGGAGGGCTGGAGCGCCGTAGCCTTCACCTTTGACCGGCAGATTCAGCGCAAACAAAAAACCGATATGAAGAGCCTGCCTCAATACGAGGAAATGCCGCTGCCGCTGGTAAAACCGACCGCCGGCGGAGGAGAATTCGTCCGCTCGACTCTGACCGAAACTGAAAAAGGAGTCACCGCCCACTCGACCCTCACCAAGAGCAACGTGGATACTTATCTCTTCCTCAGCTACACCCAGGAGATGGATTTGAGCGCAATGGAGCTCCTGAGCCTCAGCGTCAAAATACCGACCTCCCAAAGAACGCCGACTCAGCTTCTGGTCGTGCTCCGGGATGCGGATGGAGGCGAATACCTGGCACACACCGGCCACACTCTGGGCGGACGCGACCAGGGCGAGTTCGTAAAAATTTACGTCCCGAAAACCAGCTTCCTTCTGGCCGGCTGGTCCAAGGATCCCAACGCAAAGATGGACCTCGATAAGATCAGGGAATTACGGATCGGCTGGGGCGGCTACTTCGGCCAGGAAGGCGAGACGGTGGAGTTTTCCGTGCAGGATATTTCGATTCTGAAATAATGACTCTACACGAGGCATACATCGCCCTGAACCTCATTGAAGGCGTGGGCCCGGCCACACTGGCTCAGCTCCGGAAAGTTTTCGGGGAGCCTCAAACCATTCTCTCTGCCGGTATTGACCAGCTCATGAGAGTGCAGGGCATTGGACCGGTAACCGCGGCAGCCATTCGCAATTGGGAAGACACGGTCGATCT
>DBPU01000056.1 GCA_002305615.1 Verrucomicrobia bacterium UBA1412 | reverse complement strand
CTGAGCGAGCTCGAAGCAGGCGTCACTCAATTGGTGAGCGAGTTATTGAAACTGGCCTAGATTTCCAGAATTTCCAAAAGGAGTGCAGACAACCGCCCCAGAGCCCACAGTGACAGTGATTATCCCGGCACGGCCGGGGGATTCGGAGGTGCCTGCGGCGGCCGCGGCACGTGCGCTGGATTACCCCGCCGAGCTCCTGGAGGTACTGGTGGCTCGGGGTGGCCAGCCCTCGGCTCAGCGCAACCTGGCTCTGCGGCAGGCGCACGGGGAGCTGATCTATTTCCTGGATGACGATTCGCTTCCGCCTTCCGAAACGCTTCGGCGCGGTGTGGCCCATTTTCGCGACCCGGAGGTCCAGATCGTGGGAGGTCCCAATCTCTGCCCGCCCGAGGCACCCGGATTGGAAAAGATTTTTGCCTGGACGATGGCCAGCCTGATCGCGTTTGGTCCCAGCCGTGCACGCTATGCCCGAGTGGGCCGGACTCGCCCGAGCTCGGAAAAGGAACTCATCCTCTGTAATCTCATGGGGCGCAGGGAAACGCTTTTGCGACATGGCGGTTTTGACGAGGCGCTCTACCCGAACGAGGAAAACGCCCTGATGGATGAGATCGAGAAAGAAGGCGGCCGCCTGATTTACGATCCAGACTTCTGGGTCTACCGGCGTCCGAGGAGGACTTTTAAAGCTTTCTGTAAAATGCTGATGACCTATGGACGAGGACGGGCTGAGCAGTTTCGCCTGCATCCGGGTTGGGGCTCCGCTCTGAATCTGGTGCCTCCGGCCTTCTGCCTTTTCCTCCTGGCGACGCCGTTCCTGGGGTTCTGGAGCACACCGGTCTGGGGGCTCTATTTCCTGCTGCTTTTGGGGCAAACGCTTTCGGTGGGAGAAGGTTTCAGAAAAGTGGGAGTTTTCCCTCTGCTTTTTCTGACTCATCTCCTTTACGGAATCGGCTTCTGGAAGGGACTCTTCACCCGGCCACAACCACGCCCGCAATCGGTCTACGAAGCTCTGCGAATCGAGCACAAATAGGAAAAGTTTTAGCTTAAAATCAGGAGTATCACTATGGAAGAGGCGACGATACACGAGTTTGATTTTGCGCTCATTAATGAATATTTCACGGAGCTGGAGCGGCAGGGTCCCGGCAGCACGGAAGAGACACTCAGGGCCTTAAGTTTTATCGGGAACCTTTCAAGCAAAACACGGATTGCCGATTTAGGCTGCGGAACGGGTTACCAGACGATGGTTCTGGCCCGGAATACGCCGGCGAGCATTACCGCCCTGGATCTCTACGCCGGCTCAATCGATAAACTCAACGCGACGGCCCGGAAACTCGGTTACCAGGACAGGGTAAAAGGGATTGTCGGTTCGATGGAAAATTTGCCGTTTCAGAGCGAGGAGTTTGATCTCATCTGGTCCGAGGGGGCTATCGGCAGTATCGGTTTTGAAAAGGGTTTGAATCACTGGAAGGGCTTCCTCAAAAAAAATGGGTACGTCGCCCTGACCTATGAATCATGGTTTACCGATGAGCGCCCGGCCGAGATCGAGAAGTGGTGGCTGGATGCGGTTCCAGAGATTGCCACAATTGGGCACAATATCACGATCATGCAAAAGGCGGGGTATATTCCGCTTGCCGCATTCGCGCTGCCTGAAACATGCTGGACGGACCACTATTTCGTTCCGCAACAGGCAAGGCAGAAGGAATTCCTGAAAAAATACGCGGGCAATAAAGCGGCCGAGCAGTTGGTCGCCTTCATGAGACGCGAGGCCGACTTGTATTCAAAATACAAACAGTATTACGGGTACGTGTTCTATATCGGCAAGAAAATCTAGATCGGAGCGTGCCCTGCTTTTTTCTTCTTGAAGTGGCGCTCGAAGGATTCGTGCAAGCTGCCCATCCGATAGCCTTCCATATCCAGGCAGACGTGCGTGTAGCCGATCACGATCATCTTCTCGGTAATCTTGCCAAAGAGTGAAGGATCGGCGCAGAGCTTGAGCAGCTCGGAGGAGCCGACTTCCAGACGGGCCAGAGGACCGGTGGAGACTTCATGGTGCCGGACCCGGACGACCTCAATCCCCAGGGAATGGAGGAACGCCTCGGCTTCTTCGATCATTTTCAGTTTTTCCAGCGTAATGGCGTAGCCGAAAGGAATGCGGCTGGAGAGGCAGGCCATGGAAGGTTTCCTGGCTGTGGGAAGTCCCAGTTCTTTAGAAAGCTCGCGAATCTGCTTCTTGGTGACCCCCAGTTCCAGGAAGGGAGATCGGACACCGAGCTCGCGTGCGGCAATGCTCCCCGGTCGGTAATCATTGATGTCATCGGCGTTCTGGCCGTCCAGGACATAGCGCAGGCCCTCGAACTTGGCCAGGTCGGTAATGTGCGTGAAAATATCCCGCTTGCAGTAGTAGCAGCGGTTATGCGGGTTGGCGATAAAGTCGGGATTAGTGAATTCGGTCGTGGTTTGGATATGGAGAGGAATGGAATAATCCTGAGCGAACTTGACAGCCTGGGTGCGTTCGCTGCGGGAGAGACTGGGAGAATCGGCCAGGACGGCCAGCATTTTGAGTCCCGGGGTGCGTCTGGCGATCACGGCCAGCAGGCTCGAATCCACACCGCCGCTGAAGGCGATTAAGACGCTTCCATAAGAAGCCAGGTGAGTAGTGATTTTTTCCAGGAGTAACTCATTATTCTGATTCATTTTTTGACCTCTTCGACAAAAATTTTTATTCCTTCCAGACGAATGACTTTGACTGCCGCGCCCTTCTCGATTCCTTCTCCGTTCGTGACGGCATCCAGGAGCTGATCGCCGATTTTGATTTTCCCGCAGGAATAAAGGCGGGTGAGCGCGGTTCCGGTTTTACCTACCAGGTCCGACGGAAGCTCTTCCCCGGCTTCACCCCGGATGGCACGCTCGGAGATGAATAACCGGGCCACGAAAGTTTTGTGGAAATAGCGAATCCAGAGGATGCCTATCAGAATCAGGAGCAGGAGAGAACCGACCAGCACCCAGGAACCGACCTCGACACCGTACTCATGGAAAGCGGTGAAAACGCCAAGCCCCATCAGTGCAATGCCCGCAGCTCCAGCGATCATTCCCGGCAGGATCGTCTCCAGAATGATGAGCAGAATTCCGATTCCAATGGTAACGGCAACAAACATATCGCTGCGTGCAATATATCCCAAAGAGTGTCAATACGAAAGAGGAAAATAAAAACTTTCCGCACTTTTCATGGGAAGGTAACCGCAGATTACGCAGATGACGCAGATGAACGCAGGGCAGAGCAATGGGGATTGTTCATAGCTGCTTTTCTTCTTTAAAGATATCTGCCTGAAAGGCAGGCGACCTGAAAGGTCGAATATGCATAACCGTAGGTACTTCTCCCGTAGGGAGAGGTGCCTACGGAAGGGAGATGCCTCCTTGTCCCCGCCTGTAAGGCGGCACTTCGGGACTCAATCTTTGAGAAAGTAATCTTGTGTAACTCATATCCTTTCTTTTTTAAGTTGTTAAGTACCGCCCTTCAGGCGGCATTGTGGGTGGGCGGTGTTCTCCGTAGGTACGGCACCCTGCGGGAGCCGCACCCACGGTTATGCACATTCGCCTCTCCGAGGCGTGTGCCCGCCGGGCATGGATACTCTGCGGTCATCTGCGTAATCTGCGGTTAAAAAGCGGTAAAAAATGCGGTTAAAGGGAATCTGTGGTTATCTCCCTTTTCACTTGCTCTGAGGGTGTTTGGGGTCTACACTTCAAGCCTATGAAGAAATTTTATTCTTTGTGCATTGCGGCACTGGTGCTCAGTATGAGCCTTACCAGTGCGTTGGCGGACAAAGTCGGCGACAAGGCCAAGCCCCTGAACATCTCCGAATGGGTGAAAGGTGCAACGGCTGAAGCTCCCGTAAATGTCACGGACGGCAAGAATATCTATGTCGTTGAGTTTTGGGCCACCTGGTGCGGCCCTTGCAGAACCTCCATTCCCCATTTGACCGAGCTACAAAAGAAATACAAGGATAAGGGCGTCGTGTTCGTGGGCGTTTCCAATGAAACGATGGAGAAGGTGAAGCCTTTTGTTGAAGAGCAGGGTGAGAAAATGGATTACAACGTCGCCCTGGATAAGGAGAGCCTAACCAATAAGGATTACATGAAAGCCTATGGGCAGAATGGAATTCCCTGTGCTTTCGTGATCAACAAGAAGGGGCAGATCGCCTGGGTGGGGCACCCGATGAATATGGATAAGCCTCTGGAACAGATTGTTGCTGGTACTTATGACCTGGAAGCCGCCATCAAGGCCGATGAAATGCGGAGCAAAATCACCGATTTCTCCACGCTTTTGAAAGAAAAAGACCCGAAGGCAAAAGAAGCCGCTGATGCTCTGCTCAAGGATATTGGCAAGAATGCCGAACTCTTGCGGCAAATGGTTGACGCCTGTTACACGGCAGGAGAATACGACCTGCTCAATAAGGTGCTGGACCAGCTTGCCAGCGTGGATGATGCCTCGGCCCAACAGGTCAAGAGCATACGCACCCAGATTGAATCCAGGCTGCTCTCCAGCAAATACAAAGCCGCTTTGGACGCGAAAGATGAGGCCGCCCTCAAATCGCTTCAGAAGGATGTTTTGGAGAAACTCAAAGGCGATGCCCGTGGTCTGGTCAGTTTTGCCTACGAAATGGGAACGCGGGAAGATGTGAAATCTCAGCTGAGCTTCCTGATCAGTCTGCTTGATGAGGCCGATAAGGTCGAAGGTTCGAACATGATGCCCGGACCCGAATTTTACCGCGCCATGATTTATTACCGCGCCGGTGAAATCGCCAAAGGTGACGCCAGCGGAGAGAAGGCTCTTTCCACCATCACCAACCAGACGATGAAGACCCAGCTCTCTGACTATCTGAAAAACATGAAGCCGAAGCCGGTCGAAGAGAAAAAGGCCGAAGAAAAGAAGGCTGAATAACCGCTTCAAAAAAATTACGAAGGAGACGGGAGCCGGAGAAGCTTCCTCTCCTGAAACGATACAGGAGCCCGCTTTGGGCTCCTTTTCATTTAACACATCAGCGAAAATCTGCGTAACCTACGGTCAAAGACTGTGTAATCTGCGGATTAAATATTCCCCGGATATATCCCTGTACCGTTTTGTTGCTGAAAAAACTTGCAAAGGTTTTTTTTCGTTGGCAGACTGTCCGCCGTGCTGTGCCAGAGTAGCTCAGCGGTAGAGCAGGGGACTCATAAGCCCTTGGTCGGGGGTTCGATTCCCTCCTCTGGCACCACTTTTTCTTCTTCAAATTTAATCCATTTTTTCGTTCATTTTTTCTCGTAAATTCCTGGAAAAGACGAGGATAGTCGGTATGTTAGGTTTTCTGTCTGGCCAGAATTTCCGTAAAGTCTTCAGTTGTGTACAAAACCGCTCAAAAGTTGCCAAATTGGGCCAAAGTGGCTCCGGAGGTTCCGGCACAAGACGTGAGACACCCTTACTCGATTTGGTGTTGGATGGGGGAGGGTTCTCAGAGGGTAAGTGCCGTTGAAGGTTATGAATGAGGTAAGTTTCGTATGGCGATTATTCCGGGGATCGGTTTCTGTTTCGCAGCTGTTTTGGACTAAAAAATTTATTAACGAAACTTCTTGTTGAAGAATGGTGTTTCGCATAGGGGTGGACAGTAAACGCTGTCTTCCTAATGTGGTTATGCAAAGTGTATTAAATTGGAATGTGTTGAATACCATGAAGTATGTTTTATGCTTTGTATTGGGCAGTATATGCGGAATGGGAGGCCAAGTATTTGCCAATGAGAATGCGGTGGAGGACTACGTATTTGAGAAGACAGTGCAGATTGTTTTCGACGGGTCTTCCGCGACTGTGACAAATGATGACCCGGAGAACATAGAAGTCTCTCAAACCGGGGGCGATATCGCGATTGTCTCAGAACTCAAGGAAGGCGTAGCTGTAATTCTCTCTGGCAAAGGGGGGATAGGATCGGTACAGATAGCGTGTGCGGAGCCAGCAAAGGTGGTATTGAACGGATTGGAGCTGACCGGGACAACTATTGCTCCAATAGAATCACTCTCAACAAATCGAGTCTTTGTTGTGTTAGCGAGCGGAAAAGAGAATATTTTGCAGGAGGGGACTAATAAAATTTCTGGCAAAGGGATTCTGGCATCCGCAGGTTCAATGATTATCAGTGGAACCGGCAGCTTGAATTTTGAGGGTGCCGTCAAACGGCATGCGATATGTAGCAGCGGAGGCAGTGTGATCATTCGTGGCGGGGATATTTTGGTGTCGAGCGCTGCAAATGACGGCGTTCATGCGGAGGTTGATTTCCAGATGGATAACGGAACGCTTTCCATTCCCGGTGCGGTCGGGGACGGGGTGGATTGCGCTGGTGACATAACCATCAACGGAGGGTCAATTCTGTTTTCAAGTGATGTTGCAGATATCAGAGGTTTGAAGTGTGATGGACAGGTACGCATCAACGGAGGTCTGATCAATATGAATATCGGCGGTGTTCAGTCCAAGGGAATCAAGTGTACGGATGCAGGTATACATGGGGGTACGATGCTGATTGATTTGTCCGGTGATGTTTTGTTGGAGACGGTGCAGGTGTTAACGACAAATTTGAGCCGAGTGACGACCAATAACTACGTGGCCCCTTCCTATTGTTCAGCGATGAAATGCTCTGGAAATACGACCATCACGGCAGGCAGTGTTACGGTGACACATACCGGAATCGCAGGAAGGGGCATCTCCACTGACGGAGATTTCATTATGAGCGGCGGAAATTTGGATTTTTATATGACAGGGAAATCCTCTGCAACCTATAAAAATGAATCTGCTTCAACAGATGTTTCTGCGTCGGATTGTGTTGTTGCCAAGGGTAATATGAATATTTATGGTGGAAACCTTACGGCGATTGCCACTGGCAATGCGGGAGATGGGATTTCCTGTGATGGAGAGATGTCAATCGGTCAATCCGGTATTAAGGATACTCCTGTTCTTACCGTGAAAACTAAGGGGAGCAAGGTTGCTCTTTCGGGCTCAGGGATGAGTGCAAGTTACGCCAATCCGAAAGCGATAAAATCTACCGGGAACATGTCTATTGATGGGGGAAGGATTTTTGTTACCACACGGTACGATGGTGGAGAAGGAATCGAAAGCAAAGGTTCGGTGACGATCAACGCCGGAGTGTTGGAAATCGAGGCCTATGATGATTGCATCAATGCCACCAAGAGTCTCGTTATTAACGGAGGGCTTGTTTACTGCTACAGTGCGGGCAATGATGCGATTGATTCCAACGGAACTCTGACGATTAATGGGGGGACAATTATTGCTTCTGGTACAACGGCTCCCGAAGAAGGATTCGATTGCGATCAAAATACGTTTAAAATAACGGGAGGAATTTTGATTGGTACTGGAGGGGCAACCAGTACTCCGACCAGTTCGCAATGCACGCAACGCTCAATTGTTTATAAAGGCACCGGAACTGCAGATACGACTTTTCAGATCAAATCTTCAGACGGGGATGTGCTTGTTTATAAAATTCCACGTACATATTCGTCCAGCGGCGGGGGCGGTTTTGGAGGCCCTGGAGGCGGGCCACCCGGCGGAGGCGGAATGGTGTTGCTCTTTAGTTCACCGAATTTGGATAGTGCCGTCACATATACCATTACTACCGGTGGCTCAATTACCAGTGGCTCGGATTTCCACGGATACCACACGGGGGCATCGGTGAGCGGAGGAACAACGCTTAAGACATTCAAACCTGCTTCGATGGTTACAACTGTTCAATAAAGAATCACATGAAAAATAATACCTATAAAATACTGTTTCTTACATGTGGTTGTGCTGCATGGATAGGAGCGTGTACAAGCCTGGCGGCAACAGAAAATGAAGACTCTGCGGAGAATTATGGCACTACATGGATAGATGGTTCTAACCAGGGAGGAGGATTTGAGGCATGGAAAATTATAGAAGAAGCTGGTGACGGAACCGTTGTCTATGGTGTCTGGGATAGTTCCTCTGTGGGTCTGGAAATGGGAGACGCATTTGGGATGATCGCCTGCGGAGAGAATTCCTCCCTATATGCAACCCGAATGTTCTCGCAGGCTATGGCAGCTGGAGATGTATTCCGTTTTGATATGGGGATGAACTATGCCAGCGGCACAGAGGGAGAACGCGGATTCCTTTTAAAAGATGCCTCCGGAGTGACAATTTTAAAGATAACTCACGATAGCACCGATAGACTTACCCTGAACGATACTGAGATTTTTACCGATTTTACTCTCGGTACGATGCACTGGACCTTCGTGCAAATTTCGGTAGACAAGGTCATGTTTTATGTCACGGGAAACAGTTCGGAAACCTTTACAGATGTATTGGACCTGGAGAATTCAGGGTGGATTGCAGGGATTTCGTTTTATGCGGTTGGGGCCATGTCGGACACTTACGTTGAAGGTTGTGGACTTTTTTTCGATAACTTTTCCCTTTCGCAAGGAACGGCAGGAACAAGTCTCTTTACCTATAGTATTGAAAACAGCAGAGCTTATATTTCTAAGGCCTCAACCAATGCCTCCGGCAATATCGTCGTGCCGGCAAAGTTGGGTGGTTATGCGGTCGGATCAGTCGGGCGCTCAGCCTTCAAGGATTGTACGAATATCACCAGTATCTCGTTTGCAGATCAAGCGAGTGTGACCGATATTGGTCCGATGGCTTTCCAGGGTTGCACATCGTTGACTGTGGCAATACTTCCTTCCGGGCTTGACCACATCTCGCAAGGATTGTTCTACGGCTGTGAACAATTAAGATCTGCGGTTATTCCTGATGGAGTGACAGCGATTGGGGACGCAGCTTTTGCGCAATGCCGTCAATTATCTACCATCAATTTTCCCGCCGGATTGGTCGCTGTGGGAGAATCCGTTTTTCTGAATTGCCGCAACCTCAAAACACTGGATTGGCCAGAAGCCATTACCGTTGTCCCTGGTCAAATATGCTATGAGTGCCGAGGAATATCGGAGTTAGAATTACCTGCAACGATTTCTGAGATCCGATACAACGCGTTTTATAATTGCTGTGGTTTGGATTACATCCATTTCCTGGGGGATGCCCCGGCTTTACAGAGCGCCAGTGCGATAACAGAGAATCCCATATATCCGTTTGAAAATTGCACTGCGACGGCGTATTACGAGGAAGCGACAACCGATTGGGATTCTATTTTTGGCGGATTAACCACGGCGATCTGGGGCAATGATCCTGACTCGGAGAAGATTTCTTTGCAGTACATGTGGAGCGGAGATCAATTAGTTTTAATCTATGTTGGCAATTTGCAGAGTACCAGTGATTGGATAAACTGGGAAACGCTTGGTTCTGCACAGAGTGAAACAGCGTATCACGTCAGTATCGGAGATGGCTGTTGCTTCTACCGGGTCGTTGGTGATTAGGTAATTCAAATACGGTATATCGTCTTGCCTTAAACAGATCTCACTAAAGAGCGGGAAAATAATCAAACTGTAAAGTTTCTTTATTTTCTCCTCATATTCAGAGATTTACATATTTTTCGGTGCGCGTCATTTTGAGGCAATGCGACTCATTAAGAAGACGATAGTCCTTTTTGCATCTCTCCGTCAAATAATTAATTTTCAGCGGAAGAGCAGGGACTTAATAACCCTGGTCGGGGAGGCGAATCTCTTCTCTGGCATCACTTTTTCTTTTTCCTCCCATACTCCCATTTCAGTGCGCATCACCACTAGCATCACATTCATCACATTCCGGCATATTGATCAGATTAAAGAGGTTCGCTGCCTGGACATCGTGCTACTTTTTTGTCTCAATTATCTGCCAGTACCCACTATTACTAGAGCCGATTCGACAAAGGATTCCCTGGTTTTTAAGTTTCTCAATATCCCTTTTTATTGTTTTTTCATTAACCTTACATTCCGTTGCAATGTTGGATACTGTAACCCTGTTGTTCTCTTCTATCATTTGAATAATTCGGTTGAGTCTATTTACAGGGACATTTACATCGGGGACATTTACATCAGGGACATTT
>DBPU01000009.1 GCA_002305615.1 Verrucomicrobia bacterium UBA1412 | reverse complement strand
CCCTTGAAGATATCGAAGAGCTCCACCTTTTCCAGGAATGAGGGTTTCGCTTTTTTGACGACGACCATCACCGTTTCATGGGTCAGGTTCGAATCGACCAGCATAGCGACATCTCTGCGGCTATCGGGGAAATCATTCATCGGCTTGAAGCTGCGTGAGGAATTGCTGCGAGCCTGTACCAGATCCAGATTCCACTCCGCCAGGAAGACCGGGTCGCGCATATCCATCTTACGCAAGAGAGGCGGGGAAACCAGCCCGAAGCGTGCCAGCTCCGCCTTCCCCTGAACAATCTTGCCCCACTCCACGAAGAGCGGGTGCGGCTCCTCTGAACGGGTGAAGACGAAACCTTTCAATCCCATCCGCTCGGCGAAAACTTCCAGAGCGCCTTTCAAGTCAAAGAAATCACATTTTTCCGTGCGCTCGGCTCCGCTCCAGAAGGGTTGAGAGCGCTGACCGGTTATCACCATCCCCAACTTGAGCTGCTCCATGTATTGCTTCTCGTTCGAGGGGATGAAAGCGCGCCCGATTTCAAAGAGCGCCACATCCGGAGTGCCGTGGTTGATGTTGTGAGTCACGCAGGTGAGCAAGCCGGGCATGAGGCTCGGCCGCAGCACGTCCATGTCACTGCTGAGCGGATTCTTGAGCTCCACCGGACGAGGGCAGACGCATCCCGCCGAGGCTTTGGAAATGAGGGTTTGCCCCTGAGTCTCGTAGAAGCCCATCCCGACCAGGAGCGTGCGAACATCGTTGAGGAAATCGACCACCTTGTCATAGGGGTTCGAGCCCAGGGAACCGATCATGAGGCGCGAAGGGATTTTATCCACACCGTAGAGGCGGCCCACTTCTTCAATGAGGTCGGCCTCGCGTTTCAGATCGACGCGATAGGTCGGAATCTTCACGGTCACCTGCGTGGCTTCCAATTCGGGAGTCGCCTCGGGCACCGGGGTCAGATTCAGACTCGCCAGGAAAGCTTTTTGTCTGGCAGGAGCGATTTTTACACCCAGGAGCGAATCCGTGCGCTCGTAACGCAGAGAGATTTTCTTTTCCTTCGGCTGCACCGGCCAGGCATCCACGGCGCCTTTGCAAATTTTCCCACCGGCAAGCTGTACAAAGAGCTGAGCCGCCCGACGGCTGGCGTATTCGCAAATGCTGACATCCGAACCGCGTTCGTAACGGTAGGAGGCATCGGTACGCAAGCCCAGTTTTTTGGAAGTCGCGCGGATATTCTGCGGTTTGAAACAGGCGCTCTCCAGGAGCACATCCACCGTCTGGTCATTGATTTCGGTATTGAGGCCGCCCATCACGCCGGCCAGAGCCGTTGCGCGGGTTTCATCGGCGATGACCTGCATCTCCGCGCTCAAAGTATGCTCCTCGCCATCCAGCGTCGTGAACTTCTCACCCTCGGCAGCACGGCGCACCACGATCATCGGCTTGGACGCTCCTTCGGCGGCTTTGAGCAGATGGTAATCGAAGGCATGAAGCGGCTGGCCCGTCTCGAGCATGATGAAATTGGTCACGTCAACGATGTTGTTGATACTGCGCAGACCGACCTTTTCGAGAGTCTCCCGGAGCCAATCAGGACTGGGCCCGACCTTGACGCCGCGAATCACCCGGGCCACGTAACGCGGACAGAGCTCGGCATCCTCCAGGCGAACTCCCACATAGTTCTCAATCGGCTGATCGGGATCGGTGATCGCCTCCAGCGCTTCATCGGAAACGGGAGGAATCGTCAAAGGCATTCCGGTCAGGGCGCTGATCTCCCGGGCGATGCCAATCACGCTATTCCAATCGGGGCGATTGGGGGTGATCTCCATATCATAAGTCACGTCTCCTTTGCCCCGGCCCAGGTACTCGGAGAAAGGCTGGCCCACGGTCGCATCCTCAGGCAGGATCATGAGCCCGCTATGATCCTGGGATAATCCCAGCTCACGGCCGCTGCACATCATGCCCTGGCTCTCGACCCCGCGCAGCTTGCTCACCTTGATCATGAAAGGCTCTTCCTTGGGATCAATCTGGGGCATCACGCATCCGGGCAAAGCCAGAGGCACTTTATCGCCGACCTTGAAATTGCTGGCCCCGCAGACGACGGTCCGCTCTCCCCGGCCATCAGCGACGCGGTTGACAGAGAGCTTTTCGGCATTGGGATGCTGCTTGCTTTCAAGCACCTGCCCGACGACGATCCCATCAAAGCCGGCGCTGGTCCGCTTCATATCCTCTACCTCCATGCCCAGGAGGGTGAGCTGCTCCTTCAATTCATCGGGCGTTCCCTGATAATCAGTATATCGTTTAAGCCAATTGAGCGTGATCTTCATTTCAAATTCTTGATTGTAAATGCGCTTGTTTGCAGACAACGCAAAAAAGAAAGGATAAAGAGGAGTGCCCCAATGTTCAATAGCGGATTTTTAAATAATCTCCTTCACGATAGAGGGCTCTGCCGCCGCCGGGGCATGCTCGATCACTTTGATCTTCTTCCATTTCTCCGTCTTGAAGCGCCAGTAATAGGACGAAGCCTCCAGAAAGGCACAGCAGGAACAATAGAGCCAGACACCTGTAAGCCCCACTTTGAAATAAAAAATCAGGATCGCCATGCCGGGAATCATCAGCCCCCAGGCGCATAGGGTCGTAATGACGACACAGGCCCGGGTATCGCCCGCACCCCTGAGCAACCCCATGATGACGAACTTCGTGGCATCGAAAAAATTGTAGACCAGAACGAAGAGGAGGAGAGACCTCCCCTGCTCCACCACCTTGTCAAAGGAGATCGAGCCGTCATAGCTCTGCGGGGCAAATTGATTGAGAAGCCAACCCGGCAAGAGGAGATAGAATAGACCCATAAGCCCCATGTAGATAACTGCCATGAGCCAGGAGCGGAAGATCAGCCGGTAGATCAGATTCGGATGACGGGCCCCCATGAACTGACCCGTCAGAATCGCAGTGGCATCGGCCAAACCGAGCATCGGGTTGAAAGCCAGATGATTGATCGTCAGCACAATCGTCGCTACCACCATCGCCTCCTGGCTGATAAGACCGATCAGGAAAGTAAATGCGGTAAAAGCACCCACATCCGAAAAAATCTGCAACCCGGCCGGGCTCCCGAACCGAAAGAGACGCCGTATCTCCACCCAGGAAAAACTACGCTGGGAACGGGTGGGATACCGGGCCTGATCCTGAAACCAGAAGAGCAGAGCCGCCAGAAGAAAAGTGCAGGCCGCCGAAACGCTGGTAGCGATGCCCGCACCGCGAATCCCCATTGCCGGAGCTCCCCACTTGCCGAAAATCAGCATGTAATCCAAAACCACATTGAGACTGCACGAGGTCAAATTCACGAAGGCCGCATGGCGGGTTCTGCCCACACCGCTGAAAAGCGAGATCAGCGCCGCGCTCATACACATGAAGGCGCCGCTCGGGATCAACGTAATAAAATAATCACGCTCCATCGCTCTGATTTCCGGAGCATGGCCGCTGAACTCAATCAATCCCAGCCCCAGCCAGGGCATCACGAAAAGAACCAGGAGCCCAGAGCCCAGCGACAGATAAAATCCATTCCAGGCAGCCTTCACGCAGGATGCGCTGTCCCCTTTGCCGAAATACTGCGCGACGACCGTTGCCGTATAGGAAGAGAGCGCCAGGAAAAATGAGGTCAGAGTAAAGGAGAGCACTCCGGCTGGCAGCGCCGCGGCTACCTCCTGAGGCGAATTCATCGCAAGGAATTTGCGGTCGCAGAAGTGCATGATCGTCAAACCCGCATTCATAATAATGAGCGGATAGGCGACCTTCCAAATTCCAGAATAGCTACAGCGACTCTGCATCAATACACGCGGCAAACGGGACAAATCACTTTGAAAAATAAAAAATCCCCTTGGGGGTCAGCAACCGCTAACCGGGGATAAGACTTAAGGCATAGGGCCATTGAAAGTGAAGGACAAAAATGTAGACCTGCTGTCCCAGCACGAGCCACCCCGCCAAATAACACCTTTTCAAGAAAAGAGGCAACCTCTAAAGGATTACAATTCTGTAATAAACCGGGCCATTTTGGGGCGATTTTGGCGCAATAAAGGGGCCCTGCAACCCCTTTTCTATAAAAAAAATTACAATTTTGTAATGTTCGCATCTTCTTCATTAAGAATTGCTTATGAATATTCCTCGCCCCGAAAGTGTTTGGAAATGAAATTTTTTCTTGCGAATTTCACCTAAGAGCGTATATTTTTCGTGAGGCACAGCTCAAGGTCGGGTGACCTGACCTGAAAAAAGTTGTGTGAGCAAATGGTGAGCCCACGCCGATGGACGACGTTTGTCAGCAAGGTTCACATGTGATGTTTGAGTAATTATGAAAACAAAAGTATTACTTGTAGGTGCAGCCCTGGCAGTGACGGCAGTCACGGCTTCTGCTGAGACCATTTATTCCTCCAATGTCGTGGGTTATGTAAACCTTGACTTGGTAGCAGGTTGGAACATGGTTGCCAACCC
>DBPU01000098.1 GCA_002305615.1 Verrucomicrobia bacterium UBA1412 | reverse complement strand
GCCAGAGTCTGCGTCCGATACCTCAAGCTCTGCATCGCCACGGGGTACCCCTCGAAAAAGCCGGGCAACAACAGATGCAGCAAGTCTTCTGTTATTTGGGCCACTCCGGCCTTTGAGGGCAAATTCGCCCCATCAACGTTGTTAATAATTCCGGTCTTTGTGTAGGACTCCAGGAGCCCATCTACAAAAGGTTTCAAAGCATCACTCATGCTGAGGGTCATTATCTTCTTTTCTTCTCCACCGTGCAAGAAAAGTCACTGCCAAACATAAAGAATTGCAAGCGCTTCCCGGGCATGGAGCGGAAAACTCCAGGCCCCCGAAAACCAAAAACCGGGGGGCGAATACTTTTTGTTTCCCTTTTACTTTGGTTTTGGCATACTGTCTGATGTCTGCGCCACCAGGCGCGTCTATTTTTCAGAAAAAATATGCCATTAACTACAACCAAAGATTTGTTTGCCAAAGCGTTAAAGGGCAAGTATGCCCTTGGGGCATTCAATGTGAACAACATGGAGCTTGTACAGGCGATCGTTGCCGCGTGCGAAGAAGAAAAGGCTCCTCTGATTCTTCAGATTTCCAAAGGTGCCCGCAGCTATGCGAACCCGGTTTACTTGAAGAAACTCATTGAAGCTGCTGTCAGCCTCTCAAACATTCCCATCGCCGTCCATCTTGATCACGGTGATTCTTTCGAGCTCTGCAAAGAGTGTATCGATGAAGGCTTCACCAGTGTCATGATTGATGGAAGCCACCTTCCTTTCCAGGAGAATATCGCTCTGACGAAAAAAGTGGTGGAATATGCGCACGCCCACAATGCTGTGGTGGAAGGTGAGCTGGGCAAATTGGTCGGCTCTCAACATGATGAAGGCGAAGACTCCGGCGAATTCAATGCCTCCGGCGTCTATACCCGTCCTTCCGAAGCCGTCGAATTTATCAAAGCCACCGGAGCTGATTCTCTGGCTGTAGCCATTGGCAACTCCCACGGTGCCTACAAGTTCACCGGTGAGCAACACCTGGATCTCGAACGCCTCAAAGCTATTAAGGCCGCTCTCATGGAGGCAGGTCTGGGCGATTTCCCGCTGGTTCTCCACGGTGCCTCTTCCGTTCCTCAACATCTGGTTCAGGAAATTAATAAGTACGGTGGCGCATTGCCCGGTGCTCAGGGTGTTCCCGAAAGCGATATCGAAGTCGCTCGCCGCACCGGTTGCACCAAGGTCAATATCGACACCGATCTGCGCCTGGCTCTGACCGCCGGCATCCGCAAGGTCTTCGCGGAAACTCCTAAGGAGTTCGATCCTCGCAAGTACCTCGGCCCCGCCAGAGAGGAAGTCAAGAAGCTCGTCCGCCACAAAGTTCGCAACGTACTTTGCTGCGCCGGTCATGCTTTTGACTAAATCGAAGTGATTTTCTAAATCCTTTTCGGGCCCTGCTTCCCTTTCCGGGACAGGGCCTCTTCCTTTTCGGGTTGCTCTTCATCCCCTCTTCCCTATAATCACGGGGAACTTGAAGAGTCTCTCTTCCTGCCTTTCTGAATGCTCGTTTCAGAAGCGCTTTGCTCTCCTGTTCTCTGGTGTCGTATGCAAAAAATTCACGTCAGCCGTAATGGAAAAGTCGAAGGACCCTATTCTCTGGAGGTCATCCAGGAAAAAATCCTCGCCAAAGAACTCTCCTCAGCCGACTGGGCCTGGTGGAAAGGCCAAAAAAATTGGGCTTCTATCAAGGACCTGCCCGGTTTGCAATTTCCTTCCGATAACACACCGACGGATGCAGAAACTCAATCCGAACCGCTGACCCACTCAACACTCGAAGAGGAAAAATCATCCTCTGGCGAACCCTCAGGTTCAACCACCCGGACTGACAAAACCGATGAGGCTCCCGGCATCACCGTTCCCGATTTCCGCGTCGAACCCATCCTCTGGATTTCCGCCGGCTGGTATTGGTTCAGATCTCTGGCCCCCAATGCGCTCCTGATCCATTTTCTCGCTCTTCTCCCGATCCTGATTGTTTTCGTCGTCTCACTTTATATCCCCAATCCTCTGCTTGCTTCTCTCTGGTCCGCCCTCATGCCCGCGGTCCTGGCTCCCTGGAGCTGGATCATTATGGAGCAGTTCCGCCATCACTCTGTCCGAATGGATGACCTCTTCAGCGCCTACCTCAGGGCTCCACTGCCTCTGATCGGTCTGGGCCTGATCAATCAGCTCCCCTTTTTGCTTCTCCTGGTCATTTCCGATGAGAAAAAAGCCACCGCAACCGCACTCTTTCTCTCTGCTGCCGTCTCTTTTTTCCTCTTTTACTCAATGAGCCTCCTCGTGGATAAAAGAACCTCCCTCCTGAATTCCCTCACTTTCAGCTTTCAGGCCGTCAATTTCCAGTTCCTCCCGACGCTCCTTTTTCTCTTCCTGATCGGGTCGGTAAGCGCCATTGGCTTTTTGCTCTTCAATTTCCTGGGCGTTATTACCTTGTTGATCGCCTATGCTTCAACAATCTTCGCCTATCTCTGGGTCTTCAGCCGCGACTCCCTCCCGAATTCAGACTCCGCACAGCAAAACCGGGAGCCCGTCGATCAATAACCGCCGAAAAGCCCTCCTCATCCACAACGTTCTTTGCTCTTTCGGTCATCCTTTTGATCGAATCGGAAAATTATTTATCCGAATATCCTTTTTATATTGCTCTTCCTGCCCGCTTCTCTATAATCGCGAGTAACTTGAAGAGTCTCTCTGCCTGCCTTTTTTGAAAGCGAATGGCTCTCCGGGTCTCTGATGTCGTATGCAAAATATTCACGTCAGCCGTAACGGAAAAGTCGAAGGGCCCTATTCCCTGGAGGTCATCCGGGAGAAAGCCCTTGTCGGAGAACTCTCCTCTGCCGACTGGGCCTGGTGGGACGGCCAGACAAAATGGGCTTCTCTCAAAAGCATTCCCGGATTGCAGTTTTCTTCCGAGGACACCCTGATGGATACAGAGCCTCAACAGGACCCCGGCCCCATACCCTGTTTCGAAGAATCGCAACCTGCACGGCACCTCTCCCGGGAGGAAACCTCCTCATCCGACACATCAGAACAAACCGACGAGACAGACCGGACTCCCGGCATCACCGTCCCCGATTTCCGAATTGAGTGCTTCCTCTGGATTTCTGCCGGAAGGTTTTGGTTCACCCGTTTGCCCTTCAAAGCATTCTTGATCCATTTTGTTGCCTTTATCCCGGTTTTAGTACTTTTTATCTCCACATTTAAGGCTCACTTTTATTCTCTATTTGCAGGTCTCTGTTTCGCCATCTTCATACCTGCCGTCGTGGCGCCCTGGAGCTGGATCATTATGGAACAGTTTCGCAACCACCCAGTCCGAATGACGGACCTCTTCAGTGCCTACTTCAGAGCCCCTCTGTCTCTGGTCGGTCTGGGTCTGATCAGTCAGCTGCCTTTTATGCTTCCTTTATTATCTCCGAGCATGCTAAATGCCCCGCTAATCCTGTACCTTTTCTGGCTGATCATCCATATCTTCTTCTTCTTCTCGGTAAACCTCCTCGTGGATAAAAGGATATCCCTCCTGAATTCAATCGCTTTCAGTTTCCAGGCCGTCAAATTCAAGTTCTTCTCAATGCTCCTTTATCTCTTCCTGATCAGTTTCATAGCGGCATCCGGAACTTTCTTAACCATGTTCCTTTTCGTATTCTTACTTCCAATAGCGGATTTAATAACGGATTCCGCTCTTCCCACATTATTTTCCTCTATCTTATTCGCTATATACATCTTATTTTTCGTCTGCATTCCCACGATTTTCACCATTTTGTTTTCTTATGCTTCCAGCATCTTTGCCTATCTCTGGGTCTTCAGTCGCGACACTCTCCCGCCCCTGGATCCCGACCTGCAAAGCTGGGACTCCACCGATTCGCACCCGCCGAAAACTACTCCGAATTAAACCCATTTTTCCAGCAAGACTATTCCCGAGTCTGCTCTTGCAAAAAACACGATAAAAACCTAGAATTCAGGAACGTCGCTGGACGCTGAAGATAATGAAAAAGTATTTGATCTACGGGCCGCTTTTGGTGTTGTTATCGCTCAACCTTTTCTACGGGGCTGAACTCTATTGGTCGGCTCAGGCTCAAAGTGAGAGCGAAAGAGAATCTTCCTACCAGAGCATGGAGCTTTTCACCCGTGTCATGGAGAAAGTCCGCTCTGACTACGTCGATGGGGATAAAGTCTCCTACAACGACCTCATCCAGGGTGCTCTGAAAGGAATGCTCAGCTCTCTGGACCCCCACAGCGAGTTCATGACCGCTGAGAAATACGAAGACCTCAAAGCCGATACCGAAGGCTCCTTTGGCGGAGTCGGCATCCAGGTGGGAATCCGCGACAACTACCTCACCGCCATTGCCCCCATGGAAGATACCCCCGCTTACAAGGCAGGTGTCATGCCTGGCGACCGCATCATCAAAATCGGCGACCTCATCACCCAGAAAATGGGATTGCAGGATGCCGTCAAGGAGCTCCGCGGCGAACCCGGGACCGATGTCACCATCACCATCTCCCGACCTTCCAACGGCATGGTTAAGGAAATCACCCTCACCCGCGCCATTATCAAGGTCGATACGGTCAAAGATATCGACGGCAAACGCCAGTTCAACCTCGGCACCAATCACATCGGCTATGTCAGGCTCACTGGATTTGGAGAACAGACTGCTTCCGACCTTTCCGCTGCGATCGATCGCTTCAAAGAACAGGGCATTAAGGGCCTCATCCTCGATTTGCGCAATAACCCCGGCGGCCTCCTCAATCAAGCCGCCCTGGTCTGCGAGTTTTTCCTCCCCAATGGCCAGTTGGTTGTCTCCACTGAAGGCCGGGCCGCACCCAAAAAGATCGAGTACCATTCCCGCGGCAAGGATCAGCTTCCCGATGTCCCCATGGTCGTCCTGGTCAATACCGCCAGCGCCAGTGCCTCTGAGATCGTCTCCGGCTGTCTGCAGGATTGCAAACGCGCCGTTATTTTGGGCGAGCAAACCTTCGGCAAAGGCTCCGTCCAGAGCATTGTCGGTCTCCCAGATGGCTCCGCTCTGCGTCTGACCACCGCCAAATATTACACCCCCAGCCACAAAGTCATTCACGAGAAAGGCATCACTCCCGATATCGTCGTCCCGATGACGCCCGAGGAAGAAGAAGCCCTCTACATTCAGAAACTGGTGGGAGCTGAGGAAATCCTCAAAAATCTCGACGAGAAGAAGCGCACCTTCGCCGAAAGCGTGAAGGATATCCAGCTCGAACGTGCGCAGGATCTCCTCCTGGGGATGCAGATACTCTCTCGGAAATAAGTTTATTTTCAAATGTCACGTTCGTGGATAAGCGCTTTTTCGTCTTTCCACGAACGTCTCTTTTAAAGAATAGCGGTGAAATTACTGGCACTGGAAAGCTCCTGCGATGAAACAAGCGCGGCCATTATCGAAGATGGCCGTATCCTCTCCAACGTCGTCTCCTCCCAAATCAGTTTACACGCCCAGTATGGCGGCGTGGTCCCGGAGCTTGCCACCCGCGAACACCTCAAGAATCTCCCCGTTGTCACCCGTCAGGCCCTCGAAGATGCTCACCTCTCTCCGCGCCAGCTCGATGCCATCGCTGCCACCCGCGGCCCGGGTCTGCCCGGTGCCCTCCTGATCGGCCTCAAGGCGGCGCAAACCATGGCCTTTGTCCTGCAGAAACCCTTTTTCGCAATCCACCACCATGAAGGCCATCTCTACTCGGCCTGGATTGAGCAGGATCCCGATGCCGTGCCCCCGGTTCCCCGGATTAATATGGAGAATTTCGAGCCCGCAATCGCCCTGGTCGTCAGCGGCGGTCATACTCTCCTGGTCCATGTCGAGTCGCCCCTTAAACACACCGTCCTGGGCAGCACTTTGGATGACGCCGCTGGCGAGTGTTTCGATAAAACGGCCAAGCTCCTCGGTCTCCCCTATCCGGGCGGCCCCGTCATGGATCGCCTGGCAAAAGGCGGCAATCCCGACGCTTTCGATTTTCCCCGTCCTCTCCTCAATAAGCCCGGTTACGACTTCAGCTTCAGCGGCCTCAAAACCTCCGTCCGCTATTTCCTGCGCGATCACCCCGAAATTGCCGAAACCGATCAGGGGCTCCGAGATCTCTGCGCCAGTGTCCAGAACGCCATCGTGGAAGTCCTGGTAGGCAAAGCCATCCAGGCTGCCAAAAAGCTGAAAGTCCATTGCATCAGCGCCGCCGGTGGTGTCAGCGCCAATAGCCGCCTCCGCGATTCCCTCTCCCTGGCCTGTCAGCGCCGCAAAATAAAACTCCGCATGGCTTCCGGTGCCCTTTGCGCCGATAACGCCGGCATGATCGGTGCCCTGGCCTGGCTCAAACTCTCCCAAGGCGCTCCGGGCGATTCTCTCGACCTCGAACCGAAACCCAATTGGGAACTCCCCTCAGCATGAGCGCAAACAATAAAAAAGTTTTAATCGTTGTCGAAAATCTCCCTGTTCCGTTGGATCGCCGTGTCTGGCAAGAGTCCTGCGCCCTCAGGGATGCCGGCTACGAAGTGGCCGTTATCTGCCCCAAAATGCGCGGATACAATACCCCCTATGAACTCCTCGATGGCATCCACATCTACCGCCACTGGATCTCTGACGAAGCCGGCGGTTTCCTCGGTTTCTTTACCGAATATGCCTCCGCTCTCTGGGGTGAATTCTGGCTCACCTGGAAAGTCTGGAGCAAACACCGCTTCAAAATCATCCACCTTTGCAATCCCCCGGACCTCCTCTTTTTACTCACGCTCCCTTTCAAGCTCCTGGGCGTAAAAGTAATCTACGACGTTCACGATGTCTGGCCCGAGTTCTTTGAAGCCAAGTTCGGCAAACGCGGCCTCTTCTATTGGGCCGTTCGAGCCGCCGAACGCGCCTCCCATTTCTTCGCCAATACCGTCCTGGCCACCAATGAATCGGTCCGGGAAATCGCCATGACGCGCGGCAAAAAACACCCCTCGGATGTCTTCGTCGTCCGCACCGCTCCCTCCATCCGCACCGCCGAAGTCACCCCCGATCCCGCACTCAAACGCGGCCGCAAGTTCCTCGTCGGCTACGTCGGCGTGATGGGCAATGCCGATGGCGTCGGCTATCTCGTTGAGGCCGCCGCCCACATCGTCAACGATCTGGGCCGCCGCGATGTCCAGTTCCTCCTGATGGGAACCGGCCCCGAGTTTAAAAATCTCCTCGAAATGCGCGCCCAACATAATCTGGAGGATTTCCTCGATATGCCCGGCCGCGTCTCCAATGAATTCCTCTTTACCGCCCTCCAAACCATTGACCTGGGCGCTTCTGCCGACCCCATCAATTCTTACAACAATCACTGCACCATGAACAAGGTCCTCGAGTACATGGCCTTCGGCAAACCCCAGGTCATGTTCGACCTCAAAGAGGGACGCGCCTCAGCTCAATCGGCCTCTCTTTATGTCCCCGAGAACTCCGGCAAAGCGCTGGCTCGCGGCATCCTGGAGCTCCTGGATGATCCCGAACGCCGTGAGCAGATGGGCATCGAAGGCAAAAAACGATTCACCAGCGAGCTCAACTGGGGAAAATCGGTCGAAAACCTCGTTGCCGCCTACGAGAAAACTCTCGGGCTCTAAAGAGCCTGATTTCCCAGAACCCTTTTTAACCATCCCCAGAAATTCAAAAGGCCCCCTTCCGGAGGCCCTTTTGTGTGTTGTTATGGATCAGTTATGATTAGGGTTGCGGTGCCACTCTGCGCTGAGGGCGCTCACCTCTGTTAATGTTGCCCATTCCTCCCATACCTGCACCGCGCATCTGACGTTGCATCTGCTCCTGATATTTCGTGAAGTTCTCCTCACCCAATATCTCTTTGAGCTTGGCTTGATGCTCGGTCTGATTCTTCTGCATCATATCCCGGCGCTCTTCCGGCGATAGATTCATCATCTTCTCGCGCATACTCTGCATATCCTTATTCCGGGTTTCGAAAAACTCGGTTAGCTGAGTCTTCTGTGTGTCGGTAAGCGTCATCGTCCGGCTCATGGCTTCCACCTGCCGCTCGGGCGTCATCTGCATTCCGGGTTGCTGCGTCTGTCCAAAACGAACATTCATCTCCTGGTACTTCTTGAAGTTATCTTCTCCCAGGATTTTTTTGAGCTTATCCTGCTGTTCGGTGCGAAGTTTCTGCTGGGCCGCGCGGCGATCGGTTGCGCTCATCCCCTGAGACTTGGTACGGAACTCGCTGTTTTCCTTGGCCTGTGCTTCCAGGCATTCCTTGAGCTCGGTCTTCTGCGTATCGGTCAACTTCAGCTCTGCGGCTACCCGGTCTACCCGTTGATCGATGTTCAGTGGTGCCTGCTGCGCTCCGGCTCTGCCCATCATCGTCCCGCGGAATTCCGGAGAGGAATAGGTCTTGTATTGATCCTCGCTGAGGATTTCTTTCATCTTCGTATTCTGATCTTCCATCAGCTTACGCATCCCCTCTTGACGGGCCTGACCGGGCTCAAGCTTGGACATCGCATCTCTCTGCTCGTCAAAAAGTGCTTTCACTTTATCCTGCTGATCCTTGCTCAGTTTCAGCGTGTCAGCCATCATCTGGGCACGTTGTTCAGAGTTCATCATACGGGGAGCCCCCATCTGCTGTCCCGGTGCCATTCTCATCTGCCCCGGAGCCGACATCTGGTTCGTTCCACGCCTGGCCGGGCGATTCGCCTGCTGGGCTTGGATGTCTTGAGCGAAAAACGCACAACTGGCGACGATCGCTATGATTAGAGTTACTTTCTTCATATTTTTATCTGTTAAAAACTTCTACTCCTGCGAGCCCCTGTACACAACTGGTGCCAGAGCTCTCACATGGGGTAATAAACCGCAGCCCCAATAAAGTTTCTGCCAATCACAAAATATATTCTAAAAAACCCGCTTTCTTGTGACACCCCTGAGACAATACAGTGACACAAGTGTGACATCTTGTCGCCACTCTACCCGGATTTCTACCCAGCATCTCACACAATTTCACCCTGAATAATATTATCTATCATCCTTTTAATAAATTACTTATATCAGTAAAATTATCCTTTGGCACCCCTCCTGCTCTGGACTCTGCGGGCGAATGCATGAGCCAACGTGCTCAGTATTCAGGTCCGGAAGGGTTATTATTATGGCGAAAGTTTTAGGTATAGATTTGGGTACAACCAACTCCTGTATGTCGGTGATGGAAGGTGGAGAACCGACCGTGCTGGAAAATTCAGAAGGTAAACGCACCACTCCATCGGTGGTTGCTTTCAGCAAAAATGGGGAGCGTCTGGTCGGCGAGGCCGCCAAACGTCAAGCGGTCACCAACCCCCGCAATACGATTTATTCTGTGAAGCGCTTTATGGGGCGCAAGTATGATGAAGTTAAAGACGAACTCAAGCATATCCCCTACAAAGTCGTTCGCGCTCAAAACGGCGATGCGGCCATCGAAGTAGAGGTCCAGGGTGAAAAGAAAACCTTCACCCCTCCGGAAATTTCCGCGATGATCCTCTCCAAGCTCAAAAGCGATGCCGAAATGCGCCTGGGCGAAACCATCTCTCAGGCCGTTATCACCGTACCCGCCTATTTCAATGACTCTCAGCGCCAGGCTACCAAAGACGCGGGACGTATCGCAGGGCTGGAAGTCCTCCGAATCATTAACGAGCCCACCGCTGCCTCTCTGGCCTATGGTCTGGATAAAAAGAAAGACGAGAAAATCGCTGTCTATGACTTGGGCGGCGGCACCTTCGATATCTCTATCCTCGAAATCGGCGACGGTGTCTTCGAAGTAAAAGCCACCAATGGCGATACTCACCTGGGCGGTGACGACTGGGATAATGCCCTCATGGATTACATCCTCAATGAGTTCAGAACTCAGAACGGCATGGACCTCCGTAATCAGCCCGACGCCATGCAGCGCATCAAAGAGGAAGCCGAAAAAGCGAAAATCGCCCTCTCCAGCGCTCAGAGCTTCGATGTCAACCTGCCTTTCATTACGGCCGATGCCACCGGGCCCAAACACATCCAGATGACCCTCACACGAGCCAAGCTCGAGAGCATCTGCGACTCCTTGATCCAGAGAACCATCAACCCGGTCCACAGCTGCCTCCGCGACGCCGAGCTCAGCACCAATCAGGTCGATGAACTGGTCCTGGTCGGCGGTATGACCCGTATGCCCAGCGTAGTTGAAGCGGCCCGCAAGATTATCGGCAAACAACCTCATCAGGGTGTCAACCCCGACGAAGTCGTTTCCATCGGTGCAGCCATTCAGGGCGGTNNTGTCCTCAAGGGCGAAGTCAAAGATGTCCTGCTCCTGGATGTTACCCCGCTTTCTCTCGGTATTGAAACCATGGGCGGTATTTTCACCAAGTTGATCGAGCGTAATACGACCATTCCGACCCGCAAA
>DBPU01000031.1 GCA_002305615.1 Verrucomicrobia bacterium UBA1412 | reverse complement strand
CGGAAAAAATTCGCCATAACCCAGACATCCACCCCTTCCAACTCGCAGCATTGAATCACCTTTTCGACCTCGTTGAACTGAGCGTATTTGGAGCCGACCAGCACGATGTTGGCAGAGAGATCGTGGAGCAGGGTCAGGAGCGTTTCCTCTTTGGCCTGGCCCAAATCGAAGTGACCCACGACTTCAAAATCAGTCGTCCCCAGAGAGGACAACATCTTGCGAACGCGGCGGGCTTCATTGCTTGAAGCGGCGATAATAACCCGGCGCTGAAACTGTGTCTTGCCCATCTTGCTCTTCCGGAACATATGAAGAGCCTCGTCTTTGAGCATCACCAGGGTGAACATTAAAAGGAGGAAGAGAATCAGGACCGAGCGGGCCAGCGTAAACTTCATCAAAAACATCACCAGGATCATGACGATAAAGAGCAGGAGGCACCCCCGCGCCAGAGCCGCATAACGCCTCAAACGCGATACGGGCAAGAGCTCCCGAACATAGTACCCTTGCGTGTAAAAAACAAAAGGCGCCAAGAGCGGGATGAGCAGCAGCATCCAGACAAAGCGAGAAAACGACTCGATATCCCCCGGGCTGGGCAGGAAATCGACATGGATCAGATTACGAAGCGCATGCGCCATCCAGAGTGCCAGCATGCACAGGATGGCATCCAGAAACATCTGCGCCTGTATCAGAATATTTCTTTGTTTTTGAAGCATCAGTTATTCAATGAATAGTCCGGGTGTTCCGGGAATACCTTTCTCTTAACACCTTATGGATTCTAACAATCTCAAGCCTATTCGGCAATCAAATATCCGAATATCCCTTCTTATTTTTCAGCGGGCTTGGCTGGTAGCGGACGGGCGCTTACGCCTTCAAAAGTCATTTTCACCGGCTTAATAAAGCCCTTTTCATCAAATTCCATTTTATCGATACAGGTCACCCGGTAGTTGCCGTCGGTCTCGCCCACGGGACGGCGGTGATAGACGATGTACCAATCATCGGTGCCGGGAATGCGTAGGAGAGAGTGATGGCCGGCCCCGAAGGCGACCTCTTTATCCGGCTGCAATATCCGGTCAATGCGCTTGAAAGGTCCCAGCGGGTGCTCGGCTATGGCATAGGCCACCGCATAATTGGGACCGGTCCAGCCCCCTTCAGACCACATGAAGTAGTATTTGCCCTCGCGCTTGAACATGATGGGTCCCTCCACATACTGCTCCGGGGTAACCTCTTTATAGAAAGAGCCGTCATTGAAAGGCAACAGGCCCGTCATGGAGGAGTTCAGGCGGACGACATTGCAGTGACGCCAGCCGCCGTAATACATGTAGATCTGGCCATCGTCATCCCGGAAAACGTATTGATCAATCGGCTGAGCGCCGTTAACGATGCGGCCAATCAGCGGCTTGCCCAGAAGATCGCGATACGGGCCCTCCGGCTTATCCGATACCGCTACGCCGATGCCGCCCACTTCCCCTTCATGGACATCATTGGCGGCAAAAAAGAAATAATACTTACCCTCGCGCTGGATCACCGACGGTGCCCACATGGCGCGGCGGGCCCACTTCACCTCCTGGTTGGTGATGAGCTTTTCGTGCTTGGTCCAGGTAACCAGGTCCTTGGATGAAAAACAGTCAAAGAAGATCTGCTGATCATAGGGGGCCGAGTAGGTCGGGTAAATCCAATACGTATCCCCATAGATAATGGCCTCCGGGTCGGCATACCAGCCCGGGAAAATCGGGTTGCCGCTGGTCTTGGGGGCAGCCTCCTGCGCCTGTGCGCTCACAAAACAAAAAGCCGCCGCTGCCAGTGCCGCCATACAAATCACCTTTTTGAGCAAACTTCTCATAACACAAACTTAACCAAATCTCGATCATTTCGCAAGATATCTCTCTCCTCCACCCACCGCCTGTTCTTCCGTCGCGTTGCCTCAATACCGGGAATCCCCGGAGGGAAGTTAACCGCAGATGACGCAGATTTGCGCAGATTATTTTTGAGTGGATGAACTGGAAGTAATGCGAAGTGTGGGGATGCTGAAATATAATTTGACAAAAAAGTAAAAACAAGGTATAATTCTATGTGAGATAAGTTGTTGTGCTCAACAGACAGCGAACGGTTGGGCAAATTTCCATAGATTGCGTTTGTTCGTCTGTTCAGGATGCCTTCAGCACCCAGGGTGTGGGATGTCAACAAAAACGAACGGATAGATTCTATGAAAACGCTAAAAAAAATCAGTGGAATTGCGTTACTTCTGACAGTTGCTGTCAGTGCTCAGGCTGTAGAAGGGCTTCGGGTATCTCTTCAGGATACCAATGCGATTCTCTCCTGGACCAGTACGGATTCAGACTTTTATCTTGTGCAGTATAGCACAAATCTCAACTCCAATCCTCCTTGGCAAACGTTAACCAATTGGATGCCGGGAGCCGAGGGCACAAACACAACGCTTTTTATCCATGAAGGAGCAGCTCCCGAAAAAGGCGCAACTGCAAGCCCCTTCTCTACAGGGAATGAATTGCTCTCCTTTCGATCTCTAACCTACGATACATCTTCAAGGCCCGTACAATGGGTTATGCCAAGAGATAATCCATTAAGTATTGTTCCTATGTTTATTTATCCTCCAGGCTACAACTTCAACGGTTTCCTTTTATTTGATCCGCTTACTGAATCCTGGTCAAGTGGCGACGGTATTATTCGTTCTTCGGACAACGTTGAGCCCCCCATACCTTCCGGTGGCTTTGAAACCAATACTGACGCTTTTTTTTCATCAGATATCCGCCTTTATCGTGTCGTACGTCACGGGGTCTCGTTGGTTGGCATTACGAATGGAATGACTCTGTCAGGAACTGTCACTATCCCTTTGGAGGTGGGATTGGATGATGGCGTATTGACAAC
>DBPU01000111.1:3281-7670 GCA_002305615.1 Verrucomicrobia bacterium UBA1412 | reverse complement strand
CTCATAACCTGAAGGTCAGAGGTTCAAGTCCTCTCCCCGCAACCAATCTTCTGATAATTCCAAAGAAATTCCTGCTGAGAGGGGCTTTTTTTATTTTTTTCCAAAGCTTGAAGACGGCGCTCTAGCGCATCGCAAAGGTGAAGAGGGCCGAAAGGAAGCGGACGCCGTTTTCGTAGATGAGGAAGATGATCGCCATGGCCGCTACGGGTGTGAAATCAATCTTGCTGATCTGAAGCGGCAAGAGGTACAGCGGCGTCAGAGCCTTGCGGGTGATGGTATGGAGGTAATTCCAGAGCGGTGAGGGCCCCATGTAAATGTAGCTGTTGAGGAAATAGATAAAAATCAAACCCGCCAGAAGATGGCACCATGGCAAATAGGCACACAGACCCACCACCAGGCTCTCGTGAAATACAATCTTCCAACTCTCCTGCCCCGGGATAATTTGGGCCGATTCCAGCGCTGCGCAGAAGATAAACCAAAGCGGCGCGGCAACGACGAAGGGAAGAGAGGCACGGAAAAGAACCGGCCAGCTCTCCAGGGGACCGACCAACAGTTGAACCGTGCGATGGACGAAATTATTCTCGCTTCCGTGAATTCCCTTACCGAAAATCCCCAACAAAATCAGGCAGATATAGACGCTTAGGAGAGCCTGAATAAAACTGGCCCATGAGAAAAGGTGAATCGCCACCAATTGATCGGGGCGAAAGGGAATGGAGACTGCTCCGAACTTAAGCATCGCCGTCCAATGGGCGGTTGTCCCGACTTCCCAATAAAGAAAGGGACGGCCCAGGAGAAGCAGAAGCAGAAACAAAAGAGGCTTCCAACCCTTCATGTGCGGGCGGTACACCGGGCGGGAAGCAACACCCCACTCGGGAACGCGATGCTTCGAACCGGAAGCAACCACTCGCATCCGCCAGTTAATCCATAGAAAAACTGCGGTAATATTGAGAATTAGATCCAGGAATCCCATACCAGCCTAATCAGGAAAACTCTTATTCACGCTTCAAGCTCCCCACACCCTAACCAAGCAGGAGGAAAATAGCAAGATATTCAGAGCCAAAAACGGCTTTCCTTGCCCGGAATCTTCATTTAAAGGAAAGAAGCCTGCGCGGCATTTTCAGCTGCAGAGCAGACTTCCCTCCCCTCATTCATTTCGAAAAATGAATCTACAAACCTGACGGGCGATCGCGTTGGTTACTTCATCTCCCTGCCGTCGTCTTTATATTCAGGCTGACCGGTATCGGCTATCCAGGTGCCGGCACTGGGCTGATCCTGGCGATGAGGTCTGTTATCAGTCGTCCAACGGGATCTACGATAGTCGTCGTTCGGGTCCACGGCCACTCTGCGAAATGTGGACTCAGCATGACCATCCACAAACATGAAGTTCGCTCTGAGATTGTGGCGTGCTGAAGGCCATTGATCAGGCTCCTTGGGGTCAATGCTCCCATCCCAACTGAAATCCGAACGGCTGTCTGCAAGCATGATCATATTAGCCGGGTTCTTGACCCTGCTGACGGCCACTTCTCCCTCACCCGTACTGGGCAAGATATCTCCGCCCAAACCGAAATACCTGTTATTGAAATCGGCGGTGAAGAGCCCCCAGTCATTATAACCGTAGCTCATACCCGCTCCGTCAGGACCGGCCTTGAAAATATATTGCCGCTGAGCGTTCAATATGATTCTCTGCTCCCTGATATTGCGGTTGCTATTGGTGCGCGAACCGGTTTCCCACCAGAAATCGCGGCGGACCGAGGGGCAGTTGAAAATAGCAGTATTGGTTCCTATGGATTTGGAGAGCCGGGTCGGCCAGATATACTCCAGACCCGTGGTACCTTCCGCATTGATAGCCCCCGGGAAATGAGTGTTGTCGGTCGTATATATATTCGCTGCCAAGCCTAATTGCTTGAGATTATTCGAGCAAGCCGTTGACTGCGCCTTGCTTTTGGCCTTGCTCAAAGCCGGCAGGATCATCCCTGCCAGAATTGCTATAATCGCAATAACCACCAGGAGCTCTATCAACGTAAAGCCCCGCGAGTTTTTGGAATATGTCTTATCCATATCAAATATTTCCTATTTCAAACCTTTTTTACCGAGAGTGTCCGCTCGGCGTTTGTCTACAATCGATCACAAAAGCTGGATCCACTCTAACTCAAATGGAAGAATTTGCAAATTATTTCTGAAAAAAAATCCTGTATTCCTCCCCGGTAACACGAGTGCAGAATTCCGAAGCACCCGTTTTTAAAATAGATAACAATCTTGTTTTCAAGAGGTTGAGGATATTGTTGAGGCGGGCTTAATAATAATGAATTCCAAGCTTGAATAACAAGTGCACATTTTTTCCAAGCTTTTTCTGAAACTATTTTCTGGCGGTCCATTCTAAAAACTGCTACTATTCTCCTTGTCCTGTCAGACATAAAAAAGCCAGAGGAGGAAAAACCTCCAAGGTCTTTCACGTGAAGGCAGGAAAAACGAACTAACAGTACTACGAGTTCCGATATGAATAAAAAACTAATACTAACCACTGCCCTTGCTCTGGGCGTAGGTATGAGCGCCTTCGCGGCGCAGGAATCCACGCTCAAGCATCGGTACAGTTTTGAGCCACCTTATGATGGCTCCACTGCCACTGACTCAGTGGGGGGTGCCCACGGCGCTCTTCACGGAGATGCTTATTTGGCGGAATATTATGATGAGGAGACCTGGGAGGTCATTGGCGGCATGGCCGTACTCTCCGGTGTGGGAGAACCCACTTCCCTGGATCAAGGCTCTTTCATTTCCCTGCCGCCTGATCTCATCAGCACTTTCACCTCTTACTCGATAGAAACATGGGTGCAAGCCACAGTAGATAAAGGCAACTGGATGCGCATCTATGATTTCGGCAGTTGCAACATCGCAGTAGATGAAGTCAGCGGTGCTGAGACCATTGAAGGCGGTAAAAACTACAGCATGTTGACCTGGCGCTCCTATGACGGGACGCTCCGCAGCGGTGTCCGTCTGGATGGCGTGGAACAGATGGTCAATGCACCGGTCCTGCCCATTGCTGACAATGTCTTCCATCATGTCGTTTATACCTATGACAGCGAGAGCAAGACAGGTAAAATTTATAGTGACGGCGTTCTGAAGGGCAGCGGAACCCAGGAATTCAACCCGACCCAGTTCGGCGGATGTCCGAATATGTGGCTGGGCAAGGCACAGTGGGCCGATCCCTATTTTGCCGGTAATTACGCCGAATTTCGTATTTACGAAGGTGTGCTGAGTGCGGCACAAATCGCAGCGAATAGTCAGGTGGGTCCCGATGAGCTGCCTGAGCTCGGTGAACTGGTTGAAGTGGAAATTGTCGCTCCTCGCCAGGAAATCTATGTCAATGAGCGTCTGCCTATCACAGTGGAAGCCGTTTACTCCATTGCCGGCCCCCTGGATGTGACCGCCGAGACAACTCTGAACTCCAGCAACGCGGAGATCCTGCTGCCTCAGACCGTTACTGGTAAGGTCGTTGCGCGCGGCGTGGCTCCTGGAGAGGCGACTCTCACAGTTGAATACCTGGGCCAAAGTGCTCAGCTGGCAGTAGTCGTCACTGACACCCTGCCAGAAGTCACGCTCGATCACCGCTACTCCTTCAATGGAAACGCCAATGACTCTGTGGGCGATGCTCATGGTGAATTGATGAACGGTGCGACGGTATCAGGCGGAATGCTGGTTCTGGCTCCCAAGAGCAGTTCGGTCGCAGATTCTCAATATGCGAAACTGCCCGGAGGCATGATGGTCGACTATATGTCGACGACCGTTGAAGTCTGGGCGCAGAGCGATAATGTGGACCAGGCCTACAACTACTCCCGCTATTGGGAATTCTCCAATTCCACTGGTGGAGAAGGAGTATTTGACGGAGCAACTCAAGCCTTCTTTCTGACCCCGAGAGGCCCCACGCTCTTAAGCTCCAGGCTCTGGACTCCTTTCGGTGATACGACTATTACCGGTGTAGGTTCACCGGCAGGTATCGAAGAGGGCAAGATGACTCACCTGGTCGTTGTGGCTGACGGTGTTCGCAAAACTCTCTCCATTTACAAGAATGGTGAATTACTGATCCAAAACGCCATTGATACGGCTCCGATGGATATGGGCTGGACAGTCAACAACATGATCGGCCGCAGCTCCTGGGCTGACCCGGGACTCGTGGGCAAGATCGACGAAATGCGCATTTACAGTGGCGCCATGTCTCTGGAGGAAATCCGCCTGAGTCTGGCATCAGGACCGAACACCCTGCCTTCTGAAAAGGGAGACTTGCAAGCGCTTCACATCGTGCCCGAGGGCAACAAAACGACTATTGTGGAAAGCGCAGCCCTCTCTTTCGATGTTTATGCGGATTACCAGAATGTGAAGAATGTTCTTCTGGAT
>DBPU01000111.1:0-3236 GCA_002305615.1 Verrucomicrobia bacterium UBA1412 | reverse complement strand
ACCCCGCTGCCTGCCGCAGTTCTGACTCATCGTTACAGCTTTGGCGATGACACCATTACCGATTCAATCGCCGGCGCAAACGGAACACTGGTCGCCCCGGCCACCGTCGAGGGCGGTTACCTGGTGATCCCCGGAGCCGGATACAACTCCAAGACCGATGATACTCCGCACGTACGGCTCCCGGCGAACCTGATCTCTGACCATGAATCGATTACGATGGAAGCTTGGGTCAAGCTTAACACCTTGAACACCTGGGCTCGCATCTGGGACTTCGGTAATAAATCCGGAGATGCCGGAACCAAATACATGTTCCTGGCTCCCTATAATGGGACTGTGGGTGCGACCTCCGCTAACTTCGTCACCACCGGTCAAGGCGGTGCCGAGCAATGCGTCTATGGCCCCGGCTATACGATGCCCGTAGGTAAAGAAGTGCACATTGTCGTGACGCTCCTGGCCGACGCTAACCTGGGCCGTATCTATGTAGACGGCGTCAAGGTGGCTGAAGTCGAAGATATCAGCAATAACCCGGTCCAGATCGGACCGATGGCTTACTGCTATCTCGGACGCGCTATGTACAGTTCAGACCCGATCCTCAATGGTTCTATCAATGAATTCCGCACCTGGAGAGGTTCTCTCACAGCCAAGGAAGTCGCGATCAACAGTAGCGTGGGACCGGATACGATCTTTGACGGAGAACTGGGAGAATTCCTCGGTCTGCGCGTGGTATCTGAGGCACCCTATGCAGCTCCCGGAGCAACGGTTCAATTCCATGTCTATGCGGACTATGAGAATCTGAAATCGCTGCCTTTCAACAGCGCAGAAGGCGTTCAGATCAGCATTGATAATCCTGCCATTACCCTGCTGAACAACCGCACTTACACCTCTAACGTCGCCGCGGGCGGAAACCTGGTCGTCGAGTTTGAAGGTGAAACCTACACGACTCAGATCGCCATGGGAGAAACTCCGGCTCAAGCAATCCATCGTTATTCCTTTAATGATGACGTCAACGACAGCATTGGCACGGCACACGGCGAAAACTGGGGTCTGATAGTTGAAGGCGGCAAGCTGAATATGGACGGTTCGACACCGGTTCAGTTGCCCGCTGGCCTCATGAGCGAAGTCGAAGGCAAAGCGTTCTCGATCGAAACCTGGATGGATATCGATCCGACAACTGCCGGAAATTGGAGCAGCTTCAATATCACCTTCTTCGATCCTGAAGATGTGGGTCCGAATTTCTACAACAACTTCGCGGTGGGTCTGCAGCCCAATAAGGGTGGAAATAGCAAAAACAACACCACCTGGACGTTGGTCGAAACATACCTCCCGGGCACAACGACAACCTACAAGACAGAAACCTTTGCCACCAAGGGATTCCCCGGATCCGGCCCGACCCATCTTGTTTGGGTTATTGATCCCGAATCCCAGAACATGAGGGTTTATATCAACGGCCGTTTTGAGAACCAGGTCGGCATGACGCTCACTCCTGAGCAAATTGCTGCGATTCTGGAAAAGAACGTCTGCTGGCTCGGTTGCTCACGCAGCTCCGTAGGTCTCCCGGGAAAAATGGATGAATTCCGTCTCTGGAATGGTGCCATGACAACGACTCAGATCGCCGCCAGCTTTGCTGCGGGTCCTGACACTATGGTCGATGCGGGCGGCTATCCTCTGGGAATTTCCGTGGAAGCTCCTCTGCAGGTGATCGCCGGCTCTGCCACAACGATCAACGTTTATCTGGATTATCAGGGTATCACTGGAGTCCCGGCAACTGATTCGGCTTCTGTTTTCCTGAGCTCCTCCGATGAGAGTATTCTCACCATTGACAACCGCAAACGTCTGGTCGGTGTGGCTCCGGGTTCAGCCGTGGTCACCGCTCTCTATGAAGGCGGCGTCAGCACGACGGTCGAAGTCGAAGTCGTACCCGAGCAGATCGGCCTCCTCCATCGTTACAGCTTCGATGAAGGTGTGACTGATTCAGTGGGTGTCGCACACGGATTCCTCAACGGTCCGGGAGCTTCTGTCCAGGGTGGAGAACTCGTATTGGACGGCAGCGCACAACATGCCTTTGCTCAAGTACCCGCCGGCCTCGTCAGCGGTCTCAAGAGCATGAGCTGGGAAGTCTGGTTCACTCCGGGCACTTACATTGCCAACTGGAACCGCTTGCTTGATTTCGGTCAGGCTGGTACTGACGGAAATGGTGTCGGTTATATCTTCGCGAGTATCTACACCGGTTCGGCCAACGTCCGTATCGCCACTCGCACCATTGGTGCAGGCGAAGAATTCTTCGGCGTGACGATCCCCGACAACATGCAGAACCTCACCGGCCAGAAGATGCACATGGTCTTTACCTATGCAGAAAATGGCACCGTGACAGGTTACCTCAATGGTCAGCCCGTGAGCGTCACCGGTAGCAATACCAGAAAGCTCTCTGATATTCCTGACTACCGCAACTACATTGGACGCTCCATGTACCTGGGAGACCCGACCATCAACTTCAATATGGATGAATTCCGTATCTGGAACGGCGTTTTGGGTGCCAAAGAAGTGGCTGCCAACTATGCCGCAGGTCCGAATGAAATCCCGGCCGGTGAAGACAAGGTCGATGAAGTCCTCGTCACCGTAGCAGTGCCGGAACTCTTCAAGGGTGAAGGCCTCAATGCGACAGTGATCGCTCATTATGCCCAGGCGGGCAATGTGGACGTCACCAGCGAAGCCGAGCTCGTCTCCTCTGATGAGAATGTCGTGGCCATCAATGGCACACGCGTGATCGCAGTGGGCCCGGGCAGCGTCCTGGTCTCCTGCACGTACGAAGGCATCACCGGTTCAGTGGAAATCCTCGTGGGTGAAGATAGCTACCTCCTGCAACACAGATACAGCTTCCTTGAAGATATGAGCGACTCTGTGGGCGCAGCCGACGGCACACTCTTCGGAACCGCTGCCGTGGCCGATGGTATTCTCACTCTGGATGGTACGGGCGACACCGGCTCTCTGACCGATGGTTCGTTCGCGGCACTTCCTGCCAACATCATCAGCGGATTCCCCTCTTTCTCAGTAGAAACCTGGGCAAGAGCCACCGCCGATAAAGGTAACTGGACTCGTCTCTACGACTTCGGCAGCTGCTTCATCAATAATGAAGGCAGAATCAACGGCGGTAATAACTACACCATGGTTTCCTGGAAATCGGGCAATAATAACGCGCTGCGTTCCGGCGATCGCCTCAACGGAACCGAAGATGCGTT
>DBPU01000080.1 GCA_002305615.1 Verrucomicrobia bacterium UBA1412 | reverse complement strand
TTCGGGAGAGTTAAGGGAGTTATGAAACATATAGTAGGGGTGATTGTCTTCTGCGTGGCAATGTTGATTGCCATGGGGCTCCTTGCTCTTTACAGTGTCACTTTTTCTAAGATCGAAAAAAAGACCAGCGCCCCTCAAGTGCAAACGGCTTCGAAAGTGACCTCTGCAACGAATGCGGCCTTAGAGGAGAAGGCTTGGAAAGTTTCGCCGCGAAATATTCAAGGAATGAACAGCTTCAAGAAGCAGGCGCAATTTGCTATTGTGGGAGCTGTTTTGTGTGTTTGCCTGGCGTTGTTTTTTGACTACAGGTTACTGCAGAAAGATTGGGTTCCTGTTCTTTTGTTAATCGTCTGTGCTGTCCTATTGACTGCCGTGTTTTTCCCGGCGCTGGGAGGCTTAAAAGTGAAAGGGGCAGCTCGCTGGGTCCGGTTGGGAATCAACTTTCAGCCTTCGGAACTCGCCAAGCTTTCCATCATTATTTTCCTCGCCTGGTATGGAGCTAAATACCCTTCGATCATTCGACATTTCTGGAAAGGTCTTATTCTGCCAATGGTGATTATTTCCCCGCTAGTGCTCTTAATTTTCAGAGAGCCTGACGCGGGAACGACTCTTTTTCTTTTGGCTTTGACTACCTGCATGCTGCTGATCATGGGGGCTCGTTGGTATTATTTATTTATTCCTGCCGGGTTGATGGGTTCGGCCTTGAGCGTTTGGCTTTACTTTGATCCGGTTCGAAGAGAGCGAATCCTCAGTTGGCTGGACCTGGAAGGAACCAAGTATGGTGTGGGAATGCAGGGCTATTCTTCACTCGTGGCTTTGGGCAGCGGAGGTTTATTTGGTAAGGGCTTGGGAGAGGGAAGTCAAAAAATGGGCTTTCTGCCTGAAGACCACACAGATTTTATTTTGCCGATTATTGGTGAGGAACTGGGCCTTTTTGTAGTCCTTTTTATCGTCCTGCTTTTTGCACTTTTAACTGCGTGTGGATTAAAGATTGCATTGCATGCACGCGAGCGCTTTGGTGCCTATCTGGCAATGGGAATTACGCTCATGATCGGCTTGCAGGCCTTTATTAACATCGGTGTCGTGACGAGTGTATTGCCCAATAAGGGTATGCCTTTGCCGTTCATTAGCCGGGGAGGAAGCAATATAATCATGCTGCTGGGAGCAGTCGGTTTACTTCTATCGATTGCACTGCGAGGTAACTCGGGCAAAGAAAACGATTCTCTCGTGTTTGAAGAGGAGACGCTTGTGGAAGAAGAAGAGAATGTATTTGCGACAAAAAAACCATCCGATCATGAAAAAGAGTGAGAAAAAAGGGCCATTGGTAGCTATTGCCTGCGGCGGTTCCGGAGGGCATTTTTATCCGGGTATAGCCGTTGCTCAAAAGCTTTACAGTGCCGGGTGTGAGATTCTCCTGATTGTCACCGAAAAGGAGATCGATCAGGTAGCCAGTGCGCAGATAAGAGAATTTCGGGTTGAGCGAATGCCTGCGGTGGGGCTAACGAGTCGAAACGTGCTTCCGTTTTTTCTTCGTTTCATTAAATCGTATTTAAAAGCAAGAAAACTGTTTCGTAAGCTGCAGCCCAAGGCGGTGTTGGGGATGGGAGGTTTTTCGAGTGCGCCTACGGTATTGGCAGCGCCGGCCGGGAAATGCAAAGCGTTTATTCATGAAGGCAATTCGATGCCCGGGCGGGCGAATCGCCTGGTGGCGCCTTTTGTGCATACCGGTTTCGTCCATTTTCCGCAATCTGTTTCCAGACTGCACATGCGCAGAGTGGATGTGGTAGGGATGCCTGTCAGAGCAAATTTTTCTCCTTCCAATGAAGAGATGTCCAGGGGCTGCAAAATGATGTTGGGGCTTGATCCCGATAGACCTGTGCTTTTGGCGATGGGAGGGAGCCAGGGGGCTCGTGCGCTGAATTCTCTGGTGTTGGCAAGTCTCAAGAAAATTTTACGCCGAATACCCGATTTGCAAATCATTCACCTGACTGGCAAAAGAGATTTTGAATCGGTACAAAAAGGCTATCAGGATAGCGGTGTTCCGGCGATGGTTCGAGAGTACTTTGCAGAGATGGATTTGGTAATGGGAGCCGCAACAGTGATGGTGAGTCGGGCGGGTGCCTCTTCTCTGGCGGAAACGGCCCGGATGAGAATTCCTTCCATCTTAATCCCGCTGCCCACGGCTGCTGATAATCATCAGTATTACAATGCGCTGGCCTTCGAAGAAACGGGTGCAGCAATTCTTTTTGAACAACCTGAGAGCCCCATCCAGGAGGCGGCAGCGGACGACTTTGCAGATGTGGTGAGTTCTCTCTTAACAAATGAAAAGAAGCGTTTGGCAATTTGCCATGCTTTGGCAGAGTGGGGCGAAAGAGACGCAGCGACGGAAATTGCCAAAAAGATGATAGAGGTTGCCTTGCCTCAAGAAAACCTGAACATGGATTGGAGCACTGAGCCCGTAGTTTAAGATGTTGAGCTTGAAAACAGAAAACAGAATGGCATTTGAGGCACTGCTGAATGGTACTGCCGCAAAGTCAGCAGTTTCACCCAAAGCATATTTGGCCGGGATAGGGGGCATAGGTGTCAGTGCTGTGGCGCATTTACTGATGGATAAAGGCTGGAATATCAGTGGGGCGGATGTGCGCGAGACCCAGGAGACCCGGGCTCTAAGTAAAAGAGGAGCCAAGATATATCTGGGACATTCCGCGGCTAACGTGAAAGACGATCCGGTAGACGTTCTGGTGTACTCTTCTGCTGTAAGCAAAAAAAACCCGGATATCGTTGAGGCAAAAAGGCAAGGAGCGCTCCTTCTAAAAAGAGCGGAGGCCCTGGCCTCCTTCATGAATTTATATCGCGGAATTTGTGTAGCCGGGATGCATGGGAAGACGACGGTCACGGGCTTGCTTGTTCGGGCTATGTGTAATTTAAATCTGGAGCCCGGTTATGCGGTGGGAGGTTTATGTCGTCGGTTCGAACCCCATGCACGCCTGGGCAAAAACCAATCCAGCTGGTTTGTTGCGGAAACGGATGAGAGCGACGGAAGTATCCTGGAATTTGAACCTGAATACGCAGTGATCCTTAATTTGGACCGGGATCACCTGGAGTATTACGGCAATGAAGCGGGGATCGAAAATACATTCGCACAATTTTCTCAGCAGGTTCAAAAGAAAATTATCTGCTGTGCCGATAATGAATGGGTCACTCGACTGAGCAAAGAGCATTTCAAAGAGAGAAGCATCTCTTTTGGTTTCAGTCCGCAGAGCGATTACCAGGCTGTACTTCGAGAAAACCCTTCCAAAGGAGAGCAAGTTTTTAGTGTAAGGAGAAGGGGCGTTGATTGGGGAGAATTCAAAATTTGTTTGATGGGAACCCACAATGTCAGCAATGCAACGGCGGTGATAGCTCTTCTGGCGGAGTTGGGATATTCGGCCCGGGAGATCGCCGGAAGCATCAGCGACTTTAATGGAACGAACAGGAGACAGGAGCTTCTGTTTAAAAACCAGGATTACCGGATTATTGATGATTACGGCCACCACCCGGCTGAAATAGCGGCAACCATTCGTGCCGTAAAGGCTCAGGGCGGACGTCTTCTGGTTGTCTTCCAGCCTCACCGCTTTACGCGCACGCAGCTGCTGCTTGAAGAATTTTCCACGTGTTTCAAGGAAGCTGATCGTCTATTCCTCACCGATGTATATGCGGCCAGTGAAGAACCTATTCCGGGCGTAACGGGCAAGAGCATGGCCGATGCTGTGAGAGCTCGTGGACAAGAGGTGGAGTATTTGGAGCACCTGGAGGATGTGGGTGGGGCGGTGGCAAAAAACTCACGTCCCGGAGATATTATTTTATTTTTGGGAGCCGGCGATATTACTTTGGAAGCCCATAAATATGCGGCGTTATTGGATGGAGCAAAAGGCCAGAGCTAGACATGCAAAAAACAGAAACTAAAAAGTGGCAAGACGAACTGGATGAGAATCTGTCGCCTGAGACAGTTCGCAAAAGAGATTACCCCATGAAAAAACTGACCACGCTGAGAATCGGCGGCCCGGCTGATTTTTATGTGGAGCCTTCCTGCACGGATGAGCTAAGGAAAATCTTAAGCTATTGTGCAGGGCGGGGGATTCCTTTCTTCTTGTTGGGCCGAGGCTCTAATCTGGTAGTCAGAGATGGCGGTGTACGGGGCGTGGTATGCTCCCTGCGCCATTCTTTTTTTTCTCAAACGGAAGTTAAAAATGGCAGGCTCCTTATTCATGCGGGTGCCGGGGCTACATTGAGGCAGATAGCGCAGTTTGCTCAGGCTAACGCACTGGCAGGCCTGGAGTTTATGGAAGGGATACCCGGAAGTCTTGGGGGTGGATTGCGAATGAATGCCGGGGCTTACAAATCGAGTCTGATGGATGTCGTGGAATCAGTTTCAGTGCTGGGGCTTGATGGCGTTCTGGAGGAGGTGCCGGGCGAGAATATTCAGGCGGATTATCGCTGCTGCGCTTTCTTTGAAAATAAAATCGCCTTGTCTGCGGTCCTGCGGGCTTATTCCGGAGTTCCGGAGCAGATTAGGGAAAGAATGACAGAGATGAGAGAAATGCGCCTGAAGACTCAAACTCAATCTCCCAGTGCGGGGTGTGCCTTCAAAAATCCGCCCGGTCACTCTGCGGGCCGGTTGATAGATTCACTGGGCATGAAAGGTTTTAGCGTAGGAGGAGCACAGGTTTCGGATAAACATGCCAATTTTTTGATCAATAAAAACAACGCGTCATCTCGGAATATTCTCGAGTTGATTCAAATAATTCAAGAGAGAGTTCTGGCTGAATGCGGAGTGAGTTTAGAGACTGAAGTAATGATCGTTGGAGAAGATGCATGAATAATGGTAAACTGAAAGTAGTTGTTTTTGCGGGTGGCATTTCAAACGAGCGGGAAATTTCATTAAAATCCGGCGCGATGGTGGCAGAGGCCCTGCGCTCATCCGGCTATCAAGTAGAGATGCTTGATCCGGATCCTATAAAAGGATGGAGTTTGCCCGATGAAGCCAATGTTGTTTTTTTAGCACTTCATGGAACTTATGGTGAGGATGGACAAGTGCAGATGGAGTTGGATCAACTGGGCATCCCCTATACCGGCAGTGGCGCTGAGGCCAGCCGTATTGGTTTTGATAAACTTTTGACTCGTCAGCACTGTGTTGTGGCCGGGGTAACGATGCCTCGCTCCTTTGTTTTAAAGAGCTGGCAAGCTGAAATGCCTGAAGGCTGGGAGGCTCCGGTGGTGCTGAAGCCGCTCAGAGAGGGCTCCAGCGTGGGTGTTGAAATAGTGGACTATAAGGAAGATTTTGGCGCGGCGTTGAGGCGATCATTGGAGTATGGCGGTGTTGTCCTGATGGAGGAGCGGATTATTGGACGAGAATTGACCGTTGGAATACTGGGCGGTGAAGTGCTTCCGCTGGTGGAAGTATGTCCTAAATCAGGCGTATATAGTTATGAAAGCAAGTACACGAAAGGCAGAACGGAGTATTATTGCCCGGCTCAAGTCGATGAAGCCTCTCGCAATCGTGCTGCTGATCTGGCCCTGAAAACATTTCATGCTGTCGGCGCGAAAGACTATGCTCGCATAGACATGATTCTGGATCAAAAAGGCGAGTGCTGGGTATTGGAAATTAATACGCTGCCGGGTATGAGCGAGACCAGCCTACTGCCTAAGGCAGCTGCGGCAAAGGGGCTCAGTTATGCAAATTTGTGCTGTAAAATATTGGAGATGGCGCTCATAAAATAATTGCATGTTCAACAAAAAGAAAAAGCCAGAAGAGAAGGTAAAACTCTCCACACCTGAAGAGGAAGCCAGAGAGCAGAAGCGCAAGCGTATTAACCGCTGGTCTTGGCGCATCGCCTGGTGGATGCTTTTTTTGGCTGTCGTTGTGAGCGTTTATTTTCTCGGGAAGACCACCCTGGGCCTTGTTTTGGAAAAGACCGTTTATACGAACCAGATGTTCACGGTGCGCGCGGTCGATGTGCGAGTTTTCGGCGGAGTATCCAAGGAGAGGGTGCTGGAATTTCTGGACGTAAAAATAGGGGAAGATAATCTGATGGCTCTGGATTTGGGTCAGATAAAAAACCGTTTGGAAAGCGTTTCGGTTCTGGAGAAAATTTCTGTCGAAAGGGTCATTCCGGATACGCTCAAAGTTCAGGTATATGCCAGAGTTCCCGTTTTCAGGTGTTATGTTTGGGAGGCAGACCCGATGAATCTCAATGCAGGTCAGTGGGTGGTGCGCTATCTGGATGACTCGGGGTACGTGATGGCACCCGATGAATTATTTTACGAGGTTCACGCTCCGGAGCGGCTCCTTCTGCCTACATTGACTGGTGTGGCAGATAAAAACGTTCTTATCCCCAATCGTTACTGTAAAGATCAGCAAGTGAACCGCGCGCTCAAGTTTCTCAGGCTCTACAAGGAATCCAGCTTTTTCGGGTTTGATGATCTGACGGAAGTAAATATCAGCGAGTTGGGTTTTATTATCGCGAGAACGGCTCAATACGTGGAAGCGGTTTTTGATGCAAATTCTCTGGAGTTGGGTTTGGCCCGATGGGAAGCTATCTACGCCTATTCAACCGGGCTGGAGCAGAAAATTAAGACGATCAACCTCTCCGTCTCAAATAACGTGCCTGTGGTTTGGGAACCGCCCCCGGCTCAGGAAGATAAAAATTCACGCTCCAATGGAGTCCGGGGTGTGAGAAGTACTGGAGGGCGATGAAGAAATGCTATTCAAGAAGAGAAAACAGTATGCTACGGGTATAGAGATCGGCACTTCCAAGATATGTGTTGTTATTGCCGAGGTTTCTGAGAAGTGTCCTTTCAAAGTGCTCGGGGTTGGGCAAAGCGTTTCCAGCGGAGTGCGAAAGGGGGTTATCTTTAATACGGAGGCGACCATTGCTGAGGTCCGCGCTGCTGTTGCCGATGCCGAAAATTTGGCGAATGTCTCCATTGGTGAAGTGTGTGTGGGGATAACCGGTGGGCATATTAAAAGTGCATTCAGCGTGGGCGAACACATGTTGGAATCCGCTGATGGCCGAGTCACTGAAGAGGATAGGGAAGATGCTCTGAAAAATGCCATTGAATGTCCCCCAAAGGAGATATCTGAAAGCGTATTAGTACTTCATCGGATTAAGCAGCAGCCTCTTCTGGATGGCCAATTGGAAGAGCCCGGTTTAAATGCGAGAGGACGAATTCTGACGCAGCCCCTATACTGGATTTACGGAAATCGCAATCAAATCTGGGAGCCAATAAAAATACTGCAAGATTTATGTCTGGAGCCCAAATATCCTGTTTTTAATGGGTTCGCCGCGAGTATAGCTTTGATGGATGCCGAACAGCGCAAAAAAGGAGGGCTTATCATTGACTTGGGAGCGGGAACGACAGAGTTTGCCTTTACTCATGGGGGGTGTATTCGTTATGCAGGCTCTCTTTCTATTGGAGGAGACCATGTCAGCAATGATTTGGCATTAGGGTTAAAACTGGAAATAGGAGTCGCAGAAAATCTGAAAACTTTCCATGGCCGGGCTATTTGCGATCCGCAGGCTAAAAATGCTCTGTTACCCTTTAAAACACCCAATGGAGAGAATAAGTCGGTGCGCTTTGACTATTTTCAGATCATTATGGAGCTTAGGCTCAAAGAAATTTTCCAAATTATCCGTGAGACTTTGGCAGAAGCCGGGTTGCAATTGGGGCCAGATCAGGGAGTCATGCTTTGCGGAGGCGGTGCTTGTATCCAGATGATATCTTCACTGGCAAGCAGTGTGTTCCAGGCTCAGTCCTGGCCTTTCTGTTTGAATCACCTTGACGGAATTTGTGACTCTTTAAAGAAGCCAGAGTTTGCCACTCCGATTGGATTGGCCAGGTATTGTGCTTCTAAAATGTCTCGCAAAACAGGAGGTCCCCTGGCCAACGTTTTCAGTTTGAAAGGGCTCACGGGAAAGAGAAAGGAAAGGGAATGATCGAAATAAATCCTGAAAGCCAAGTATCCTCGAACAATGTTTTTGAAGACAAGTTGAATGCTCTTGTTCTGGGGGTGGGCGGAGCTGGCGCAAAAATCGTGAACACCCTGTCTCTTTCTGCATGTGAAGGGCTTGAATATATTGTGTTGGATTCTGATGTTCAGAGTTTAAGGCAGGTCACTCATTGCGAGACCAGGCAGATAGGAAAAAAAATACTTCGCGGTTTTGGAACCGGGGCCAGCCGGGAGGTGGCTCAATCAATTGCTGAAGCGGAAAAGGATGAATTAAGGAAATTGGTCGGAAGATACTCTCTCTTATATTTGATTGCCGGTTTTGGAGGCGGATTGGGAGGAGGCGTGGCGCCGGTAATTGCAGAGTTGGCGGCAGAGGAAGGTGTGTTTGTAATCGCTATTTCAATTTTTCCCTTCTTCTGCGAGGGGACGGATCGATCTATGAGGGCCACCCGATCCCAGGATGAAATGACGGTTCATGCCCATCTGCATATTTCTTTGCCCAATGAGCTCTTGGCTTTGCAGGCGAATGAAAATGCAAACTTCGTCGAATTATATGAGTCGAGTAACCGGATGATATCTGATGCGGTGGAAGGTCTTTGGTTGAGCTTTTTCTGCCCCGGTCCTCTGGCTTTGGATTTAGGTCTTCTGAGAAGCACTTTTGGTTTCCGCGAGGGAAAATGTGTGGGCACTTTGGCCGTTGCATCGGCAACCGGTGATAGCAGAGTGGAATCTCTCTGGGAGACGCTTCTGGCACACCCGTGGCTCAAGAAAGGCTCTTTATTGCGCAGCGCAGGCACTGTACTGGCGCTTTTTATCGGGAAAGATGGTTTTTCCCTGGGCGATGCAGAAGCTTTTCAAAGGCGGATTGCCAGTGAAAATCCGGGTGCAAAAATAATGTTGGGGGCCTGTACGCCTGCTGAGTTTAATTCCGATGAGTTGAGGATTGTGTTGATTACTCACCCTCGGCGCACGGTTCGTAATGAGGAGAAGCCTGCCCCGATTTATGGGGATAAAGAGCTGGTCTCCCTCAACGAAGTAAGCAGAGAGATGTTGGAAAAGAAACGCCCTCCGACTCGCAATGTGCCGCCGCCGCCCGCTTTAACGAATTCTCAGATAGATCTCCTGAAGTCGCAGATGCCTTATTCAGGAGGACGAAGCAAACGCGGATACAATGATCCCAATCAGGGCTTTCTGGATTTGAAGATCACGAGTGTAGGGCGCTTTGACCAATGTGAAAAAACTTATTACAAAAACCAGCCGATAGATGTGCCTACCTATTCCCGGCTGGGATATATATTGGATTAAACTGAAACAAGCCGGAGGCTGCGATGAGTCAAAAATTTATGTCACTGAAAGGAAAGCTTCTCCTGGATAGCGGAGAGCTGATGGGGTCCTTTTTCCACCAGTCTGCAGTCTATATTTGCGAACACGATGAAGAGGGTGCCGTGGGACTGGTATTGAACCATCCGGTGAGTGTCAAACTTTCTGACGTGCTGGTTCTGAACATTCCGGAAGTGTTTCATCATTCGGCAGTGAAAATGGGAGGACCGGTGATGCAGAAAAGTATCTTTTGCCTTTTGCGCTCGCAGGTCAAAAAAGACTCCTTCCGTGAAGTTGTCCCGACCGTTTATCTGACCCCTTCTTTGGAGGATATTTTCGAGGATGATGCTCTGGAGAGGGTAGAGGATGTGCATTTCTTTTTAGGTTATGCAGGTTGGAGTGCCGGACAACTGGAAGAAGAAATTGCGAATAAAGCCTGGTTGATTTCCACGGTGAGAATTACAGAGATATTCCAAAAAGAGCCGCCCTTTGACCTTTGGAAAGACCGAATGTACCAATTGGGAGGCAAATATCGTTTCCTCGCGATGACTCCCCGAAATCTTTATGACAACTAGGTTTGGAGAAAGTCGGGTCTTGCCCGTTTAATTTTTGGGATAACCGCTGCCGCATCAAAATAAAAAACCCCGTCAAATAACGGGGTTTTTTGTTCACTACGGGTCTAATATTTTAGTATTTCTTGGCGGTGCCGTATCCACGGACAAAGCCGATACATTGAGCAATTTCGGGAACAGAATTATCCCAGTTGTATTCGTACTCAATGGAGATATTTCCTTTGAAGCCCTGGCGTTTGAGTTCATCCAGAACGGCAGGAATATTGGAAACGCCCTGACCGTAGGGGACATCGTGGCCGCCGGCTGAAAATTCATGCAGGTCTTTCATGTGGGAGCTAATTAAACGGCCTTCCAAAACTTTCAGACCATAAACCGGATTCAATCCACTGCGGACCCAGTGACCTGTATCAGCTGCTGCACCGATGCGAGAATCCAGGTCTTTGACGGCATTGAATACAGCGACCGGATCCCAGACCCAATAGTTGGGGTCATTGGGACGACGGGGGTGATTATGAATTGCCACCATTACGTCATATTCTTTGACCAATTTGTCAAGAATGGGTAAATGATCTTTGGCAGGCTCACAGGAGAATGCGCGGATATCCATCTTCTTGCAGAACTCAAAAATGTTGCGATACCCCGCTTCGTCTCCGGCACCGGTTACGCCAAAATTGACTACCTTCATGCCATGTTGAGCGAGCTTATCCTTCACCTTCTGCATATTCTCTTCAGACATGCCCGGGCCAACACCCTGGTCAATATCTTTGGAGATTTTCTGCCCCGGGAAAAACTCAATCACTTTACCTCCGGCCATTGCATTCTTTTCGATGGCTTCAAAGAGGGTAAAACGATTGAACGAGTAAGCTTGAGAACCGATAAAGAACCCGCCGGTAGAGTATTCTTCGGGGATATCGGCCGCCGAAACCTGAGAAGCGCAGCAGAGAAGTGCCGCGGCAGCCAGGACACATTGAATCTTAACAATCAGTTTCATAAAAACGTGGTAAGTATACCGAAAAAACGGTTCGGTAGCAAGGGAAACTACCCTGTAGGTTTTTTTCCGGCATGGCCTTTTCTGCTTGCAAAATTCCCCCAAAACTGGCCTTTTTCAATTAGCCGGGCCTCCCGTTTTCTCATCGTCTCCCTCCAAACGGACCTTGATAGAACCAAAGGTTTTTAAGGGATTACTCTTTGGTGGTTCTTTATTTGCCTGGGTATTCTGCTTGGCACGGGTTTCGCGAACCGCTTTGACTATCCGATCCCCGCCCAAATTATAAGCCGAGCTTGCTTCGAGGCCGCTCCACTTTGGGACTTCAAACTTTTTGGGTTGCTTCTGTACCATTTCCAGCCTGAGACGCATGATTCGATTTTCAGCCAAAGGGACAAAGGGACTTTGGGGATGCATGGTGCCAATCCTTTTCAAGGCCGCTTTGGCCGATTCAATATCTTGCGCATTAAGGAAAAAATCCGCTTCTCGATTGAGCCACTTGGCAATTCTGCTGGGAGTTTCCCCCGGAGTATTGATCATAGTCTCCATTTGAGCGATGGCTGCTTCCAACTCCCCACACTGATAGGCATAAAGAGCTGCCAATTCTTCACGTGCCTCCCAATCAGCAGGGTGTTGATTGAGATGCTCATCCAGTTTTTCCAATTCTTTAACCCAGGGGGTATCGGCCTCTTTTGTTTCTTCCCCCTTCTGAGACGAAGAATCCGAGCCCGAAAGAGTCAAATCTTCTGCCTTGATCGGCCCCGTGGGATTCACTTGTGCTCGCTTGGCAAGCGTATCCCGGACTACTTTGGCGATTCGCTTGTCGTTGAATTGGGCCAAGGAGGGATCTGTCTCCGGCACTATGTAAGTGGAGGCCGCATCTTTCTCCAACTCCATCTTGAGAAGAGAAATCCGGTTTTGAGCCATATTAGCCGGGGCACTATTGGGGTAGAGTTTGATAATCCGCTCCAGGGCCGTTTTTGCCCCGTTCAAATCGCGAGCCCGGATATAAAAATCGGCCTCCAGGTTGAGCCACTGGGCCACTTTCTTTTTAGGCTGCTCCGGAATTTTCAACAACATCTCCAACTGTGCCACCGCGGCTCGGACATCTTTGCAATCCCGAGAATAAATGCAGGCCAATTTTTCGCGGGCATCCCAGTCCTGCGGATGCTCTTCCAGAAATTGAGCTAAGAGGGCGACTTCTTCCTGCCAGGTCACTTGCGGCATATCCCATCCCTTGAAACCTTTCTTAAGACCCAAGTCCTCCACAATCCGAATGACTTTCTTCGTCTGCGGAGTTTTATCATCGGGCAGACAGAGACGGCTTTTTCGCTGAAGGGCAAACGAAGCCGCTTCACTTCCCGGGTAGCGATCTACAATAGCTTGCAGAGCCTCCTTGGCCCCTTCCAAATTCCGAAGGTGAATAAGCCGCCAATCGGCCAGGCGATTGTATAAAAGAGCTCCCAGCTTGGGATCCAAATTCGTTTGGGAGAGCATCTCATTAACCACTTCCTCAGCACGGGCTACATCCTTTAAATCATCGGCAAAAATGGCAGCCTTGAGCAGCTTGCCCTCAAAACTATTGGGAACATCCCGAAGTTGGCTTTCAATGTTTTCCAATGCTTCCTGGTACATTCCCTTTTTGCGGAAGCTCTCGGCAATAGAGCTCAAAAAAGTCTTTTCAACCTTTTCGCCCCGTCCACCAAAACCATAAAGAGCTTGTCCAAAAAAGGTACCGACTTTTGAACAAATAATAGGAGTCAGCCAAATGGCAAGAATAATCCCCAAAATAGCCCGGAGCAAAACGCCAAACATTCCCGCAATGTCGGATGTCGCAAAAATAAGGTCGACTCCACACAGGTAAATAAAGAGGGCAATCACTCCCACATACATCAAGGTCCGAAAGGCTTCCTTCATCCGATCCTCTGCCCCCATAATATGATTCCAGAAGAAACGGAAGACTGCCACTCCCACCAGGAGTGCAAAAATCTGATACCTGGCTACCCCGTAAAGAGCCAACACGAGTAATAGGAGCATCACCCATAGCCAGAACTGTTCACTCTTAAGCCTCAGTCTACACAGATTCAGCATTTTTTTCATTTGAAGAGTTTTCATTTGAAGAGAGTTTTTGGGTTGTTCAGAGGGCCTCTTATTGTCTGTCGTCGCCAATCGCACACACGGGGCAATTGCTTAGCGCTTCCTGGCACAACTCCACCTCCTCTGGGGTCTGTGGTTGGCGCTTGACGTAGGAGTGCCCTCCGGCCTCACAACGCACAAAGACCTCCGGACACGTCTCCCGACACAGTCCGCAATCAATGCACTGACTGTCACAATAGTAACGCCCCGGGGCGTTCTTCTCAAAACGATCTGCTAAGTTTGCCATGTGATTCCTTTTTTGTTTCTGTTAAGCCTTAAAAATATCCCTCTTCCACCATCCTCATAATGGTACAATAGTCAACCAACCGAATGAAAGCCTTTTTTCAGGCATCCCGCAAAACCTAAATCTATGCGAACGAGAGAGAAACGCACCGATAAAAATCACCTAAGAAATAAGCGAAAGATATTAGTGCATTTCGTCAACCATTTCGGGATTGTCTTTTGTAAACTCTATCATTGCTTTGGCCGCTCGATCCATGAAGCCGGACTGGTCGATCTGCTTCAACATTTCTTCAGTGCTTAGTTGAACGCCGGATGTCGCAACCTGGTTTAGAATATTACGGGAAATGCCAATACTTTCCTTAAAGAGAGCCTGGTCATCTGCATGGGATTGCTCCAGTTCATTCAAAAGATTTAAACGGCCTTGGATCATTTCAGGTAGCAGTGTATATTGTTCGAAGTCATAGCTATTTAGGTCCGAAATCATTATCGCCAAGGTACTCCCCACGAAATCAACATCGCTGTCACCCAAACCATCAAACATTAGTTTAACCATCGAGTTTGCATCCGAATTAATGCCAATATACTCGTCAAAAATCGATACCATCTTCATACGCTCCGTGAGCGTAACCTCCGGTCTACTGAAGGTTTCTCGGATGCTGGGGAGGGCTGATTCGCCTACCAAATCCAGCTTTTTTATCACACGAATGAGCATTAGTTTTCCATTATCATCAATAATATCGATTGCCGTTGCTAGGTCCGAGATGTCATCCCCACACTTTTCTTTCAAAAAGCTCAGAACGTCTGTTAAGAAGTATTCCATTAAGCTATCCTTTGAATTTACCACCAACATCTGTCTGAGCGATTTTATGCACACAGAGCGAAAAACTTCTTTATTGGCTCTCATTAAAGCTTGGGCTGCATAGCAAATTTCAGCAGGATCACTTGTTGAGAGCATGGTTTCGCAGAGCAGGGTGAGGGAAGCGGAATTGTTGAGATTAACGAGTACCCCCATGAGCCCAAGTCGAGAGCTATAGGGCATCATGGTTGCAGTTTCGACTGAGAAGCTGAGTAATCGTGGGGCTGTCATCCTGTTGGGTATTAATTCGACGTTGTGTCCACTCCGTAAATAGGCACGAATGGTATCAAGCGATTTTTCGCCATTATCCCTCAGACCCTGAAGGACGAAGAGAGCCTCCCGCATTTGCTCACGCCATTGGTTGTGCAATGGTGCATTCTCCTCTCCGATCATGCTATTGGTATAATTTTGCATGTCTTTAAAGCGTTCTACTAAGGCCGAGGGCTCCAGTTGGGGAACGGTCATTTTGGCCTTGTTGGAGAGTTCCGCTTCTATGGCCATTTCCAAATCCTTCAGAGATGCTTGCAGCAGAGCTTCCTTAAGAGTCCAGTCGGTACGTTCCTGATCAAGCTTGCGGTCGAAGGAGTGCTGAATCTGAAAAACAATGACCGCTGCAGATGCCACAATAAGAGCACTGATTCCAAAAAATATACAAAGTCTTTTCATGCTGATGGTAAGTTTTGTGGTCACTTTAATACTCTTTCTCTTCTATTTCTCTTTTGTTTCAAGGGCATCTTTTTTCATTTCATCCAAGTCCTCCTGATCTGACCTCAGTAACTTTTCAAATTTTTCTCGGATGCGCATTTTATCTATTTGTTTTGTCAAAAAATTTTCCAACTCCACTTTGTGGGACAACTCTCCATCCGGCTCTGCATCCGGGTTGGACTGACGCTGCAAGCTTGCCCGAGTCAAATTAATTACTTCATGCATCAGCTCATCATTAGCATTTTCTGCGGCAATTGTATCTAAGAGCCCCAGCCGGGCTGTAATGAAGCTCTGCTTACGCTCACCAGCAAACGATTGAGTTGGCTCAGTGGCAAAATAGTCATACACATTCTCAAGATTTGACACCAAACGATAACGATATTGCTGCGTAGGCATGTTCTCCTTCCGCAGCATAGTGAGGTACATATCTGTGGCCATGGGGTTGATACCCGCATAACTAAGCGCTACATCTTCGAAGAAGCTATAGTCAGACCGGCTATTAAGTAGAATTCGGTCATCAGTTCTCTTCGCAGCCTTCTCGTTTTCCCTCATGCGCAAAAAGGCCGCATGGTACCACTGAATATTCTCTTCTCCTAAAAGCTCTCTTGTCCTGGAAAAAAGAGAGGTATTCACAACTTCTTTGCCTGAAAGACCACTCTTAGTCATCCAGGCTCCCTCCTCCATAAGAGTGTGTGCAAACTCAGTGTCTTTGAGGGTTCTGAATAGAAGATTGTAAATGCCGTAGATATCACTCATCCTCCTGTCGGCATTCCTGGAGGATTCTGAATAAGCTTCCCTCAGCTCTTCAGAGGCATCTGGATTATCTGCCAATTGTCGTCGCAATTTCGCTCTTTCAGCTGAGTTTTTTTCCGCCTGGTCCATAATTATCTCCCTGTACATATTCCGCGCTGCTTTGACGCAGTGAGAGTGATAGGTTTCCGGAGAAATCTCCAGTAAAACTTTGCAGAGGTTTTCCAACTCAGTCGCCGTTTGAGTGACAGGGAGCAATTGGCTCAAGAGTGCCGCCGATTCCATAGTGCGCATTCCGCAGAGTATGGCGGCCATCTCCTGCCGTAAAGTATGGGGATCCCGAAAAAAAGGAAGTTCCAAATCTGTGTCCACTCCGCTTATGAAGAAATCTTTGATGGCCGGCAGCGCATTGGTGCCCGCATCAGCCAAACCCTGCAAACAGTAGAAAGCACGATAGTTTCTATCCGATTCCGTTTTCTCCATCTCAAGCTCGATCAGGCGTTGTATCAGGAACTTGGGATCCAGTGGAGCCAATTTCTGAAGATCCTTTTGGGCGGTCTCAGCTGATAGGCGAACGCGGGCTTCTTCCAACTTAGCTTCCAGAAGCGCCTGCTCGGTGGAATGTTCTTTGGCGAGTTGCGCCTGAGATTGTTTGGACTTATCCAGGGATGCTTTTACCCAATACCCGCTGCCGCATATCGCAAGAACCAGGACGATAACTCCCATTACAAATTTACTATTTCCCATATATTCTCTTCTATATTCTGTTAAAAATCAGAGTGTCTTTCACCAGTGTCCCATTCAAATTGCAATTGAGCGGGGGAAATTTATAAGGGCCGGCTTTCCGTGCACTAAACTTTTCGCCGACTCGACAAGACGAAACTGAATCATCAAAAAAATGACTGAAAAGACAACATGTGGGCACCTTAGCATTCTGAGACAATTGATGCAACTTTTTTTATAAAAATAAATCGAAATCCCAAATCTTAACGAATGGGAGAGGAAAGAAACCAACAGTTTGAAAACGTTTTTGTCGGAGAGAAGAGTTAACTCCGACTGTGGAGAAGAGCTAGCAGGAGTCCTTTGAGAGTCAGCTCGGGGTCGACGCAGGTGATATCGGGAATTTTTTCTGAAATCATCTTGGAGTATCCTCCTGTCGCGATAAAGGGTAGGTGCTCCGATTGAAATTCATTTTTTATTTCCTTAATCAGCTCTTTAATCAGCCCCCTGTATCCGTGCACGGCGCCAATGCGCATAGCGTCAGCCGTGCTCTTACCAACCACAGAAGGCATTTCCCAAATTTCTATGCAGGGAAGCTGAGCCGTTTTTTCGTGGAGGTAAGTGGTCATGGTGGCCAGACCCGGAGCAATGATGCCTCCAGCGTAGTTTCCGGCAGCATTGACAATATCAAAGGTCACAGCGGTGCCGAAATCGATAGCAACGGAAGGGAAACCGTAATAATGAGCCAGGGCGATAGCATTAGCTAATCGATCAGCTCCTACTGAAGAGGGGATGGGGTAATCAATGCCAACTTTCCAGAGTGTCTGGCATGTCAGTTCAAAAGGGGGCTTTTTCCAAAGGCGGGCAAGCATTTCCCTGGCCTGCTCGGAGGCTTGCGGGACGACACTGCAAAAGGCTGCCTGCTCAATTCTTTTTTCCTGACAGAAGCCCTGAAGAAGAAAAGGCATGGAGGCGTTCTTCCAGGCCTGAGTGGGCAAGTCAATCTGATCCAGGATTCCATCATGGTTGGCTAATCCGGCATGGGTATGCGTGTTACCTATATCCAGAAGCAGATACATGAAAATCAGTTTTTACAATGCCCAAGGGAGAAATGACTCCCTTATTCGATACCTTTATTCTGTTGCGGCTTCCTTTTCCGGAGCTTGGCTTTCTTCCAGTGCTGTTTGGAGCAGTTTCTCAAAATCAGGATTGGTGGAGGCTCCCAGAGAGACAGCTTTCTGGTAGTGATAGTTCGCCAGCTGAGGATAAGCCGGTTTGGTCGTGGCGTAGAGGACAGCCAGGTTGTAATGTGCCACTGAATAGCGCGGATTGACTTTCAGAGCTGCACGGAAAGATTTCTCGGCGTCCGTGCGGAGACCGCGTTCACCCAGAACCATTCCGAGATAGTTTTGAGTTTCGGCGTTATTGGGGTCGATTTTTGCCGAGGTACTTAAAAGCTCAAAAGCGTCGTCGATTTTACGATTCTTGAGGTTCAGGATAGCGAGAAGGTTGATTACGAAAGTATCTTGCGGGTCCAGCGAGTAAGCTTTTTTGAGGTTGATTTCAGCCTCTTTTAATTTGCCCAGCTCCAATTGAGCTGCACCCAGGTTGCCCAGGGTGTAGACGCTGTTTTCGTCCAGTGAGAGGAGGCGTTGGAACAGGCGTTCAGCCTCATTCATTCTGCCCTCGGAAAATTCTTTGACACCTTCAGCCGCGATCTCTTTGCCATCCGCAGGGGCTGAATGGCGCAGGCTCGAACCCACGGCGCTGCCTCTGGCAGGTTCGCCGGTGGAGAGTGTGACCTGGCTATCCAGGACCGCACCAACGCGAATCGGTTTACCCGGGCGCATTAGAGCCAATTCTTCGGGCGTATACGGCTCTTTGGCTCTCTCATAAACCGCAATTTTCGACCGGAGCCGGTCTATATTGTCGAGCAGTTTGGATTCACCCTTCCGTGTGGCAGCATCGCGAAGGACTTTGTTTTCTTCCTTGAGGCCATCTACCATTTTCTCCAGGTCACCGACCTGACGTTGAAGAGAATTAAGTTCGGATGGGTCCGGTAAAGAGTTCGTTGCGGCAGCCTCTTTTGATTTTTGTAATTCGAGCTCCATCTGGTTTGAAGAGAGTTTTAACTGCGCCAGCTCGGCCGCAACAGCTTCGTAGCGGCTCAGGGTGCTTTCAACGGCTTGTTGAGACTCTTTCTTGGATAAATCAGCGGCTGCCTTGAGAGCCTCATTTTCAGCGCGGAGTGTTTCAATGGTTTGCGTCATTTCGGCAACAAGCTTCTCCTGCTGGAGCAGAAGTTTTTCCGTTTCCTGCCCCTTGTCGCCCGGGGCCACACTCAGGAATGTTTTAAGCTGAGCAGAAAGCCGTTCATTTTCAGCGCGAACAGTTACAATTTCCTTTTCTAAAGTTTGTATTTGAACGTTGGCAGAGGAATCTGAACTTTCAGGGGATTTATCCTGTTTTTTCACCTCTTTACGCAAGGAGGAGTTCTCCTCTTTGAGGGTGCTCAGTTGAGCATCGAGTTTTTTAATTTCTTCGCGGGCCTTATCCAGGCGTTTAATTTCTCTGGATGAGAGTGGCTTGCCTTCCGGTTCATCCGGGGTGAGATTTTTACTGAGATCAGCCAGCTGGATTTTGAGCAGCGCGTTAGTTTGAGTAAGTTCAGCAATGGTTTTTTCAGCTTTTTGAAGCTCCCTGGGGTCAACATTGGCCGGTTGAGCAGAAGTGGCCTCGCGAAGACGGGCGTCTAAATCGTCACGGATTTTTTCCAGCTGAGCCAATTGTGTTTTTAGGGCGCGGATTTCCTTCTCCGCATCGCTGGCATTCTCTGGAACTCTTTCCGTGGGAGATTTCGGGGGAGTATCTACAGCGGTAGGGGGATCAAACTGCTGCATTTTGGTTTTTACGTAAGAGAGACGAAAATCAACGAGTTTTTTGTTCCAGTCGGGAAACTCTTTTTTGATGTTCTCCAGGAAGCCCTGTGCCTTTTGATATAGCTCATAAGCATCCCGTTTTTTGCCCATTTGCCAAGCTTCATCTGCGCCTAAAATCGTATTGTAGACCTCAATGTAGAGATCATCTACATTCTTCTGACTGTCCTGCGCTTTCAAACCCGTTGGGTTAAAAAGCAAGGAACCTATTAAAAAAGCGGCCATCACTATGGAGGCCGGGCATTTATACCAGCGTCTCATCACGCGGCTATTGAAACATATCAAGGGCTTGAATGCCAACAAAATCGCAGGAACTCACGTTATATGGGGTTCGATTCTTGACATAGTGCTGAACAATGCGTAAACTTAAAGTATGAAGCGTTTTAGCATTAAAGTAAGTCGCCGCAGTTTCCTGAAGAGCGCGGCTGCGATGGCGGCAGTCCCGCTTTGGTATGCGGAGGAGACTTTTGCTTCACCACAAACTCAAACACCGAAATCTGCCAATGACAAACCCGGCATTGCTCTCATAGGCTGTGGGGGGCAGGGCAGGGGAGACTGCAGCGTAGCCTCCCATTTCGGCAATATCGTCGCTGTTTGTGATTTGGATGAAAACCGCCTTAATCAGGCGGCAGAACAATTCAAAGTAAAAAACAAGTTTAAGGACTTCCGTAAGTTACTGGAGTGCAAGGATGTGGATATTGTCATTACAGGCACTCCCGAACATTGGCATACAATGGTTAATATCGCTGCCAGTAATGCAGGCAAGGATATTTACTCCGAGAAACCTTTGACGCTGACTATCGCCGAAGGCAAGAAGCTGGTGGAAGTAATCAGGAAGAATAAAACTATTTTGCAGGTGGGCAGCCAACAGAGAAGCGAACAGAATTTCCGTTTTGCCTGTGAGTTGGTTCGAAATGGCCGCATCGGCAAACTCAAAAACATCGTGGTGGGCTTGCCCATCGGGCCAAGAGAAGGCCCCTTTGCACCTGAACCTGTTCCCGATTATCTGGATTGGGATTTTTACCAGGGGCAGACAGGTCCTCGGGATTATACACATAAGCGGACGCATTACGAATTTCGCTGGTGGTATGATTACTCCGGAGGCCAATTGACTGATTGGGGAGCGCATCATAACGACATTGCCCAGTGGGGCAACGGAACAGAGCTGAGCGGCCCTGTTGAATTTGATGGCCGCGCATTAGGTAAGCCTATGATTGAAGGAGGCTACACCGCCGCGGCAGAGTTCCATATTGAGGCAAAATATGCGAACGGTGTCACGATGACAACAACCAACAGAGCCCCCTGTGGTATTCGTTTTGAGGGTACCGAGGGATGGGTTTATGTGGATCGTGGAGGGACTAAATACAGTCATCCAGAGTTGGAAGAAGTGAAGTTTGATGACAGTAAGGATATACGCCTTTATAAAAGCAATCATCATATGGGCAATTTCATTGAATGTGTCAAAAACCGGAAAGATCCGGTTTGTACCGTTGAGATAGGGCACCGCTCTATCAGCGTGGCGCATTTGAATGTGATTTCTGTCAGACTGGGGCGCAAAATCAAGTGGGATCCCGTGACAGAAACGATTGTAGGAGACAAAGAAGCAGAGGCGATGTTGTCTCGTCCTATGCGTAAACCTTATAATTATAGCTTCATTGGTCTTTAAGTTTCAAAGAAAGGAAAATAGGCCCCTTGTCTTTTTTTAAAGCCACCCGCAAAAGTACGTTGAATTTTCTTTATGGGGAATATAGAAAACTTTACTGAAAAAACCAAAAAAGGCTTGAATTTGTGGGGGGTTTCGACTAGAGATAGAGATGTGTGTGTTGCTGTGGAAAAGCTTGTTGCTGTTAAAGTAATAAAAGGACGGCGTTTCGCGAGTTAGTGAAATGCTGGCCTGGAGCGGCTAAAGATTTTCGGTGGCAGTTATACGTAATAAATTGCACAACATATGGTTATGAATAAAAAAATAACTTTCTCTGCAGCGCTTTTGGCGGCGGCATTTTTGTCGCATTCCGGAGTGTTTCACGCAGAGGGGGCGGAGGTAGCTCCACCCATGAGTATAGTAGCGGATGTTGCAGGAGGGGCTCCCTCGGCAACGTCTGAAGTTGTATTGGCAGCGATTCCTCCTCTGGGTCCAGAAGTGGGGGTAAAGTTTCAAGACGACTTCACAAATGGCGAAACCATTCTGGATTTAACCAAATGGATTCACTCAAAGACAGGACCGACGGATATAGAAGTCGAAGCTGGTGGCGGTGTGTTTGTTGGTGCAGGGCAGTCGGGTATTAACCTTTGGGCTGGCCGCAGCATACGAACAACGGATGGGTTTTCTTACGGTCCCACGTCGCTGAAAGTGACTGTGGATCGCCCCTACCTGAATCTGGTTTCCGGGACCGGCGTTAAGAGTGGAGTGATTCTGAGCAATGCGGATCGCTCTAACTTTTTCTTTCTGAGTGATGGTCTTCCTGATGAAGGCTGGGCTTGGAGCGTGAATTCGATTGGGAGTGGTAATCCGATTTCTGCGTTTGCCCCCATGAATGACGGTTTGGAACATGTGATTGAGCTCGCCTATGATGGTGCAGCCGTCGACATGTACTTGGACGGAGTTTATGGCGGACGAATCGATTGGGATTGTCCCGCTCCTGTTTATGTAGAACTGGGCTTCTACACACATCAAATAGGTGATGCCATACAAGGCGCTTTCGGTCCGATCGTGATTGAGAACGTCGACTATAAGCAAAAATTGGTTTTGCCCGGTGATATTGCCCGCCCGATTAATTCGGCCAAGGAAGTTAACAGAAGTTCTTATCCTGCGGCAGAATCTCCGGCTATGGTGATAGACGGTGATGTAAATACCAAGTACCTGAACTTCGGCGGCGAGAATACCGGGTTCATTGTTACTCCCGGTTATGGCAAGAGCACCGTTAAGAGCTTCCAGATGTGGACGGCAAACGACGCTTCCGAACGTGATCCGGATACCTATCAGATCTATGGAACCGATGATGTTATTACCTCAACGGATAATGGATTTGGTGACGGTGAAAATTGGACTCTGATCCAATCCGGGACAGTAGCTTTGCCGACGGATCGTCAGGTTGCCGGACCGCTGGTGAGTGTTAACAACAGCGTCGCCTATTCATCCTATAAAGTACTCTTCCCGAGTCTCAGAAGGGATGGCAACTCGATCATGCAGTTGGCTGACATTCAGCTCTTTGCAGATGATGCAGGTACTCAAGGTATTCTCAGCTACAGTGATTCCATCATTGCGGTGCAGCCAGTGTCAAGCTGGAGCAACCTCTCAGGAGAAAAGGAATCTTCTCAGCACTCTATTGATGGTGATGTGAATACCAAGTATTACAGTGGAATGGGCGCTTATTCGGGAGTTATATTCTTACCGAGCAACCCCAAAACCATTGTAAAGAGCATGGTTCTCACCACCGCTAACGATTTCACGGAGCGTGATCCTGCATCCTTCGAGTTGTATGGAACGAACGAGGAAGTTGTTAGCAAAGATTATAGCCTTGGAAATGCTGAGGAGTGGACTCTGATTGCATCGGGTAACCTGGATTTACCCTTGGACCGTAAAACAGCCGCTGATCCGATTGTGATCTCCAGCGGAACAGTCTACTCGGCCTACAAGGTAATCTTCCCGACTTTACGCGTAGAGGGTACACCCTCCATGCAGATTTCCGAAATACAGCTTCTGGGTGCGGTTGTTGAGGCCGCTCCGGTCAGTCTGATTACACCTGCCGACACGATGATTGGGTCTGGTGGAAGTTTTCCTGAAAAAGAAGCACCGCAAGCCGCGCTTGACCGTGTTGTAGGTACCAAGTACCTGAACTTTGGTGGTGCTGGCTCAGGCTTCATCGTGACGACCGCCGGAGAGCCGTTCCAAGCCAATTACTTCATGTATACAACTGCCAACGACTCCAATGATAGAGACCCGCTGGCGTTTGAAGTTTTTGGATCGAATGATGCAATCGATGGTGCAGAAACCTGGACTCCCGCTGGAACAGGCGTGATCCAGCCCAGTCTCTTCCGTTTCCGTAACACCGCGCCGGCGTTCTTCGCTAATGGCAAAGCTTACAGCTCATACAAAGTCATCTTCACGCAGCTTCGTGGATCATCGATGTTCCAGATTGCTGAAGTGTATATGTATTGCAATGTGGAAGCTCCGGCTCTTGAAGAAGTAGTCGTGCAGAGTGGTGTAGAGGGAGATAAACTGACCTTTACTGCAGTTGCAAGCGGAACTGAGCCTCTGGAATACCAGTGGTATAAGGATGGTGAGATTATTGAAGGAGCCACCGGTTCGAGCTATGTGATTGAGAATGCCTCTCTGGCTGATACCGCTGCCTATAGTGTGAGCGTCGGTAACAGCAAGGGTAGTGATGAGAGCTTGCCTCAGAGTGTTGTTGTTTCTTCGAACTCTGATAATTTGGCACTTCTCTTGGACTTTGTGTGCGATGAAGCCGAAGGAGATGCCACATATGACCTCGTGACTGGCACACCTGCGGTGTTTACTGACCCGGCTCCTGCATGGTCAGATTCTGCACCTTCAAGACAATTCGGAACGAAGTATTCGGCTTACGACTACTCGTTGGAATTTGCTGGTGACTCCGGTGCAATGTTCAGCACTGAAGATATCGACATTGACCCGGCCAGCCCGAGCATGACCATTGATTTCTGGTTCCAGGGAATTCAGCCTGCGCTACAATGGCAGGAAATTTTCGCTATCTACGGTAACAGCAAGGGTACCTGCCCTGTGTTAGCTGTTGATGTGGATATGGCCGGTTGCCTGGCCTTCTATGTGGGCTATGAAGGATTCAGCACTGGTGTTCTCTTCCCGAATGACAGTGAATGGCACAACATGGTGTTGGTCAATAACGCTCCTGCCAAGATTTTCTATGTCTATCTGGATGGAGTATTATTGGAAGGATTCCAGTATCCTGACACTATTCTCACCTTCCCGACAGTTGAAGAAGGTTATGGTAATATTGGTTGCTATATAGAGGGGATCGATCCCTACGGTTATGAGGATGACATGTACCGTTTCCTCAATGGTAATCTGGATCGTATTCGCGTATGGAGTGGTGTTTTAGGACCGAATCAGATGGATATCCCTCCTACTGATCCGATTCCTCCGTTCTATTATGACGATGTCAACTATACCGGCGACTTCAAAGGAAGCGTTGCATGGGACGAAGAAGCAGATACTTACACTGTTAAGGGTTCCGGCGCTGATGTCTGGGGTTCCAGCGATCAGTTCTTCTATGTTTACAATCCCATTCCTGGCGGCACGGATTTCGACATTTCTGTCAAAGTCGACAGCTTCCAGGCTCCTTCTGATGGATGGGCCAAAGCTGGCTTGATGGTTCGTGAAGGAAATGCTGAGGGTAACCAGATCGGCAATGCTCGCCATTTTTCTACTCAGACCCAGCGTCTGGATAGTCCGGGTAACTCATCGTTCTGGTCTTCATGGCGTACGGCTACAGGTGGTAATGTAAGCGATAACACGGCGGCAACTTATGGAACACTGACGTTCCCCCATTGGCAGCGTATTGTCAGCGTGGATGGTATCTTTTACAGCCTCATCAGTACAGATGGGGAAAAATGGAACCTTCTCGCTGCAATCGATACGAAGCTGTGGGAAGGGGGTGTTTTAGGCTCCGAAAATCCGCTTTATGTGGGCATGTGGGTGACCTCACATAACTCCAATAGCAACGATGCTACTGCGTCATTCAGTGACCTTGAACTCTCGGTGGGTTATGTTCCTATGGAAATTATCATCCAGCCGACTTCAGTTACCACTGTAGCCGGAGCGAGAGCTTCTATCCGCGCACTGGCAATTGGTACAGACATTAACCTTCAGTGGTTCAAGAATGGAGAAGCGCTTGAAGACTTCACAGGAAGTTCCTTCTATTGCTACGCCACTCCGTGGGATGCAGGTGATTATCATTTGGCCGTTTACCAGAATAATGGATTTATTCTGAGCGACGTGGTCACATTGACTGTCAATCCCGCCACTGAACCCAATGCGGTACAGGCCTGGGTTTATGACAATCCCAATCCGGGTAACTTGGATAAGGTAAAAGCTGCGTTCAGGAATTACACCAATCCGAACCTGGTTCTTTATTTGACCCAGTATTTGGAGACACCGACGGATCGCGCAGATAACTATTGTTCTTCAATAGCGGGTCTGTTGACTCCTCCGGAGACAGGCACTTATTACTTCTATATCGCCTCGGATGATCAAAGCCAACTTTGGTTGAGCTCTGATGCAACTCCCGCGAATTTAGGAGGCACCCGCACTTGCGAGGTGACCGGTTGGGCCCCGAGTCGTGTTTACAACAAAGAAGCCAACCAGAAGTCAGTGGCTGTCAATTTAGTAGCCGGTAAGGATTACTATTTTGAGGTATTCCATGTGGAAGGCGGCGGCGGAGATAACCTCTCTGTAGCATGGGCAAC
>DBPU01000090.1 GCA_002305615.1 Verrucomicrobia bacterium UBA1412 | reverse complement strand
CCAATAGTAATCCCAGACGGAGATGCCCCAGAGGAAGCTCCATGCCGGCAGAAGCGTATCCCAGCAGCTGGGAGTCTGGCACCCGGCGAAGGGATAATGCTCCATAGATTGAGCGGTGATATTGATGCAGCGGCGGGCCAGGTCCTCGGCACCGAAAACGCCATAGCCGAAGAGCGATTCATTGCGGGCATCGCCCACCCAGTGGGTCTGTTCATAAAGCGGGCAATCGACGTAGGTATCTTCCATGCAGAGCTTCAGGGTGCGTGTGGAGATATCCCAGATTTGGGAGAGACGCGCATCGCTGCAAGCGAAGCTGCCCTGGTAGTCGACGGGGTAGGTCGATTCAATGAGGTGGAAGTTCTGAATTTCCACCGGGCCGCTCATCTGGCGAAGGGTCAGGTAAATATAGCGCCCGCTGCGGCGTTTGAGCGAGATCATCTCGTTGACACCCTCTTTGGCGATGTAGCGCATCCCGTTGCGGTTTTCACGCGGGATCTGGATTTCACCGCCTTGGGAAATATATTCAAGCTGGACGATATCGAGAATCGTTCCGGCCGGAGCTTTCATGCGGAAAGAATAGTAGCCGCAGCTCTGCTCGCCCAGGTCGTAGGCCAGTTCCACGTCTCCGCGCGGATCGGGATAGACGGTGGTCGCCTGAGTGTTATTGTGGATGAGCCCGGAGGGATTTTTGATCAAGGCGCGGGCATCGGCCTCCAGGACCGCTTTATCATAAAAAGGCCAGTAGAAATCCTGAAGCAGCATCTGGCTGCTGGGGTAATTGCGCAGGCGCTCGGCGGCTCCGGCGACGAATTCCTCCGCCGTTTTGATTTTGAGCATGTTGGCCACGGCTTCGGAGTAGAGTCTGTTCTTCTGGTCGACATCCGGCAGCGGCCGGGTGTAGTCATTGGTGGCGTAATAGCACTCGGGCAAATGGATATAGGTCCAGGGATTCTCAAAGTCCGCCTTCAGCGGGTTGACGAGTTTGAAGCCACTGGTGTCGCCTCTGAACCGGAGCGTTTTCTCGCGGTCATGGCCTGCAATCCCTGCCGAGAAAGCGCAGATGAGATGCTTGCCCGCTTCGAGCTTCATTTTGCCGCTGCGTTCGACACCGTCCACTGCGATGCGGAAGCGCTCAGCGCCGCGGATATCGCCCGTATGAAGATCGATATCGCAAGCCTCCTTGTTTTCCAGGACCGTGATCATGCCCCCGGCCATACTGGTGGTGTGGCTGGCTTCGATCTTGCCCGGGTAATTCTGCTGCGTCGGCTGAATGCAGAAATTGAGCCCCTCGGATTTGACCACGCTCGCACCCAGGAAGCTCTTGAAGAACATCGGAGTGCGGCTGAAGAGGGCCACGTCGCGCGGGTTCAGGTCCTTCCAGGGACCACCATCGGCGGGAAAGAGCTCCGCGGCCGGGGTGAAGTTGCCTTTGTTTTCCAACCGGGCATCATACCACTCGCAAGCCTCCATCTGGATGCTCGCTTTGGGGGTATTGGAAACCCATTGCGGCAGGTCGGCCGCCATCCAGGTGCCGTCGGTGCCGAGGAAGGTTTTGCCGTCCAGGTCCAGCTGGGCCAGTGCTCCGGCCTGCTGCGGGATGACGTGGAAAGTGCCGACACCGAAATATTTCGCAATAATGGTGATTCTGTTTTCGGCATTGGGTTTCAGGTATTGAGCTACATCGAGCTCATCATACTGGTAATGCTCGGGCCAGGCGCGGCAGGGACCATCGGCGACCCAGGTATCATTGATGGAGAGCCGGTACCAGCTATCTGCCGTGATATAGAGCATGGCCTTTTCAAAAGAGGGGATTACCGCGTTCCGGGTCAGGAGAACGGTCTGGTTATAGCCTCGATAGGCCGGAACCTCGCCTTGAGCGCTCTGGGGCTTCCAGATCCACTTGGCTGAGAGCTTGGGCTGAGCCGGCTCAGTCCCCGTATCGGCAACTGTTTGCGCACAAAAGCTCAGCGAAATTGCGGCACAGAGGGCGATCGCCCCGGTGAGGAACCTTCCCGGGCCCCATTTAGTCCAAAACGACTTCATTGAATCATTCATATCGCCGCCTTATATACCACAAGGGGAATATGATTTCAATCAAAAGCCCTTATCGCTTCATGATCGCTTTGACGCGATGAAGCCTTTTCCTCCTGGAATGGAATACGGCGATTAAAAAGATTGGCAAGATGAGAAGGGAGCCGATCGTATAGCCCAAAAAATTCTTTTTCTTGCTCGGTGCGGCCGGTTTGCGGATGGGCTCCCGGGCGGCCCGGTAGTCGGCATCCAACCAGCCCAATTTCTGATAATCTGCGGCTTTTGCCAGGAAAAACTCCTTCTCTATCACCCCAAACGGGACGCCCTTTTGCATTACGTCATGAATCTGAGAGAGTTTTTGCGCCGCCTCTGGGTATTGCGCCATCTGGTTCAAGGCATGAACCTCCAGCAAGAGGAACCGGACCCGGTTGGCTTCGTAATAATTGGGAAAAGTCTTTTCTATTTCGTTCAATATCTCGAAACCGCGGGTCTGGTTTGTCGTGAGAAAGGCCGTTTCGGCGGCGGATTGCAGCGCGGAGGCCTCTACCGACTGCCGGAGGGCATTTTCTTCCCGTTCCGGCTGGAGAACAGGATTTTCAGCCATGGCCGGGCCCGGCATTGCGGCCCAGATAAAAACGAAGAGAATAAAAAGTTTAAGCCTCATAATTGCGATAAATCCCTCTCAAAACAACGCTCTAGACGCTCGCATCCTACGGGAAATTTGTCGAGTAAATTATCTCTCAGGCCGGGCGCAGTGTGTGAAGAAGCGCCAGTTCATTCTTGACCTGAGGCTGCTGCTGTTATTGAATCGGGTTCGCGAAAGAGGAAGGTCAAGATGGGTAAGAATATTCTTTTAACGGGTGGAACGCGCGGGATCGGAGCCGCGATTGCGGAAATATTGCTCAAGAGCGGGCATCGGGTTCTCTGCTGCGGAAGAAGCGAGGAGTATCACGGGCCGGCGGAGTATTTCCGCTGCGATGTGTCGCAGAGCCGGGATCGGGAACGCCTCGTGGAAGAAGCGCTGCGGCGGATGGGTTCCATCGAAGTCCTGGTGAATAATGCAGGCGTGGCGCCGGAGGTGCGTGCCGATCTCTTGGAGGCGACCGAGGAGAGTTTTGAGCGGGTGATGGCGATCAATCTCAAGGGACCCTTTTTCCTCACTCAGAAGGTGGCGCAGGCGATGGCCGCAGCCGGAAGCGCTTCCGGGAGAATGGTGATCAATATCGGCTCCATTTCCGCGGAGGTAGCCAGCATCAACCGCGGCGATTACTGTATGAGCAAGGCTGCCGTCGCGATGGCGACTCAGCTCTGGGCCGTGCGGCTGGCCGAGTTTGGGATCAATGTTTACGAGATTCGCCCGGGGGTGATTCATACCGATATGACGCGAGGGGTGAGCAGCCGCTATGATGCCCTGATTGAAGGCGGCCTGACGCTTCAGCCGCGCTGGGGTGAGCCCGA
>DBPU01000001.1 GCA_002305615.1 Verrucomicrobia bacterium UBA1412 | reverse complement strand
AACCGCCCCGACGTGTTGGACCGCGCGCTGCTGCGTCCGGGCCGCTTTGACCGGCAGGTGGTCGTGGACGCACCGGACCTGGATGGACGCGAAGCCATCCTGAAAGTCCATTCGCGCACCAAGCCGCTGGCCTCCGACGTCAATTTGCGGCGTGTGGCCCAGGGCACTCCCGGTTTCTCGGGTGCCGACCTGGCCAATACTTTGAATGAAGCGGCACTCCTGGCCGCCCGGCGTCTCTCCTCCGTGATTGCCCAATCGGATATGGAGGAAGCCATTGAGAAGGTGATTGCAGGAACCGAACGCAGAAGCAGGCGCCTGCGCGAAAAAGAGCTTCACCGCGTCGCCATCCACGAAGCGGGCCATGCGCTCATCGCGGCCTATGACCAGAATTGCGACCCGGTCCAGAAAATCAGTATCGTCCCCAGAGGCCGCTCCGCCCTGGGCTATACCATGCAGGTTCCCCCGGAAGATCAGTTCATCCTCACGCGCTCAGAGCTCCTGGCCCGGATTTCGGGTCTTTTGGGAGGCCGCGCGGCTGAGGAAATCACTTTCCAGGAAATATCGACCGGAGCCGAAAACGACCTGAAACGGGCAACCTCTCTGGCACGCCAGATGGTCTGCATGTACGGAATGAGCGAAACCATCGGCCTGACCCACTGTCTGCAGCCCGACCAGGGAATGTTCGGCGGCGGAGAGATGGGTTTCCACACCGATTGCAGCCCCGAAACAACCCGGATTATCGACCAGGAAGTTCTTAAACTCCTGAACAGCTCCTACGAACACGCCCGGCAGATTTTGACCGATCACAAGGATCAGCTCGAGCTCATCTCCCGGGAGTTGCTGGAAAAAGAGATGCTCGACTCGCAGAAATTTTATGAGCTTTTGGGATTGGAGGTTCCTCAAATGGCACCGCCTCCCAAGCAAAATCTTGATGAGCCTCCGCCTCCGCCGCCTCCTTCTTCGCCGGATTCCTCTCCGGATTCTAAGGTGCCTGAGGCCCCGAAAGAGGGTGAAAAACCGGTGCCGGATGCTTAAAAAGAGCAACTTTAGCCCAGAACGGGTGTTTTCAAACAGGGACTGACGATGGCAGAATTCGTTTATAAGGCGCGTAAGAAAAACGGCACCTCCATTCAGGGTGTGCTCGAAGCAGGTGATCGTATGGCAGCATTGGCCCAATTGCAGAAGCAGGGTCTGCTGCCCGTATCGGTCGAAGCAGCCGCCAAGGGTAAAACCAAATCCAGGGGATCGCGCGGCGGCCAAAGCTCAAGCGGCCTCCTCAACCTCCTGCCCCAGGGCACCCGGGATTACTTCACCCGCCAGAAAAAGCCCGGCATGAAGGAGCTCGCCAACTATTCCAACCAGCTGGCCAATCTCCTCAAGGCCGGTATGCCGCTCACGGCCGCCCTCAACAGTATGACCTATGTCGGCAGCAAAGGCATCCCGACCGAGGTCAGCCGCCAGCTCAAGCAGGACGTCGTCGAGGGCAAAAGCCTCTCAGAGGCCATGAGCCGCCAGCCAGTCATTTTCTCCAACATGTTCGTGAACATGGTCCGCTCGGGCGAGCAGAGCGGCGCGCTGGTGGAAGTTTTGAAACGCCTCTCCGCGCACTATGAACGCTTCGCGGAGGTCCAGAGCAAGTTCAAGAGCTCCATGATCTACCCGTCCGTCGTCATCATCGTCGGCCTAAGCGTCATCTTCTTTTTCATGACCTTCATGATGCCCAAATTCATGGAAATTTTTAAGAGCATGAATGCTCCCCTGCCGGCCACGACTCGCTTCCTGATGGATAGCTCCACCTTTTTCAAAAACTACTGGTGGGCCGTCCTGATCGGTATTTTTACGGTCGTCATGCTCTTCCGCAGATATATCCAATCGGCACGGGGCCGTGTCGCCTGGGACCGCTGGAAAATGAATGCCCCCATTATCGGCAATGCTTCGCGGCTGAATCTCTTCGCCCAGTTTTCCCGCACTCTTTCGACGCTCATGCAGAACGGCGTCCCGGTCCTGGTCGCCCTGAAGATTACCGAGCTCGTCATTGACAACGTCGTTATTAAGAAGGCCATTACCGATACGCGCAACGCCGTCACCGACGGTAAAACGATCGCCCAGCCTCTGGCCAAAAGCGGGGTCTTCCCGCAGCTGATGATTGACATGGTCAAGATCGGCGAAGAGACCGGCGATATCCCCGGCTCGCTCCAGAGCCTGGCTGAAACTTACGAAGATGACCTCCAGACAGCACTGCGCCTCATGACTACGATGATCGAGCCCATCCTCATCATCACCATGGCGCTCTTTGTCGGCTTCATCCTGTTGGGTATTCTCTCGGCCATGTTCTCGCTCACATCCAATATTAACCGTTAAAATCCATGAAAGGATTGACGCTTCAGAAATCTCCGCTTCATCAAACCGCCTTTACGCTCATCGAGCTTCTGGTGGTAGTGGGGATGATCAGCGTCCTCTGCAGCATCGGCATCCCGGCCGTCTTCAGAGCCGTCCAGAAACGCGACCCGCTCACCCAGAGCGTCTTTGACGTCATGGACGCCTGCGCGCAGGCCCGGGCCACGGCCATCATCCGCTGCACTCCCATGGTCGTGAAATTCCACCCCTACGAATATACCTTCCAGGTGGAGGAGATGCCGCGCGATATTAATGAATCAATGAACTGGGGCAATTCGGCCAACCTCTCGGGCTCCACGACCAATAAGAGCTCCATGAAGTCCGCTCCTTACAAGAGCACCCAGTATCAGCTCAATGAAGAGGTCCAGATCGAAATGCTCGACGTCAATATGACCGAGCACATGGATGACGACCAGGTCATTACCCGCTTTTTCCCCAATGGAACCGCCGATCTCATGACGGTCGTGCTCTCCTGGCAGGGTGATTTCCGGCGCGTAACGGTCGATATGGTCACGGGTCTGGCCGATTTTGATAACCTCAATGAGCTGGCCACTCCCAAAAACCCGCTCCGCCGCAGAAGAGGAGGAATTGAGTTCTAAACCCGAAAGATTTTACCATGACAATCATTCCAAAAATACTCGGGCAACATCCGAAGCTGAGGCGGGAAAAAACTCTCCCGGCCGATGCCTTTACCCTGCTGGAAATCGTGGTCGCCATGGCGATCTTCTTCATGGCCTACTTTTCCATCATGGAGCTCCTCAATACCAACCTGCGGGCTGCCCGCTCTCTCAACGTAACCCAGGTCGATTTCACCCAGGTCGTGTACGATATGCTGGCAACCAACCGGCTGGAGGAGATTTCTGAATCGGGCGATTTTGGCGATATGTACCCGGGCTGGTCCTGGACCCGGGAAGCTTACGAAGTCAGCACCAACGGTTTTTTCCAGGTGGACGTGGAGGTCTATCACCCGGGCTCCTTCGGGGGACGGGAGTCCACCGCCATGAGCCTCTGGCTCTACCGGCCCGAATCCATTCTGGGAAGATAACGGGGGCTGAATAAGGAAAGTATGTTTGAGAAAATGAACCATTTTGAAATCACGCCGCAGCGGTCCGAACCGCGCACTCCGAGAGGGTTTACCATCCTGGAGCTGATGATTTCCATTTTCATCTTCGGCATGATCCT
>DBPU01000011.1 GCA_002305615.1 Verrucomicrobia bacterium UBA1412 | reverse complement strand
TGCATTTGAACAATTCCGGTCTCCATCATTGCAAAATAGCTGCCCATGTCCGGGCCAGCTGCGTTTCTGCCCAGGTCTCTTTGATTCCCTATCCTTGTTGCGCTGAGAGAGTTTACCTCCATTGTCTGGTCGATAGTGACAATCTCTTTCTCAAGCCGTTCGCGCTCTTTCGCATCCGTCGAGTCCTGGATCATTCCCTCTTTTATGCGTCTCTGCTCTGCTAGGAGTGCGTTTTGCTCATTAAGGCTTGTGATCTGGTCATTGTAGACCTTCTCTTGCTCAGCCAAGAGCCCGCGCTTTACCTTCTGCCGCTGCATCTGCGTGACGGTGTAATCCTGATCTACCATCTGCCAGCGGTGCGTAATCTGTTCCATCTCCGAGCTTAATGCAATATCCTTCACCTTTAGCTCGTTGAGCTGTTTCTGCGATGTATAAAGGGCTTCTTGGCTTTGAGCTATGCGAAAAAGTCTGCTTTCGTCTTCGGAGTAAGACGCATAATCAAACGGGACTGGTTCGCGTGAAAGAATCGACTTCTCCGGGGGGGGTGTTTTGGTAATACCAAGCCTTTGCAACGACTTCTCCCAGGCTGCGGAAGTATAGGAAAACTCTTTTGGTATAGGCGGCAAGATTAAGCCCTTTCTGGCTTCTTCTATCCTGGCGGCTTCGTCGATATCGTCTGCGCTGTAGTTCTGCTGGAGACGTTCTACTGCGAGGGGCCTCTCTTTTTGGAGTTTAGCGAGCTTTCGTTTGTATTCATCCAGATTTTGAGCTGTTATTTTACTGGCTTTCCCGGACTCAATTCTCTCGATTATGGCTGAATAAGTTTTGATTCCATTATCAATCGCTGACAAATTTTGCTGGGCAAACCATGTGTTAGTCGCTTCTCCGGCTCTCTCTCCGAGAGCTTTTCCAATTTTGAAAAACTGCCTCCAAAACGTGACAGGGAATTTGATAATTAGCTCGGCGAATAACGCGCTCAGTGTCTCAAAGAGAGGGTAAACGTTTATATCCTTGAATGCCGCGCTTCCAATATCGGTTACAATTTCAAAACCGGTCTTAAAAGAGGTCCAGATTGCACTCATTCCAGAGGTGAGTCCACCCCAGAGGTCTCCGTTCGCTATCTTCAGGAAAGCCTCTTTAAACTTACCACCAAATTTTTCACCTAGACCGGTAAAATCCAGCCCCTCAAACATATCCAGGAGTCTTCGGATCGCTTCATCTGTTTGAGATAAAAATCCCGCAAAAAACTGCTGGGATTTTATGCCAATATTACCGATCGAGTCCGAGATTGAGTCCCAAAGTTCTGCGTTCTTTTCAGCCAACGCCGGCATCCTACCCAGAATACGTTCTGCTTTCTGAAAGGCGAGCGGGTCGGCCCAGAGAGATTTCATCTTTGCACCGGACTCGCCGAAGATAACCATCGCAGTCTGCGTCTTTATCGTTTCATCTCCGAGAGACGAAATCGCCTTAGAAACTTTTAGAAACCTATCCGCAGCAGATAGGCTAGAAAGCTCGTTTAAATCTACGCCTATTCTCTTGAAAGCCTTTGCAACGTCGCCCCCATTTAGCTTCGCTGTGGCAAGGTTTTTATCGAGCTGCGATACGGCGATTGAAAGACTCTCAATAGATATTCCGGCATCTTTGAAAGCTTGCTGGAATATCATAACTTCTTTAACCGTCAGGCCTGTCTGTGCTGACAAATCACTCAAGCCACTGACGGTGTCAGCGATGTTTTTGATGCCTGCCGTAAAGCTCCCAACGCTAAGAACGCCAGCAATTGAAGCAATCCCCAGAACGGCTTTCGAGGCAATGCCAGTAATCCCTCCAAGGGCTTCTTTGACTTTACCAAGTCCAGCCTGTACTGCTTTCACACCAGTCAGGCTCATATTCATCTCTACTTTATGCTTAGCCACTCTTAAACCTTTCTCTTGTCTAGTCCAAACTCACTGCGTTCTTCCAGGTCTCGTTTTATTTTTTCCGCAAAAGCTCGAGCCTCTGACCTGTCTTTCTTTGAAAAACAAAGCGCCTGCGCAAAGTATGCAATGAGCGGATCAAACGCCCTCACTGTGTCGGCGGCCTCGTTTCTAACGTGCGCTTCTTCTAGCATCCAAAGCTCTTCAAGACTCATCCTGCGGATTTCATGCAGTGGTAGCTTTAATCGGTCGCTTGCGTTGGCGATGTATTCTCCGATGGAGAGGATTGCTTCTCTTCTGACTTGGCCCCTAAACTTTGGCTTCTTAACATTGGTTGCATCACGGCCAGAAGTTGCGCTCTTGCCGTGAATCGCGCGAAAAAACCGGGGTTGAGCTCCTTACATATTTCAAAGAGCCTCTCCTGTTCAAGAGGGTTTAGGTTCTTCTTCATCCATTGGATTTCTTTGCGCGCTGTCAGAGCAATGAGGCTGATCTCAAAGTCTTCAAAGGGCAGGTTATCCAAGGTGCTCCAGTCATCAATCATTATCGGTCTGAGGTGCAACACTTCAGGGACGGCGACTAATTCATCTTGCAGCTCGCCAGTTTCTGGGTTTACGACTTTTTCCTCTTTGCAGAAAGTCACAAAGACTCTTCTGCCTAGGATTGTCCGGTTTTTTTGATCAATTGTGAGTTTGTTATCCATTTTCTAAAGTTGCTGTGCCCGCCCATAAACCGCCGTTGGATTGAGATTCATTTTTATGCCAATCATGATTTGAACAATATCCATTCTCTGGCGAGTGAGTGGTAAAAGGACAGTTTTTGATTGTCGTATTGAAGTTGTAAGCGCCATCCACAAACTGAGTAGCGGACAATGTGTGTGCCGTTGTTTTTGAAAACGGAACCGCTCCTGGTAGCGTCGGGGGTTCCGTCTGTGAGTCGCCATAAATCGCGACTCGAACGGCTAACATATCATCCGTCGATAAAGTCACTGGCTGCTGTAAAACAATGTAAGATGTGTAGACAGAATTTGCGTATAACGTCTGCTGTTCACCGTTGTCGAAACTAATTGAAATTTCACGCTCTTCGTACGGGTCAGAAACTCCATTTTTAGGAACAAGACGGACAGCGAACACGATCTCGATGTTGTTCCATTTAGTATTCGCGCTTAACCCGCCTGTTGGACCATTGTGATAGTAACCAGTCTCATCCTCGACTTTGTACTTGAGCAGTGATTGAGAATTTTCTAGTCCGACTGCGCAGACGGCTGCGCCAGCATATATGTTGTAAACAGCATCCACTTCAATTGGTAACTCAAAGAGATGCTCTGTTGTATCGCTTATCGGCTGATTTGTAGATTTATCGCGAGGTCCGCTCGGAGGGTCTTCACCTCCGGGGTCTTCACCTCCGGGGTCTTCACCTCCGGGGTCTTCACCTCCGGGGTCTTCGCCTTCTCCTGGTTCGGCTGGCCGCGTTGGGTCTTTAATCAAATTTTCATCCGTAAAGCTTGGCGCGTCTGCTTCTTCCCTTTCCGTCTCTGTGGATTGGTAAACTGTGAGATTATCCCTCCACGTCATTCCAGCTTGCGGTTTAGGTTCCTCTGGATTTTCAAAAATATAAAGCGCCTCCGTCAACGTGGATGGAAGCGCTGGTTCAATATTGGAGAGGTGTAACGTCATTTCTTCGGTTTTAAGGCTGCTCAGTCGAGACTTTGATAAGGCCAGGATTCGTTCCTGTCTTGGCACTCAAAGCTAAGCCAAGGCGATAATCTCCGAGCTCAGCCGTGACAGTTCCATCAGTGGAAAAGTAAACCGGGTCCCCAACTGCAAACTCATCAGAGGTCTTAACATTTAAAACGGACCCGAGAAGTTCGCCTTCAAAGATTGTCTTACCATTCGTTACGTGATTTTTAACGCCTATTGCAAATGGAAGCTTGCGCACTGCATCCGGCAAAACACCTCCTGCGGATTCCGCCGCATAAGGGAATATCCCCTGCGTTGAGTGTGGCTCGAGCAAAAGCCCGACACAATCCAGCTCGCCGGTGTATTCTTTAGAAAACACAGATGTTCGCTTCGCCATTGGGTCAATCGGAGTGTCAGGCAGCGTACTCATTCCAGCAATTGGGATTGAAATAATACTCATTGCTTATTCCTCCAGAATTGTCACGAGTTCCGGGACGCGCGTGTTTATACGTATTTTTCTTTTTGTCACCGTTGTCGATTCGATAGCGGTTCCAATAAGCCACGCTTCATAAGACGGGCCAGCTCCTGCGTTCTCTGGCTTCGCGATAATCGTTCCAAATCCGTCCAAAACGACTGGATCTCCGGCTGTAATTGTTTGGCCCGTTTCAACAGAAATTTCACAAACACCGTCTGCGCCCAGGATAGAAACCAGGCTCTCATATCCTTCCCCGACGGCCTTGCTGTTCGCTGCCGTTACGTAAAGAGGGGTTAGGGGCGTTGCCGAGGTGTCAGAGACTTTTACCAGAGAATCTGTGTTGTCAAAGCCACAAATTAAGCCAGCCGTCAAAGCGCTCCCGGTTGCCATGTTCTGGCGAGTGGGAATTTTAGTCGACGTATTCGATGGGGTAACCCCTGTGATTGGTAGTGTTATCATGGCTTCTTACTTATTAAATTGTACTTTGTTTTCCAACGGGCTCGAGAGCTGTTTAAGCTTCAGTGTTGCCTTTGTAAAATCGTTCCCTCCAAAAGTGGTTGACCCTTCCTTAGAAAGAATTCCCCACACGTTACACGTAAAGACTACCGACGGATCGCTGTCAACTGCGCTCCAAAGTAACCATCCTTTCACCCTGGGCGAGCTTCCGATTCGTCCGACTCCCGTTTCTGTATCAATCTGCGTTCCGAAGATAAGCTCACGGGCTTGAAGCGGGATCGTTTCAATGTCAATCGTGTATTCTGTGGTTGTCTCGGTAACTTCTTCATCAACCGTTTCAAGATGACACGGGGACGGCCCTTTAACCTCGACCGTTTGAACGTCCATATTCAAGTCAACCTTTGTGACTTCTCCGAGCTTGAGCCAGCAGCCAACGTCAGGCGCTTCGCCACTTGGGATGTTTTCATTGTCGACGGCTTCGCCTGTCGATGGAATAGTTGTCCCTTCGCGGCAAAACCAGACGTGGTTTCCGACAAAAAGGCCCTTATCACTTATTTGTACACTCATATTTTATTTTCCTTTTCAGATTGTTTTTGCGCGGTTTTGCCGCTGAGATTTTTTGCAAAAATATAGCTAACGATCACTGCGACTCCGCCGATCAGTGCTGAGAGAAGTAAAGTTTGGTTTTGCGTCATTGCTGGCAAGATCGTCAACACCAGCCCAGTTAAGAACGTGAGCGCGATAATCTTGAGACCGGGAGCAAAAACAAGAGGATACTTAGCTTGGAAATAGCTCATCGCGATTGCGCAGATAATAAGAGCTATGCCTGCATACATGATCGGCTGCATTTTACCAACGAGAGCCGCAGCCTTTTGGACGCCAGCCCAGCCTTCTCTTGCGACATCTTTCTGGTGTTCGCCAATAGTCGTCTTGTAGGACTCCCTCACTACGGTCCAAGAGGCGTTTGTGTCAAAGAAACCGGGCGCTGTTAAGTTTGAGCTCGTTGTGTT
>DBPU01000051.1 GCA_002305615.1 Verrucomicrobia bacterium UBA1412 | reverse complement strand
TTCGGGCAGGGTCGACAGCTTAAGCCGGGAGCAGTAGTAGAAGGCAGAGTCATCAATCTGGATCAGGTTTGCGGGCAGTAGAATATTTGTCAGATTCCGACAATTCGCAAAGGCTCCGAAACCGATTTTCGAGATGCTATCGGTGATCATCACAATCCGGAGGTTAGCGCAAAAAGCGAACGTTTCCGATTCGATGCCGGGGATATCTGCAAGGATCGAAATCTCCTTCACACTGTTGCAACGATAAAAGGCACGTTCATCTATGGCAATGACTGTGTACTCTCTCGCATCCACAGTAATTTTTTTGGGAATTCTAATAGTTTCGGGATATCCCACGTAATTCTTCACGATAGCCGTTCCATCTTCGTTACAGAGATAGAGAATATTATCTGCAACCGTCCAATTGTGACATGCAATCATCGTGGGATCATCTTTTTCCGGTGACTCCCAATTTTCCGTCCCCGAAATATAGTAAAGCGGCGCATCATAGATATTCCCGGTTGCCGCGAAGCCTCCGGTAACGGTTCCTCCAAAATTCCAGGGAGAATCGCCTTTGAAATAAATACTCTCCAAGTTGCAATTCATGAAAGTTCTGAATTCAAAAATTCTGCCACTTTCTTCCCCATAGATCTCGCCCATATCCATTGAAACTGCAACATTTTTGAGGCTCTTACAACCGAAGAATATATCTCCCAGCGAGGTTATTTGATAGTCAACGGAGTCCACCGTGATTTTGGCGGGAATTTCTACATTTACCGGGTTTCCGGTATATCCGAAAAGGATGGCCGTCTGATCTGAAAAATAGAGGCATTGAATATCATCTAGCCAAAATTCCCCCTTGCAAGGTACCAGATTATTGAGCCAGCTCGTTTCCCAGCCGCTTTTTCCCTCCACATAGTAGAACATTGGTGATGAATCGCTACCCCAATCAGAACTTGTCGATTCTGCAGGAAAGTCTCCCTTGAAAAACACTTTTTTCGGCAAATAATTAATCGAGCAAAAGAATGCGTCATATCCAATGCTGGTGACGTTCTCCGGAATTGTGATACTTGTCAGCTTGGAGCAATTTTGGAACGCCCTCTCTCCAATGTAAGTGACGCTATCGGGAATTATGATACTCGCCAGACTGGAGCAATTTGAGAAGGCACTGCCTCCAATGTAGGTTGTCCTTTTGGACATCTTGACACTCTTCAGATTGAAAGATTCGGAGAACGCAGATTGTCTGATGAAAATTACGGTATCAGGGATGATGACATTCGTTATATCAAAACAATTCAGGAACGCCATCGACGAAATTTCGGTCACCAAGCACCCTTCGATCATATTGGGGATTACTACCTCTTTTTTAGAACCTAAGTAACGCTTGATGGAAACAACCCCACCACTTATTGAGTATCGGAAGTCGCTGTCCGGATCGCCCGTTCTTTCCGTAATAACGTCCAGGGTTGCCTCGTTGATGACGTTTGCATATTCATTATTTACCGTAACCGTATAGGAACCGCTGTCTGCACCTTGAGCATTTTCAATAAAGTAAACCGGTGTGGTCGCTCCTTCAATGGCGATTCCATCCTTGTACCATTGGTAATTCAAATCAGAAATGCTGAAGGCCGACACCTCCAATGAGACATTTGCGTTTGGCAACACCATCTGATCCACGGGACTGCTGATAATAAAGATATCTTCCTGCTTTAAGCCAACTGTTGTTTTAAAACTCCATGGATTTGTCCAGCCGCTGGTGCCTTCCACATAATAAATAGTCTCCAGGGCAGTGCAACCGCCGAAAATGTTAACAATTGCTCCCGGTGCATCGCCTTTGAAAACGACAAGCGTCAGGCTGGTGCAACCGGAGAAAACACCAAAGCCAACACTGGTGAGGCCGTTGCCAATCATTGCGCTTTTCAGGCCGGCGCAACCAGAAAAAGCAGATGCTCCAATGCTGGTGACGCTATCGGGAATGGTGATGTTCACCAGGCTGGTGCATTTGTTGAATGCAGCTACCCCAATACTAGTGACGCTGTCGGGAATGGTGATGCTCTCCAAAGTGTTGAGGTTACCGAAAGCAGCTGCCCCAATACTGGTCACACTGTAGGTCACTGAGCCTTGGGTGACCAAGTCGGGAATGGTTACTGCTCCGGAGGGGACCATATCCGATTGTTTGGCGACCGAAACGGTGCCGGCCGTACCTTCTTCGCTCAGAACGGTGTATTTGAAGTTATCATCGGTAAAGATATCACCGACTGCTGCCTGTACCTTTGGCAAAACCAGAAGAGATGCCAGAAGGATGAATGACGCGATTAAGCGCGCGACGACGCCCGCATAGAATATATTATCCGCTTTCATTATTTTCCTTTTGAGTTTCTATAAATTTAGATTACGCGTACCACTGCCCAGAATAATTTTATTTTCCGTTTTGTAAAGGAATTTTTTTGCAATGGAACGCGCGCCCTCATTTTTTACACTTGAGTCGCTCTATTTTTGAGAAAAAATGTTGCCGGATTAGCTGGCCAGCTTGAGCATGACGACTCCGCCGACGATGAACATGACTCCCAGAATGCGCCAGAAGGTGAGCGGGTCGTTCCAGAACAGAATCCCGACGGCCATGGCTCCGGCGGCACCGATTCCGGTCCAGACGGCATAGGCGGTCCCGATGGGGATTGTTTTCTGGGCCAGGAAGAGGAAAAAGCCGCTGATAATCATCGTGATCACAGCCATGACGGTGCCCCCGATTTTATGAGTGTGGGCGATTTTGAGGCCTACGGGCCATGCGATTTCGAAGAACCCCGCTATGATGAGATAAAACCATGCCATATCGATTCACTTTTTCCCCGGACCGCTCAACGGCCCAAATGGCTTCAGAGGCTATCAGGAAGAGAGTTTTTTATAAAGATTTGTCGGCAGCAATCGCCGCAGCGCCCTGTTTACTCGCTTGACTCCGGGAGGCTGCACGAGTCTAATTCCCGTTAACTAGATTGCGCCAGTCGCTTTCAGCGGGCGTGAAAAACGAATGTAGAAGCAACATGACTATGAATAAATTATATCGTAAAACAGCGGCGGCTTTTTGCATGGCCGCTTTGCTGATCTGGGCCTGCAGCGGTTCCCTCCTGGCCGCACCGGCTAAAATCATCTTTGATACGGATATGGCTGAGGATGTGGACGACGTGGGCGCCCTGGCTCTGCTCCATGCCCTGGCCGATGAGGGAGAAGCCGAGATTCTGGGCTGCATGATCTCCGTCCCGCACGAATACGTGGGCCCCTGCATCGACGTAATCAATACGTTTTACGGACGCCCGGACATCCCGATCGGCCACGTCAGAGGTTTCCAGCGCGGTTACCCAACCGATAACGGCCAGAAAATCCCCTCCAATTATGCTCAGAAAATGGCCGAGACTTTCCCGCATAGCCTCCAAAAAAGCAGTGACGCGGAAGATGCCGTGGCACTCTACCGCAAAATACTGGCCTCTCAACCCGATCAGAGTGTCCAGATCGTTTCGGTCGGTTTCCTCACCAATCTCAAAAATCTGCTCAATTCCACCGCAGATGCCGCCAGCCCGCTCAATGGCGAAGAGCTGGTCGCCAAAAAAGTTTCACAATGGGTCTGCATGGGGGCGATCTTCCCCAATAGAGGCCGCGAATATAACGTGATGATGGATACGGGAGCCTCCGTGCGCGCGATTAACGACTGGCCTACGCCGATTATTTTCAGCGGCTTCGAAATTGGGGCCCGCATCTTCACCGCAAACGCCCTCAAATCCAAACCCGAAACCAACCCCATCCGGATGGGCTATGAGTGGTACTGGGGCAAGAAAGAGAATATCAACCGCGAAAGCTGGGATTTAACCACTGTTCTCTATGCAGTCAGAGGCGCCGAGCCTTACTGGACCCTCTCTGAGCCGGGCAAATGCCTCATGCACGCAACCCATGGCTATGGCGAGAATGAATGGATACCGTATGCAAAGGGCAATCATCGTTATCTGATCGAGAAGATGCCCCCGGCAGAGGTCGGTGCCGTGATTGATGAGCTGATCTGCCGCGAGCCGCGACATAATTACACGGCGGCCAACGGATTTATCGATCTCTTTGACAGCAAAGAGATGGAGGGATGTATGGGCAGCGAGAAGTCCTGGAAGCTTCAGGATGAAGCCCTCTGCAGCAACACAAAGCCGGGAATTATTTTTTACTCCGGCAACGGCAACGTCAATGAGGGCATGTTCGAGAATTACATCCTGCATATCGAGGCCAAAGCGACCCCAGGCTCCATGGGTGCGATCCTGATCAATACCCAGCCTGCGGAAGACGACGCTCCCCACCCTGGCTACAAAGTGCTGATCAATAATTCACAAGCCAAGAGCGGCGCGGAATATGAGCACCGGAAAACCGGAAGCCTCTACAATGTGCGCAACGTCTATAAGCAACTGGTCGGCGACGACGAATGGTTCAATCTGGATATCTGCGTCCGGGCAAACCATGTCACGATCGAAGTCAACGGGCTCAAAGTGGTCGATTACCGTGAGCCTAAATCAGCCGCACTCCTGAAGCCGGGAACCTTCGCGTTTCAAGCGATGGGCGGTGATAACCGGGTTCTTTACCGTCGCATAGCGGTGAAGCCTCTGCCCAATGAAGTGGAAACTATTTGGGCCCCTGAACCGGATACCAAACAGAAGGCGTTCGATAAACTCTCAGCCTCCGGTTTCCCGCTGGTGGATCTTCATACTCACCTCAAAGGCGGGTTCACTGCACCGATGCTTCAGGATTACACCTATGCCAGCGGCGTCAATTTCGGCGTGGGTGCCAACTGCGGATTGAAATTCCCCATCACCAATGATTTCGGCGCGCTGGAATTCCTGAAACAATACGAAGGCAGCCCGTTCTTCCTGGCTGTTCAGGCCGAGGGCCGCGAATGGGTCAATATGTTCTCTAAAGAGACCCGGCAGCAGTTTGACTACGTCTTCACCGATTCGATGACTCTCTTCAACCGCGAGGGAAAGCGGATGCGCCTCTGGATACCCGAAGAGACCGAGGTCGGCGAACCGCAGGAATTCATGGAGATGTTGGTCGAAGGCATTGAGAGCATCTTGACTGAGCCGATCGATATTTATGCGAACCCGACCTTCCTGCCGCCGGCTCTGGCAAAAGATTATGAAACGCTCTGGACCGATGCGCGCATGGACCGCGTCGTCGCAGCAGCCAAAAAGAATAACGTCGCCATTGAAATCAACAGCAATCTGAAGCTCCCCGGCTTACGCTTTATCAAAAAGGCAAAGGCCGCCGGACTCAAGTTCACCCTGGGCACCAATAATGCTTCTCCGGACCTGGGCGATCACCTGGGCTATGCTCTGGAAGTGATCGAAAAATGCGGGTTAAGCGCAGAGGATATGTGGATGCCGGGTAAATTCCCCGCTCCCCGCAAGTAACAACATTTCACGACAACGACCGAGACGATTATAATGTTCAAAAGATTCAGCAATAAAAAAACGGTTCTCTTTGCAGCGGCGGTTATAGCCTCCCTTTTTTTCTCCACCGGGGACCTTCAAGCCGGTTTGAAAGAGGTTTTCTCCCACCCCGACAAAGAATACCGTCCGCTTCCTCTCTGGCATCTCAACGGGCATCTGACGCCCGAGATTATTGAAGAGCAGATGACCCGCGCTGTCCAAGAAAGCGGCTTTGGTGGATTCTGCCTCCTGCCGGTGAAGAACACGACTCCGACCTACCTGACGGAGGAATACTTTGAACGTTATGAACAAATGCTCCAGACGGCCAGGCGCCTGGGCATGAAAATCGTTTTCTATGATGATATCGATTTCCCCACAGGCTCGGCCGGCGGCAAAATGGCTCAGGCCTTTCCTCACGATACCGTCAAGCAGCTCAATAAAATAGAGCGGCTCGTTACGGGTCCGGCCTCACTGGAGGAGCGTACCCCGGAGGGTACACTCATGGCGGTCGTGGCGATGAACACGGAGACTCTGGAGCGAATCGACCTTACGGGAAACGTCGCCAACGGTAAGCTCTTCTGGAGTGCACCCCAAGGCACCTGGAAATTGATGTATTTCACCTGCGTGCCCAGCGGCAGAAACCTTGTCGACTTCCTGGATGCAGGCTCGGTGCAGAAATTCCTCTCGCTCACCTATGATGAAAGCTACCGGAGATTTTCCGAGTATTTTGGTGAGACGATTTTCATGTCCTTCTTTGATGATGTCGCTTTCCCGCAGACCGGCGGCAACGGCGGCTACCGGATGTGGACTCCTTCCTACAATGACGCCTTTATCGCGAAGCACGGCTACAGTCCCGCCTCTTACTACCCTGCCCTCTGGTACGATATCGGACCGGAGACGGTCTCCGCGCGAATTGCGCTGCATCGTGTCCGGGCTGATATGCTGGCCGATAACTGGGTTAAACCGATTGCCGACTGGGCCGCCAAGCACGGGATCGTCTCCATCGGCCACCCGATGGATAACTACAACCCGCAGGCGGTGAACTGCTCGGGCGATAACCTGAAATTCTATGAGCATATGGATTATCCGCTCATGGATTCCATTCACTACTACGGGCAGGGACGCGACGGCTTTAAACAGATCGGCTCGGCAGCCTATAACTACGATAAACCGGTAACCGTGGTGGAAATTTACGGCAATTATCCCGATGCTTCCGTGGATGCGGCCATGCTCTACCGCAGCGGCATGGAGCTCTTTATCCGCGGCGCCAATTTCTTCCTGCCTCATGGGCTCTGGCTTGATGAGAAGTCGGTTTACATTCCCCCGGAAATTTCCTGGCGCAATCCGCGTCTGGGCCCCGCACTGCCGCATTACAACACCTGGGCCGCGCGCATCAGCATGATGCTTCAGGGCGGACGCCACGTTGCCGATATCGGCATCCTCTACCCCATCGCCTCGCTCCAGGCCAATTACCGCATGGATGAGCCGCAGAAAATGGGTTCCCGCTTCGGGCTCTATACTTACCCCGAATGTGATTTCCAGGTACTGAGCCGCTACCTCGTGGGGGATGTGCGCCGCGATTTCACCTTTGTGCATCCGGAAGTGCTGGACGGCAAATGCGAAGTCCGGGGCGATACGCTTCACATGAATAACCGCGTGAATTACGAAGATTATAAGGTTTTCATGATCCCCGGAGGCAATACGATTCACTGGAGCAATCTGCAGAAGATTCAGCAATTCTATGAATCGGGCGGAACGGTCATTGCCTCGACTCAGCTTCCCTCTTTCTCTGCCGAGCCCGGACACGATGCCGATGTACGGCGAACGATTCTCTCCATCTTCGGAGGCGATGCCCTCAACCAGCCCTCTAAAGAGAGCACACAGCACCACCTGAAAATCGAGGTCTCGGGCAAAACCATCCGGACCTATCTGGATGGAACGCTGATCGACACCACTCAGGATGAGAGCTTCAGCGCCGGGAGTGTCGGCTTCCGCCAGGCCACCCGTGAGCGCTCCCGCTTTGATAACCTCAAAGTCACAGCGGCCGATGGGAGCATTCTCTTCCGGGACGATTTCTCTCAGGGGCTTGATCAGTGGGAAAATCCCGATGCCAACACGAATATCGAAGACGGGGAACTTCATGTTTTTGAAAACCAGCTCCTGCTCGCCAGGGACGGCAAAGAGTGGAAAGACTATGCAATTGAATGCGATTTTGACGCTGGCAGCAGCGTTGCAGGCATCACCTTCCGTGCAGCCGATACCCAGAACTCCTACATGTGGCAGATATCCACCCACACCCGGACTCTGGCCCCTCACAAAAAAGTCAACGGCTCCTGGCAGAAGTTGAAATCGGTTCAGTTCGGAAACTCGGCCCCGGACGCCGTCGCGCAGGTGACTCCCTATACGCGCATGAGCCACCCCAGCGGTGGAAAAGCCTTTTTCATGCCTCAGCCGACTGCGGCGACTTTGCGGCAAATTCTTGATTCAGCCCTTGCCACGCCCGATGTCAGCTTCCCGGCCGATTTGCGCGCGGGCTCTCCCGGCGGCATGGGGATGCTCTCCTACCTACACAAGGTGAAGGAGAATCATCACCTCTGGTTCGTGGCCAATTCCACCGATGAACCGATCACGGCTCCCATCACGCTGGCAGGCAAACATACGCCGGAAATCTGGGATCCCTCCAACGGACAGGTCGAAAAAATCGGGTTCACCCATTTCGAAAAAGAGGGCTCGATCTTTACGGAGGTGCGCCTGGTTCTGCCTCCGGTGAGCGCGCTCTTCCTGGTGAGCCCCGCATCCCAAGAATAACATCTTACAATAAAAGACATGATGAAGTGCATCGTTACGGCCGGCCCGACGTTTGAATCCCTCGACGACGTCAGGCGCCTGACCAATTTCTCCACAGGGAGGCTGGGCAGCTGCCTGGCCGATTATCTGCAGGAGCGGATGCCGGAAGCCCGGATTTACCTCCTGAGAGGATTGGCCTCCACGTTTCAGGCGGCAGGTACACTGGAGGTTCAGAGCTTCAGCACTCCATCGGATCTGCTCGAGAAATTGCGCTCTCTGGCGACCGATCAGCCTTGCGCTATTTTTCACGCCGCGGCGGTGAACGATTTTGGTTTCGGGAAAATCTACGAAAAGCGTGAGGATGGCTCTCTGGAAGAGCTGCACTCGGGCAAATTCTCCAGCCGCAACCAGCGTCCTCTTCTGGCGGAGCTGGTCCCGACACCCAAAATCCTTCCGCAACTCCGGGAGCTCTTCCCCAAGGGTTTCATTGTCGGCTGGAAATATGAAGTGGAGGGAACTCTCCCCGAACTTCTCGCGAAGGCCCGCCGTCAGCTCGAGGAAAGCCGGAGCGATTTGTGCGTGATGAACGGCCCGGCTTACGGTCTCGGTTTCGGGCTGCTCAGTCCCGACTCTCCCGAGAGCTTTTCAAAAGTCGAAAACATGGAAGCTCTCTTCGAAGCCTTGCGGGAAAAGGCTTCCAAATACTTTTGCCCTTGATTTTAAGCTAATTGCAGATAGATTAGAGACTGCGGTGTAATATGGAGTACATCAAAGATTGCATAGCTTATGTCGGGTCAATTTTCCCGATGGTCAATCCGTTTAGCACGGTACCCCTTTTCTTATCTCTCACGGTCCGCATGACAATGGAAGAGAGAGTAAAACTGGGTGATAAAGCCTGTGTGAATGCTACGATCATCATGCTGGTCGCTCTTTTCCTGGGGACTCTCTTCCTGCACTTCTTTAACATCTCGGTGCCTTCATTGAGGATCGCCGGCGGTCTGGTGGTCTCTTTTCTGGGCTTCAGTATGCTTTTCCCTTCACCCAATCCGGACGGAATCGACCCCAATTCGGCCAGTCAATCGAGCGTCAACTATGCCGTCATCCCGCTGGCTTTCCCCAGCATGGCCGGAGCCGGAACTCTAGCGACCATTATGACCATCTCGGCTATCAATGCCTCCAAGGAGAGCTGGTCTGAGAGAATCTACAGCTACACGAGCTCTTCGCTGGCCATCATCATCGTGGGTGTACTCTGTTTCCTGGTCTTGCGGACCTCCAACCGGATTAAAAAATTCCTCGGCCCCGAGGGCATCGACGCCATGACACGCATCATGGGCCTCATCATGGTCTGTATCGGCGTGCAGTTTATTGCGACGGGTGTGGGTGAATTTAAGATCGTGCATGACCAAAAATACAATCAGCCTATTTCCGTTCAACAGGTCCAGAGCACCTCGGCCCGGACCCCGGCAGTAATCCCTCTGGCGACACCTGTTGTAGAAAACGCGAATGAGACAGAACAAGAGGACCCAAAGGTTATGCAGAGTGCTCCTGAGGAATCCGGAACCGTAAAAAACGCAGACAATCCGCAATGAAGATGAGCAAAGGGACCGTCCTTATCGGCCTGAGCGGCGGAGTGGATTCAAGCATCGCGGCCTGGCTGCTCAAGGAAGAAGGCTGGAACGTAGTCGGCGCCACCATGAGCATCTATGACGGCTCTATTCCGATTCCGGAGTCGGAGCGCTCAGGCTGTTTCGGACCGCGCGAGGCGCTCAATATCGAAGCGGCACGCAGGGCTGCCGAGCGAATCGGCATCCCTCACCTGCGTCTGAATCTGGCAGAGGCATACCGCAAGAACGTGATCGATTACTTCCGCTCCGAATATCTCTCCGGGCGCACCCCCAATCCGTGCATCCACTGCAACCGCACGATGAAATTCGGTCTCTTGCAGGAAGAGGCACGCAGGCAGGGAATCTCTTTTGACCGGTTCGCCACCGGCCACTATGCGCGAGTGAGCTTTAACCCCGGGAGCCAACGCTACGAAATCTCCCGCGGCGTCGACCCTACCAAAGACCAATCCTATTTCATTTCGCATCTATCCCAGGAGCAACTGAGCAATCTGATTCTGCCTCTGGGCGGCTACCGCAAAGAAGAGACCCAGGAAACCGCCCGCAAACTGGGCTGGACCGAGCTCCTGGAACGCAGCGAAAGCCAGGACTTCATCGCCTGCGACGATTACTCCCCTCTATTCAGGGATAAGGTGTGCCCACCGGGTAATTTCGTCAATTCGGAAGGTAAAGTTCTGGGCCGCCATCGCGGGATTATCCATTACACAATCGGCCAGCGCAAAGGCATCGGCATCGGCGGCGGGATTCCTTTTTACGTTCTCAAGATCGACCCGCAGACTCATACGGTGACGCTGGGAAGGAAGGAAGATTTATATGCACGGGAACTCGTGGCCGACCAACTCAACTGGGTGTCGCTGCCCCATGCGCCAGAGACGCCGCTGCGTGTGGAGGCGCAAATTCGCCAGCGCCATCAGGCCGCACCGGCAGAGCTCGTGCGTTTGGAGTCCGACCCCTCAAAAGTATGTGTGCGCTTCGACACTCCGCAGATCTCGGTTACTCCGGGCCAGATTGTCGTCTTTTATGACGGGCCAACGGTTCTCGGGGCCGGGACAATTCTCAGCGCGAACAATCCCTGAGATGTGCTTCGGCCACATACTCGAGAAAATGCAGATCTTCTTTGCCGGGGGCAAGAGTCAGAAGCTCCTCCCAATCTTTCTTGAGCAGATTGAGGATCAGCTCCATTCGCTCCTCGGATAATCTCATCCGGTCGAACTTCGGCGCATTNNAGCCGTATCCGGAAGAGAATATTCCCCAGTTTGGGCTCGGCATGAGTCGGCAGATATTTTAAATAATCGCTGAAGAGGGCGAAGAGCTCCGGGACAGGTATTCCCCGCTCAATCAGGCGCTCCAGAGCTCGGGCATTGGCGTTCACGTCGCAAAGGAGCTCATAGTTCCGGGTCAAATTCGGGTGCGCATCCACGAGCTGCACCTCTTTGAGAGTATGGAGATCGGATTTCCTGCTGGGGATGAACTCGAACTGACAGAGGTAAAATAAATCCAGCTTCCCGGCAAAAGAGGAATTAAGCCGCCGTGCCCCTTTGGCGATGAGAGAAATCAGACCCAGCTCCTCGCTCAATACGTGGAAGATGAGGCTCGTATCCGAATAGGGATAGAGCCGGAAGATAATCCCCCGGCAGGAGCCTTCCCGAGTCGTGGGTTCATGAATAGTTCCGGCCATTTTTTAAATCTCCTCCCTGCCAGAGGGCTCTTATTCTCTAAAAACAGTAAAGACGCTCCGCAAAATCGAGAAGCCTTGAAAAGCACCTCCCTCTCCCGCGACAAGCGTCTTTACCCTAAAAGTTCGAAAGCCGACCTTTACTGGTTTTCGGGGAATTTATAATTATCCCCATAGCCGTAGTGCTCGATCACGTAATCGACATCTTTATCGCCGCGACCGCTGCAGTTGACCAGGATGGCGCCGGTCTTGGATTGACGGGCGCGCCGGATCGCGTAAGCGATGGCGTGAGCCGATTCCAGAGCCGGAATGATGCCCTCGTAGCGGGAGAGCTTGAAGAACGCATCCACCGCGTCTTCATCGGTCGCCGTAACATATTTGACACGCTTGATCTGGTTCCACAAAGCGTGTTCGGGGCCTACGCCCGGATAATCCAGACCGCTGGCAATTGAGTAAACCGGGGAAGGACTCCCATCGGCATCCTGC
>DBPU01000012.1:262-18162 GCA_002305615.1 Verrucomicrobia bacterium UBA1412 | reverse complement strand
GCCGGCGTTACACTGCGAATTGAAGCCGGGACGACCGTCTATATGAATCCGAGCCTTGACCTGATCGTCCAGGATGGCGGAATCCTGAAGGTGGAAGGCGAGAAAGGTAAAATGGTTTCCTTCCTGTCCGAGCCGGGAGTCACCACCCGTTGGGGCGGCGTTAAGATTTTTGGTTCGGTCGGTTCACCTGAAACGGTTATATCGTATGCCTATTTTCATAATAATGCGTCGACCTGTATCGAGGTAGACGGAGGTACACTGAGATTGGAAAATACGATATTTGCCAATAACAGGCGGCCGTATCTGAGTGTGGAGGATTCCTCATTTCTCGTGGATGGCTGCTTCTTTCCCAATGTAGAAGCTGGCTCGACTTTCGAGCCGGTCCACGGGGATAGAGGAATTAAGGAAGGCGGTCGGGGAATTTTCCGGAATTGTTTTTTCGGCATGCCCAGGGGCTACAATGATACGGTTGATTACACGGGAGGAGACCGCGGCGCTTCCGAGCCGCTGGTTCAATTCATCAACAATGTCTTTTTTGGCTCCGAAGACGATATCCTGGATTTGGATGGAGCCGATGCTTGGGTCGAAGGCAATATCTTTTTACATGCGCATCAGGGACCCTCGACAGGCAACAGCTCATCTGCGGTTTCCGGCGGCGTCAGGGGAACTTATGGCACCTCTGAAATCACCGTCATTAAAAATATCTTCTACGATTGCGACAGTGCCATCACGGCGAAGATAGGTAATTACTATACGGCGATCGGCAATACGATCGTGCATTCCACCAAAGAAGGCGGCGGCGATTCGGAATCCGGCGTGATTAACCTGGCAGACCCTAACGCCGAATACGGCAAAGGATGTTATTTGGAAGGCAACATTATCGTTAATATCGAACAATTGGTCCGCGATTACGATCCCGCTTTCAGCCGGGTCACTTTTACGAACAATATCCTCCCCATGGCCTGGACCGGCCCCGGCGGAAATAACAAGTTGATTGATCCCGTTTTCAAACATGTTCCGGTTCTCGAGGAAACATTTTTCGAGAACTTCGATCAGGCGCAAGTCATGTGGGATTGGCTAAGCCTAAACCCCATTTCTCCTGCGATTAAAACAGGCATCTACGGCGCGGATATGGGAGCGGTTGTCGGACGCGGAATTTATCTGTCGCCCGCACCCAATAAAATCACGAATGAGAAGAGTGCGACATTCCATGTCGGACCCCTCATTATCGAAGAATCTCTGAACCTTCCCGATTTCCCCCTGGGTTCAGGCTTTACGCATTATCGCTGGAGATTGGATGGCGGAGAATGGAGCCAGGAGTATTCGAGCCATACCCCCATCGAGATAAATGACCTGCAGGATGGACCCCATTACGTGGAGGTCATTGGAAAAAGCGATGTCGGCTTTTATCAGAATGACCCCGAATTGTGGGGACCCTTGTGCATCACCCGTTCCGCGACCTGGACCGTCGATTCTCAGTACGATCCGCTCTCAGAGGTCACTGTACGTATCAACGAGATTTCGACGGATGATGGGGTTATCGATGTCTCCGGAAGAAAAATTCACAGCAGGGTCGAGCTTTTTAATTTCGGGACGGCACCGGCGGATCTTTCCGGCATGGGCTTGACCACCTCGCTCGATATTCCTCACTGGTACACCTTCCCCGAGAACACGGTGTTGGGAGCCGGTGAATTCATCGTTCTGGAGGGTGGTTTTTCCAGAGTTGGAGATTATGACTCTCTGGGCTTTGAACTCAAAAAGCACGGAGGAAATCTCTACCTTCATGGTGCTGCAGATCATGGTGGAAAACTCCTCGATAGCGTCTCCTACGGGATTCAGGCGGCAAACTATACTTTAGGCAGAATTAATGAATCGGCCTGGACACTCTGTGTGCCATCTTTCGGTGCGGCCAATGAGCAGATTCCGCTAAGCTCCGCCGCCGGATTATGTATCAATGAGTGGATGTGCGACGGGAATTTTATCATGCCCGAGAGCTTCATTGAGCTCTATAACAGGACCTCTCAGCCCATCAATTTTGGAGGATGTTATCTATCAAATTCCGCCGGTTCTCCCATGCACTATCGCGTCCCGGAGCTGAGCTTCGTCGCTGCCGGCAGCCGGATACTCTTTTATGCGGATGAGAAACCTCAGCTGGGAGTGGATCATCTTCCCTTCAAATTGAACGCGGAAATGGGAATCATCCTGCTTTCCGATTCCGATTCTAACGTCATCGATCGGGTTCAGTACGGAAGCCAATTCACCAATATTTCTGAGGGACGCTCACCGGATGGGAGTGACAGGATCGTCTCTTTCAGCCAGCCCACGCCCGGCTATCCGAATATGGAATCCGGGGGTAATGAAAGTACTGTTGTCATCTCAGACTCCTTCCCCTTGTTAGCCCTGGGAGATCAGTGGCGCTATTACCAGGAGGGCAGCCTCGACGGAATCGACTGGATGAGCACGCAGTATGATGACTCTCAATGGATGAGCGGCCCCGGGCTCCTGGGCGTGGAAAGTTCCTCCCTACCCTCACCCGGTTTGCAGACCCCGATGACACTCGGCAGATCGACCTACTATTTCAGAACTTCTTTCACGATGGAGAAGAGTCTGACCGATGCCATATTGGACATCACGACCGTGCTGGATGATGGTGCCGTTATTTATCTGAACGGCGCGCCCATTTACACGAATAGAATGCCTCCGGGCGTTCCTTTATATGAAACATTCGCAGGCACAGGCGTCGGCAACGCTGACGAGGAGAGTGTCACTTTGAAAGGCATCTCTCTCAATCAGGGAGAAAATGTGATTGCAGCCGAAGTTCACCAGGTCAACGAAGGCAGCACCGATTTCGTTTGGGGTATGGCGATGACCGCCTCACAACTGACCACCAACATCGTCGCCTCAAGCGCGAGTGTGGTTCAGCTCAATGAAGTGATGTCCCTTGGGAGTGCAGCGGATTATGTCGAATTCTATAATCCCTCGGATTATCCGATCGATTTATCCAACGTCGGTTTCACCGATGATCCGGCGGCTCCCTATAAATGGATGTTCCCGACCAATACGCTCCTGAATTCAAAATCATTCCTGAAGCTACCCTGTGTGGGCGTGACTCCTTCTCCTACGGAGCTCAGCATCACGATTCCTCTCTCGACGGAGGGTAAAGGCTTGTACATTTTCAACACGAAGGAGAACGGCGGCGGGTTGATAGATGCGGTCCAATATGGTTTGCAAACCGCCGGTTATTCGATCGGCAGAGCTCCCGATGGAATGGGGCAATGGGCACTGAATATCCCGACCTCGGGAGAATCCAATCAAAAAGCGACATTGGGCGATCCTTCGCTCTTACGCATCAATGAATGGATGGCTTCTCCGACGAAGGGGGATGACTGGCTCGAAATTTACAATTCCGGTTCATCACCCGTTGCACTGGGTGGACTTTATCTCTCGGATGATCTGCTCAATCCATTCAAGTCGCCCATTGCACCGCTCTCATTTATCGGAAGCGTGGAATCGGGGTTTGCCCTTTTCTTCGCGACCGGAGAAATTACGGCAGGGAAAAATCATGCAGGTTTTGCACTGAAAAGAACGGGTGAATCCCTCGGTCTCTTTTCTCCGATCGGGGTGTTGATCGACAGCGTTGTTTTCGGCCCGCAAATTCAGGGAGTCTCCGAGGGACGTTTACCCGATGGCGATACTGAAATCGTCTCCTTCCCGACGACCGCTTCCCCGGGTAGCAGCAATTATCTACCCTCGGTGGATGTCGTCACGATTACGGGCTACGAAATGAGAGCGGATGCTTTCGTCATCCAATTGAACGATCTTGCAGGTACCTACAATGTGCAGGCGACCACCTCGCTGGCCGAGCCCATTATCTGGGAAGAGGTCGTGGCTCTGAAAAATGGAAATCAACTGATCATCATGCGAGCCGATAATCCTCTCTTCCTTGAAGCGCAAGAGGGTCTGTATTTCAGAATTTATCGATAACGTCTTCCCCATTCGTATCGCTTCATCTTCAACTGGGTAGTCCCACTACCCAGTTCATTTCCACCTCGCCTCAAAATGAACGCACCGAAATGGGGATGATGTGGGAAGTCTCACTCCTCCTCGTAGTAATAGGAGTAATCAATTCCTTTCATAAATACTTCTCTGTCATCTACCCTCTGAGTCAACGCATTTTGAATCAGGTTTTTCAGCTGAGAATTATCAATCACGCTCCTGGTCATGGATTCCAGATACGTTTTCTTATCAATCTTACTCCAGTCAACGCAGCATTTAAAATTCTTCTTCAGCATCAGGTCGAGCCAGATACGCATCGCCCTGCCGTTTCCCTCCATAAAAGGATGGGCGACGTTCATTTCCGTATACTTATCGATAATTGCGGAGATGGAATCTTCCGGCATTTTTTCTATGGTCGAAAGCGTCTTTTCCAGAAATCTGGAGTTCGCGAATTGAAAGCCTCCCTTGCTCATATTTTGAGTGCGGACTTGCCCGGCAAAATCATAAAGCCCGCCAAACAAATAAGCATGAATTTGCTGCAAGCCCTTTGTTGTGCCGACTTCGAGGCTGTTCAAAAAAGTACTTTCGAATAAGGCATACGCTTTTGATTTACTTCTGCCGTCAATCGATTCATCGCTATTGATGAACCACTCAATGAAACGATTTGCCTTATTGCTTGGGAATACTTTAGCCAGAGAGATAACGCCATCCGCATCCAGTACATCCGAAAGACGCTTTTTCCCATCCGGTGCGGTCAACTTCAACTGGGTAGTGGCACTACCCAGTTCATTTCCGTCTTTGTTCAGCTTGGCCTTGAGATATTTCCAATAATTACGATTCTTCTCATAATTACCCTCGTCCCGCAGCACACCAACCACATCCAAAACCGAAAAAAACCAGCGCGAGTCGGCTTCGCTCCAAACGGCACGAACTTCTCGATCATTGAAAAAACGAACAGAGACCTTGTCGCTCATTCCTTGCTATCTTCTGGGGTATTATCTTCGATTTCTTTCCTGATATCAGTTAATTTTTTTCCGTTATAGGTAAAATGCTTTGGCCCTTGCCAAGGAGCCTCCTCCTCAAGAATTCTACTTGTAGCAGCGCTCATCGAAAGCGTTTCGCCATAATAATCAACGTGCTTTTCATCAACGACTCGAACAGTCTTACCCGGCCGTTCACACGAAACCAGTACACTCCCTATTGGAATACCATACTGGGAAAAACTCCAGGGTTTTCTCCGCTCACTCTCCTCTTTAACTTCTTCGGCCACTTTTTCATCGAGAATCTCGTGGCCCTCCGGTTTCATCTTTTTCAATCTGCAAGAAGTACCACTTACTTTTGCGATACTCTCAAGGAGAGAATAAGCCTCCTCAGGCGACATTGCATAAAATTCTTTCTCCCTTTTTTTGCCATCAAAGGTTTCAACAGTACGCAAATCAGGGTTCAATGAATCAATGAGTTTATGCAATTCTATATCCGTCAGGCGTCTATCGACTTCATAAATAGCATACACCCTGAACGCATACGGAATGGTTTCACTTTTATTTAACTCATTCAACCTATTTTCAATATTGTCCGCATACCCAATTTTAACATATTCTTTGAATGATGGGTTTGTAAGAATATAAATAACCCCTTTGCTTTTACTTTCGCTCATTTTCTTCTCCTGCATTTTATGTTTAAAAATGATGTGATATGGAAACGAACCCATTGCACCACTAATGGCACATCCCACAAGTCGGCCGTAGAAAACACGATTTCATATCTCATCACAATTGATTGATGGTATAATAACTCTTGATAAAAATCAATCCTAAAGAAATGTGCCTATTGCCTCAAAATGAACGCACCGAAAAATAGATATCCCTCTCAATCACGGAATCTTGCATGTCAGAACCACAAATAGAGATCAGCAAACACGAATCAGGCATGTACAGATAAGCATTTGTGTTCATCAGTGTCTATCCGTGGTTCCAGTGTTCTTTCTTCATTTGTGTCCCTTTGTGTTCATTCGTGGTTCAAAAAAGGGCGGTCGGGGAGATTATGTTAAATCTTGGATTGGGGCTCCGATTCTGACTATACTCTGCCTTGTATGAGTAGTTATGGTAAGGATTTTAAGAAGCTTAGCGCTTTAGCACTAGTTGCTTTCGCTGGCTATGCCGCCAGTTCGGCACTTGCCGTCACGGTTGCTCCCGTAGATTTAGCACAAACACGCGTCTGGGCTTCGGCCAAACTGGAAGGCAAGTCTCTCTCGATGCCCAAAACCGAAGGGCTTGTGGTTTACGCCAATAACGACCCCGTCCAAAAAAGGGAGCGTAACGGCAAACCGATGAATATCTCCGGAACTCAGTTCACCCGGGGCCTTTACTGCCATGCCCAGAGCCACGTACTGGTGCGGTTGCCCGCCGCCGGGAAAAAATTTAATGCAGAGATCGGTGTCGACAGCAATTCCGATACCTCCGGAGGCCGGGGCTCCGTCAAATTCATCGTCCGCGCGGGAGACAAAGAGCTTTACCGCTCCGATGAGATGAACGAGGGCAAGGGGTCGCTCCCTTTATCTCTGGATCTGAACGGAGAAAAGGAGATTGTTCTGCTGGTGGATTCCTGCGGCGATATCTCCTGTGATCAGGCAGATTGGGCCAATGCCAGGGTGGAATTGGAAAATGGTTCCTCCGTCTGGCTTGATGACCTGCCCTTTATCGCTCCGGCCGAAGAAGCTCTTTCCACGGAACCTTTCTTCTCTTTCAATTATGACGGGAAACCCTCGGCTGAGCTCCTGAAAGAATGGAATCTCACCCGTTCCCAAAAGAGCCTTGATGCAAACCGCCTGCAGCATGAACTGGTTTGGACGGATACCAAAAGCGGTTTGCAGGTCCGCTGCCAGGCCATTGAATACAAGGATTACCCGACCATCGAATGGACCGTCTATTTCAAAAATACAGGCGAAGCGAAAACTCCGATTCTCTCCAATATCCAGGGCGTAGACATCACCTTGCCCGGGAAAAACGCCCATTTCCCTGTGCTCCATCATCACACGGGCTCGCCCTCCAGAAACGATGATTACAGACCCTATACGACTACGCTCGGGCAGGATGTGGTCAAACATCTCAATTCCGATGGCGGACGCGGGACCGATGGCCAGTACCCCTATTTCAATCTGGAATATCCCGGTAATGGCGGCGCCATTGTCGTTGTCGGTTGGCCAGGACAGTGGGCCGCTGATTTCTCCTCGGTCGTGAGCCCCAATGGGACCAAAGGAATCAAAGTTGCGGCCGGCCAGGAGCAGACCCATCTTTATCTCAATCCGGGCGAAGAGATCAGGACTCCTCTGATCGTCGTGCAATTCTGGAGCGGAACCTATCTCGACTCCCAGAACGTCTGGAGAAGCTGGATGCTTGCCCATAATGTTCCCCATCCGTATGGCGAATTGCCTCCTCTGCATTGGGCCGCATGCAGTTCCCATCAATATGCCGAGATGATCAAAGCCGACACGGCCAGCCAGATCAATTTCGTCAACCGCTATTTGGAAGAAGGCATCAAGCTCGACTACTGGTGGATGGATGCCGGATGGTACGTCAATGAATGGGGCTGGCCCAACACGGGAACCTGGGAAGTGGATACGAAGCGTTTCCCCAAAGGACTGCGCGAGATTACCGATCACGCCCGCACAAAAGGGGTGAAATCCATCGTCTGGTTTGAACCCGAACGCGTGACCCCAAAGACATGGCTCTACGAGAATCATCAGGATTGGATGTTGAAAGACGGCCAGAGCAATCAGGATTTACTCAACCTGGGCCACCCGGAAGCGTGGAATTGGTTGGTGAATCATATTGATGGCCTCATTGTCAGCCAGGGCATTGACCTCTATCGCCAGGATTACAATATCGCTCCTCTGCAATACTGGAGGAAAACGGATTCTCCCGACCGCCAGGGAATCACCGAAAACAAATATGTCGTGGGCTATCTCGCCTACTGGGATGAATTGCTCAAGCGCCACCCCGATATGTTAATTGATTCCTGTGCCAGCGGCGGCAGACGCAATGACCTGGAGACGATGCGCCGCTCTGTTCCTCTGTTGCGCAGCGATTATATCTTCGAACCGGTCGGCAACCAGGGACACACCTACGGAATGGCCTCCTGGATTCCTCTCTTTGGAACAGGTGTACGCGATGACGACACCTACCGGAGCCGCTCTACGATCTGCCCCTTCGTCAATTCATGCTTTGATATGCGGCCCGAGGATGCCGATTACACTGCCAAGCGCAGAGTGATGAAGGATTGGACCACGCTGAAGCCGTTCTACGTGGGTGACTATTATCCTCTGACCCCCTATTCTCTGGATGAAACCCAGTGGGTCGCATGGCAATTTGACCGTCCGGATATGAAGGCCGGAGTGGTTCAGGCTTTCCGCCATGCCGAGAGCGTTTACGAATCCGTGAGGCTCAAGCTGCATGGATTGGAGCCGGAAGCCGAATATCTGATTAAGAGCGTGGATGACTCTTCCGAGTCGGTCGTGACCGGCAGCAAATTAATGGATAAGGGTCTCCGTGTCGTGTCTCAGCAGGTGCCCGAGGCGCTAATTATCACTTATAAAAAAATAAGCGAATAATCTCCCTGAGCAACAAATACGCCCGGGAAAGAGGGATGAAGTTTTCTTCATTCTCGACCTTTCCCGGGCGCATTCTTATAATAACGCAGCTGTTATGAAGTCATTTTTTGAAAGCGGATGTTCTTATAAAGGTTTGGTTCTGGCCCTGGGACTCTTTTGCGCCTCGGCTTCGGCCGTGGAATTCAGAGGCGATGCCCAAGTGCGCGATACTCAATACCCGCTCTCTTCGGGCTCGGTTCAGTTATCCGGCTACCTGGAGCAAAACATTCAGAATTCCATTGAGCACTGGAATAAGGGCGTCGTCCCCTACCCCAAGTTCGTAGAGTTTTTCCGCACCGGCCGGCCTCAGTTTGCCTTGGGCGAAATGTGGGGCAAGTCGGTCCGCTCCGGCTGCATGTTCTATCGCTACACGCGCGACCCGGAGCTCAAAAAAATCATGACCGCGACCGTCCGGGATTTACTTTCAACCGAGCGGGCCAATGGCAGCATCAGTTGTATGCCCGTGGAGATGCAGCCCGATAGCGGCGGAGGCGATCTCTGGGAGCGTAAATACGTCCTCCTCGGTCTGGAAGAATATTACGAACAGGTGGAGGCCGACCCGGAGGTGCTGGCTTGCATGGTCCGCCAGGCCGATTGCCTCATTACCCAAATCGGCGAGCCGCCCAAAACGCCAGTCACCGAACTGGGTTGGAGCCCCAACCATATCGAATCCTCCACACTCCTGGAGCCCATCATGCGCCTCTATAAACTGACGGGCTACCCGCGCTATTTGGAATTTGCACGCTACATCGTGGAAGTGGGCGGCGGCAGCAAAGGCTATAACCTCTTTCAACAAGCCCTGGACAATGTGCCTCCGCACAAAATGGGCGGACCCTATCCCAAGGCCTATGAAATGATGTCGCTCTTTGAAGGACTGGTGGAATACTACCGGGTCACGGGCAATCCGCGCTGGAAAGAGGCGGCCCAGAATCTCTACCGCAATATCCGCTCTCAGGAAATTACCATTATCGGCAATGCCGGCGGTGACCAACCCTACCATCCCAATGTCTACGGAGAAGCCTGGGACAATACGGCCTTTGAGCAAACAAATCCCGACATTACCCGCATGATGGAAACCTGCGTGGGTGTTACCTGGCTCAAGTTCTGCAGCCAGCTCTTGCGGCTCGAAGGCGATTCCGCTCCGGCTGATGATATCGAGAAATATATCTATAACGGCCTGCTCGGAGCCATGAAACCCACGGGCGACGGCTTCAGCTACGTCAACCTGCTCAACGGCGAAAAAGTGACCAATCAGGGCTGGGGCTGGAAGTTTGACGATCTCACCGTCACCTGCTGCAATCTCAATGGCCCCATGGGACTGGCCTATATCCCCTACATCGCAGTGATGACTTCGGCAACAGGCCCCGTGGTCAATCTCTATAATGCCGGCAATTTCAGCCTCAAAACGCCCTCCGGTCGCCCACTGAAACTGGATTTCGTCACCGAGTATCCCCTTTCGGAAAAGGTCCTCATTCACGTCTCCCCGGAGCAAAGCGAAATATTCACCCTCAGCCTCCGCATCCCCACCTGGAGCGCCAAGACACAGGTGAGCATCAACGGCAGGAAATACCGCCCCGATTCCGGAGAATATTTCCGGGTGAACCGCAAGTGGAAAACCACGGACAAAGTGGAAATCACTTTCGATATGAAATGCATGGTGATCGACGCACCCAAGGGCAGCAACCCCAAAGGCAACGACTTCCAGGCGCTGACCTGGGGCCCTCTGGTCCTGGCCCGGGATGAAAATACCGACCCGAGATACAATCAACCCGTCACAATCCTGGCCGACCCTAATGGCTTTGTGGATGCCGTCCGCACCACTCCCATGCTTCCGACAACTCGTATCGAATTCATTATCCCAACGGTCCAGGGCCCCATCCGTATGATCGACTACTCTTCGGTCAATGGTTGGCAGGGCAAAAAAGTCTGCACCTGGCTCCCCAAGGCAAAATAAGAGGTTGAACCACGAATCGACACGAGCAAACACCAATAAGGCAAGAAAAAAGGTTGAACCACGAATGAACACGAACAAACACGAATTGTTATTGAAGGAGGAAGTCTTCCGAATTGTGGGCTCTGCCATGGAGGTGTTGAATACGCTTGGACATGGCCTATTGGAAAAACCATATGAAAATGCGTTGGTAGTGGAGTTCGGACTCAAAAATATCCCGTTTCGCCAACAGCAGCGTTTCGATGTGATCTATAAGTCGATTAAGGTAGGTGAGTATATTCCTGATTTGATCGCTTTTGACCAAATTGTGGTCGATACCAAGACCATTGAAAAAATCACCGATGTGGAACGAGGACAGATACTCAATTACCTGAAGATCACCGGCCTGAAAGTTGGCCTGATTCTGAACTTCAAACGGGCGAAACTTGAATGGGAAAGGCTCGTGCTGTAATCACAAAACCAGCATTGAACACTGATAAACACAAATAGGCTCAGACAGAAAATCATTTGTGTCTATTGGTGTTCATTCGTGGTTCTGCTTGTTCCGGCATTTCATTTTCGCTTTTCATTGGACTCTGAACCTTCTCTCCAGTAAACTCCCATCTTTGCCGATAGAGCAGGCTCCGGAACAAGGCTCTGGATAAAGCGTTGTCAAAAAATCGAATCATAGCCGGTCACTTGGTCGCCCTAATGACCATGATGATTTGGGGAATGACTTTTGTTTCCACGAAAGTCCTGCTCAGGAGCTTCACTCCCGTCGAGATTCTTGTTTTCCGATTCATGATCGGTCTTTTCGCTCTTTTCCTCCTCAATCCACGGCCCATGAAGCTCCAGTGCCGCAGTCATGAATGGTATTTTGCCGGAATCGGCCTCACCGGGATCACCCTCTATTTCCTCCTGGAAAACATCGCCCTGACCTACAGCTACGCCTCCAACGTGGGCGTCATCACCTCGCTGACTCCTTTTTTCGTGGCGATCTGTTCCCATTTTTTACTCAAGGATGAGAAGCTCACCCGGCGCTTCCTCGTTGGCTTCCTGATCGCCATGGTCGGAATCCTGCTGATTCATATCAATGGAACCCATGCTTTGAAGCTCAATCCGAAGGGTGACCTCCTGGCGATTCTGGCCGGGGTCGTCTGGGGATTATACTCGGTCCTGATCCGCAAACTTACTCAGTTTCATTACAACACCTTGCAGGTCACGCGCAGAGGGTTTTTCTATGGACTCCTCTTCATGCTCCCGGCGATTGTCTTCACGGATTTCCAATGGGATTTGGGGCGCCTGGCCCGGCCCCAAAACCTGTTCAACATCCTCTTTCTGGGGCTCTGCGCCTCGGCCCTCTGTTTTGCGAGCTGGAACTGGGCGATCAAGGTGCTCGGCGTCATTCGCTCCAGCGTCTATATTTACCTTGGCCCGGTCGTGGCGGTGATCGCCTCGGCCCTGATCCTCTCGGAGCGGATTACCCCTCTGGCAATCCTGGGAACGGCCCTGACCCTGAGCGGACTCCTCATCTCCCAATTTGAGAATCTCTCCCGCTCCAAATCCGCCAAAGCCAAAATCCCTCCGCCCTCCGCCTAAACCCCGCGCATCACTCCCCTTTTCCGGCAACTCGCATCGAATTCATCACGAAGCAGTCTTTTGGCGGCAATCAAGGCTGAACCACGAATAGACACGAACATACACGAATCAGCTCAGACAGAAAATCATTTGTGTCTATTGGTGTTCATTCGTGGTTCTTCCCTCCTCGGTGTGTTCCACTTAAGGCAAGGCGCCGCTTCAAATGATTGGGCAAAACGGTTTGACTTGCCTCCGTCTTACAGATACATTGAGTGCGCATGTTGTCGGCATTGGCACAACTGGCCATTGAGAAAGAGTCATACCTCGAGAAAACGCACGTTGCGATCCATTGGGAAGATGTTGCGGCGTGTGTGGAGCCCTTCCTGGAATCCGTTCGGTCTGAGCTTTTGGCCCAATCACAATCTTTCATACCTGAGCTTTCTGAGATTTCTGCTTATGCTCTTTCCGGGCAAGGTAAACTTCTTCGGCCGGCCGTCTTCGCGCTCAGCGGGTTAACCTGTGGCACTTTTAATGAGTATGCCGTTAAGGCTGCGTCGGTTGTGGAGATGATCCATCTGGCCAGCCTGATTCACGATGACGTGATCGACGAGGCCGAAACCCGGCGCAAACAACCGACTCTCTCCCGGGTCTGGGGCAACCGCACGGCGGTTCTCCTGGGAGATTGCATCTTGGCTCATGCGGCCTTCCACTCGCTCCATCTGGGCAATCAGGAGGTTTCGCATAAGCTCCTTTCGAGCGCGCGGTGCATTTGCATCGGCGAGACGCTTCAATCGCTCCATTCGGACAAAGTCCCCTCTTTGGAGGAGTATTTCAAGGTGATCGCCCTGAAAACGGGCGAGCTTTTCGCACTGGCGGCAGAGCTGGGAGCGGTCTTCGCGAACGCACCGGCAGAAACTGCCTCAGAATTAAGGCAATACGGGCTATCCCTCGGAACCTCTTATCAGATTTACGACGACTGCGTGGATATTTTCTCCACGGAGCAGCTTTCAGGTAAATCCCTGGGAACAGACCTCTCATCGGGCAAGCGGACGCTTCCGATCCTTCTTTTACTCGAGCAGGCTTCCGAATCGGAGCAGAAACAAATCTCCTCGATTCTGGATAACGGCTCCCCTGAGCGCACTCAGGAGCTCCTGCCTTTCCTCAATAAATATTCCATTTTACAAAGCTGTATCTCAACAGCGCAGAGCGAGATGGGGATAGCTCTCCAGATCGCTCGTTCTTTGCCTCCCTCCGAGGCTCAACAAGGTTTAATAAAATTACTTCAATTCCTCTCCCAACAGTTTGAGAAACTCAAATCTCTTTAAATAAACAATATTTGAAGTGCCCTTTGGAGAGGAGACACTTCTGGGTTCATAAAAAAACTGGCACTGCCGGGCGATACATAATTTAATAGATAATATGGGTGGTTTTTTTGGTGTTGTCTCCAACAAGGAATCTAGCAGAACTCTCTATTACGGAACAGATTATCATTCTCATCTGGGTACTAAGAGAGGCGGCATGGCTGTCACGGGTGAAGATGGGCGTATTGTCGCCATCATCCACGACATCGCCTCGACTCAGTTCCGCGCAAAATTTGATAGCCACATGGATAGGCTCAAGGGCCAGTGCGGAATCGGCGTCATCAGCGATTATGATGATCAGCCGCTGACGATCTACTCCCGTCTGGGCACCTACTCCATCGTAACGGTCGGCAAGATCAACAACCTGGAAGCCCTGGTGGAAGATTCCTTCAACAACCACCACTCGGGCCACTATCTGGCCATGAGCGGCGGCATCATCAACCCCACCGAGCTCATCGCCACCCTGATCAACCAGAAAACCACTTTCGAGGAAGGCATCGAATACGCCGCTTCCAAAATCAAGGGCTCCATGTCGATCCTGATCATGTGCAATAACGTACTCTACGCCGCACGTGACCGCTACGGCCGGACCCCGGTCTTCATCGGCCAATCCCATGATACGACCGCCGTCTCGATGGAGGATGCCGCTTTCCTCAACCTGGGTCTCAAAATGGTCCTGGAACTGGGACCGGGCCAGATCGTCAAACTCACCCCTGAAACGATCACAGAACTGAAGCCGGCCCGCAAAGAGATGCAGATCTGCGCCTTTCTCTGGGTCTATTACGGCTATCCCTCTTCCACTTACGAAGCCAAAAACGCCGAAGTCTTCCGCAGCAATAGCGGAGCGATTATGCAGAAGACCAAACCGGCGCCTCCCGTAGACCTGATCTGCGGCGTACCCGATTCAGGCGTCGGCTATGCCATCGGTTACTCCAATGCCGCGAGCTGCAACTATGGCCGCGCGCTGGTCAAATACTCTCCCACCTGGGCACGCAGTTTCATGCCGCCGGAGCAATCCCTCCGGGACCTGGTCTCCAAAATGAAGCTCATCCCGGTCGAAGAATTGATCAAGGATCACCGTCTCCTCTTCTGCGATGATTCGATCGTCCGCGGTACCCAGCTGCGCAACATTATCTACCGGCTGATGACCATCGGCGCCAAAGAGGTTCATATGCGCATCGCCTGCCCTCCGCTCCTTTACGGTTGCCCTTACCTGAACTTCAGCCGCTCCAAGAACGATTACGACCTCATCACCCGCAGAGTCATCGCCGATCTCGAGCCCGAGAATCCCTCACCCGATATCGAAAGCTATCGGGACCCCAATTCTGAGAAACATAAAAAGATGGTGGAAGCGATCTGCAAAATTATCGGGGCTTCCTCTCTGGAATTCCAGACCCTCGAGGGTCTCCTCCAGGCGATTGATCTGCCTCAGGAGAAAATCTGCACCTATTGCTTCAACGGCTGCGACCGTTACAATCAGAAATAACCGACCGGCAGACCGGGCGCGATTCCCGGTCCTCTTTTAACCTTTGACGCAACCCAGCGGACGCAGGCGGACGACTTTGCTCACCAGCCCGGCCGTCTTGCAGGCTTCCACCACCTGGCCGACATCCTTGTAGGCCTCGGGGAGTTCTTCGTCCAGCGTCTTGCGGCTCTGGCCCCGGACGACGATTCCCTTATTGAGCAATTCGGCCGCGATATCCCTGCCCTGGGCGCTCTTTTCGGCGCGGGTACGGCTCATCCGCCTCCCGGCTCCGTGGCAGGTACTGCCGAAAGTCTGCTTCATCGCCTTATCGGTCCCGCAGAGGACGTACGACGAGCGGCCCATATCCCCGGGCACCAGTACCGGCTGGCCGATTGCGCGGTAGCGCTCAGGCACATCCGGGTGGCCGGCAGCGAAGGCACGGGTCGCCCCCTTGCGATGCACGCAGAGTTTCCTGTTCTGACCTTCCCAAAGATGCGTCTCCACCTTGGCGATGTTGTGCGCCACCTCGTAAACGGTCCGCAATCCCAGGTCTTCGTCGCTCAGTCCGAGCGCTTTTTTGAGAGCTTGTCCGGCCAGGCTGGCGATCACCTGCCGATTGGCGAAGGCGTAATTGACGGCGCAATTCATCGCCTGGAAATAAGCCTGACCCTCGTCGGATTTGAAAGGTGCGCAGACCAGTTGCCGCTCCGGAATCTCGATACCGTATTTCTCGCCGGTGGATTCCATCTCTCTCAGGTAATCATCGCAAATCTGATAGCCAAAGCCGCGCGAACCGCAGTGCACCATCAGCGTCACCTGGTTTTCTCTGAGCCCGAAGGCTTCCGCCGCCTTGAAGTCGTAGACCTCCTCCACGTAGCCGATTTCCAGAAAGTGATTGCCCGAGCCCAGGGTACCCAGCTGCTCCAAACCCCGCTTCCAGGAGCGCGGCGTCACCGCTTTGATATCCGTCCGGTCCATCATGCCGCCCTCTTCGATTAATTCCAGATCGCTTTCGCTGCCGAATCCGCGGCCGACCGCCCAGCGTGCTCCCTGGCGCACCACCTCTTCGAGCTCGCGTTGGCTGACGCTCAGGACACCGGAGGAACCGACCCCCGTGGGCACATCGCGGAATAGCTGCTCCACGACGTCCCTCAGCCGAGCGCTCACCTCTTTAACCTCCAGCCGCGTGGAGAGCAGCCGCACTCCGCAGTTGATGTCGTAGCCCACTCCGCCGGGCGAAATCACTCCCTCATCCAGGTCGAAGGCGGCCACTCCGCCAATGGGGAAACCATAGCCCCAATGAAAATCGGGCATCGCCATCGCCGGCCCGACGATCCCGGGCAGTGACGCCACGTTGTCCAGCTGCAAATGGACCCGGTCTTCAAAAACAGAGTCGAGCATCTCCTCGGTCGCATAAATCCGGGCGACAGTTCTCATGCCATTCTGCCGCGGCAACTCCCAGCAGCCCGGCCCAACATAACGCATTTCAGCTCTCATCACACTATAGCTGGAGTATACAGCACTTTAATCCATATTTCAATATCTACTCCGGAGACCGGCTTTTTTAAAATCCCTTTTTAGCGGTTTTGCTCTTGCATCTCTCCTGAAGAGAAGATAGATTGAGCACGTCTTTAGTGCGTAAAACTGTATCATTTAAAGAAACTATGGCAACCATAAAAAAGAAACGTACCGCCTCCGTGGCGAAAGAATACTTCTCTAAAATCCCTCAGATATCTTATGAGGGACCAACCTCCAAAAACCCCTGGGCTTTCAAGTGGTATAACCCCGAAGAGCTCGTGGAAGGAAAAACCATGGCCGAGCATCTGCGCTTCTCCGTGGTCTACTGGCATACCTTCCGCGGCACCGGCGGCGACCAGTTCGGCATGGGCACCATGCTCCGCCCCTGGGATGACGGCACAGAGAGTGTAGAAAATGCGCAAAAACGCATGCGGATCGCCTTTCAATTCATGGAAAAACTCGGCAATCCTTTCTGGGCATTCCATGACAGAGACATCGCTCCCGAAGGCTCGAACCTGCGCCAGACCAATAAAAACCTGGACGCGGTCGTCAAAGTCGCCAAAGAGGAAATGAAACGCACCGGAATCAAACTGCTCTGGGGCACCTGCAACCTCTTCGGCAATCCGCGCTATATGCACGGCGCTGCGACCTCATGCAATGCCGATGCCTTCGCCTTCGCTGCTGCGCAGGTCAAAAAAGGCATGGAAGTCACCCATGAGCTGGGCGGCGGCGGTTTCACCTTCTGGGGCGGCCGCGAAGGCTACACCACTCTCCTCAATACGGACCTCAAGCGTGAGCTCGATCACCTGGCCAAATTCTTCAAGATGGCCGTCGAATACAAAAAGGAAATCGGCTTCAAGGGCCAGTTCTACATTGAGCCCAAACCCAAGGAACCGACCAAGCATCAATATGACTCCGATGCCGCCGCTTGCTTGAATTTCCTCCGCCAGAATGGTCTCCTCAAGGATTTCAAACTGAACCTGGAAACCAACCACGCCATGCTCGCAGGCCATACGATGCACCATGAGATGGAGACCGCTGCATCCGCTGGCGCTCTCGGCTCTCTGGATGCCAACACCGGCGACCCGATGCTCGGATGGGATACCGATCAATTCCCGACCAGCATTTACGAAACCTCTCTCATCATGTATACCCTCATGAAATACGGAGGCTTCACCACCGGTGGTGAAGCCTCCGTNNACGGAGGCTTCACCACCGGTGGTGTCAACTTTGACGCAAAGGTCCGCCGCGAAAGCTTTACCCCCGAAGATCTCTTTTTCGCCCACATCGGCGGAATGGATGCCTTCGCTCGCGGTCTCAAAATCGCCGCCGCAATGCGCGCTGATGGACGCCTGGCTGATTTTATCAAGAACCGTTACGCCTCCTGGGATAGCGGAATCGGCG
>DBPU01000012.1:0-181 GCA_002305615.1 Verrucomicrobia bacterium UBA1412 | reverse complement strand
GTAGAAATACCCCGCCTTTTTTGTGCCCCTTCCGGGATCGCCCACCTATAATCCCAATGCTGCCAGCATAGACTGGACATTAAAATTGCAGAATCCAATAAACATTCCGTACCGGATCGGTTTTCTCCTTTAGAATCGGCCTTAAAAAAATTTTGAGAAATCTTCAGAAAACGCTTGATTT
>DBPU01000089.1:16004-16206 GCA_002305615.1 Verrucomicrobia bacterium UBA1412 | reverse complement strand
TTCGGGGGCGTTTTCGGAGACTCACCTTTGTACGGGAGCTTCTTTACATCGCCTGTTACCGTAAAAAGGTTTTTGAGCAGGCAGAGGCAAACGGGATGGGAACAGGATGGATTTTCCGAAACCGACAGAACAGCAAGCCAGATGGTTGTGGCATAGTTTGACCGCATTGGCGATTGGTGTATTGGTTGCAATGGGCCTCTTT
>DBPU01000089.1:12560-15881 GCA_002305615.1 Verrucomicrobia bacterium UBA1412 | reverse complement strand
GGTTCTGGCGTGGATCGTCCCCTTTCTGGTGGTGGAAATCAATGACTTCATCAAGAATCTGCCGCTCCATCTATCCAAGCTCCAACAATACTGGGAGACGCAAATCCAGCACCTCAATAGAAACCTGGCCGCTTCGGGCTGGGGTGACCGGGTTAAGATCGCCTGGGATCAGGGAGTCAGTGATTCGCTCCAGCAATGGAGCAATAATGTTTTCGCCTTTGCAAGCGGCTGGGTACTGGATCACCTGAGCCGGATTCTCTCTCTGGGGAGCTTCGTCGTCGGCATTCTGCTCGTCCCCGTCTATACGTACTACTTTTTGGTGGAGCGCGAGGCGATCACTCTGCGCTGGAAGAATTACGTTCCGCTCTGGGAATCCAAAGCCAAGGAAGAGGCGATCTGGTTCCTGAATACGGTGAGCGAATCAATGGTGGTTTTCTTCCGTGGGCAAGTATTGGTTGCGCTTTGTGAGGGAACACTCCTGACGATTGGGTTCCTCTTTATCGGGATGAAATATGCCTTCCTGATCGGCGCTGTGGCAGGTATCTTCAGCATCATCCCTTACCTGGGGATCGCTCTGAGTATTATTCCGGCGGTCCTTCTGGCTCTGGCTCAATTCGGGACCTGGACCGAGCCGCTCCTGGTGGTCACCGTTTATGTGGCCGTGCATCTATTTGATGGGTATATCGTTTTCCCCAAGATTATCGGGGACCGTGTGGGAATGCACCCGGCAATTATTATCGTGGCCGTTCTGACCGGTGCCACACTCATGGGAGGAGTTCTGGGAGCCATTCTGGCCATCCCGGTCACTGCCGTTCTTCGTGCTTTGATGTTCCGCTATGTCTGGATGCGCGGGAAAGATATCAGCCTCTTCAACAATACGAATTCCGGGGGGGCTGCACCCTCTGGTGAGGCGGCTTCAGGCTCAGAGGGAAAATAAGATTTTTCATGACTAAGACGATTGTTCCTTACTTATACGTCTCCCTGGGGGGAGCCGCGGGCAGCGCATTACGTTATGGCGTGGATGCGTGGTTTGGGAAGGCTTTCACTACGTCCTTTCCGCTGGGGACGCTGGTGGTCAATGTCACCAGCTGCTTTCTGATGGGTTTTTTCGCGGCACTGGCCCTTACCCGAGATGGCTGGATGAGCGATGAAGGCCGATTTCTTCTGATGGCCGGTTTCTGCGGCGGATACTCCACCCTGTCGGCACTCGGTCTCCAAACGGTTTCACTGGTCAAACTGCACCAATTTGGCTATGCGCTGCTCAATATCGTGGGCTCGCCGATCCTTTGCACACTGGTTCTCTGGGGGGGATATTGCTTGAGCTGCTGGCTCTTTGCCCTCAACGACAACGGGTAAACAAGAGAAAATCTCGAGGAGTAAAATGAAAAAAATTGAAGATTGCCGGCTTTACACTTTTATTGACGGGGCGTATCTGAACGGACGAGAGCCCGGCGACATTGCCCGGGCATTGATCAAGGGCGGCTCGGATATCATTCAGCTGCGGATGAAAAACGCGTCCCCGGAGGAGGTCCTCAAGGCGGCTCAATCGGTGGTGAAGATTACTCAGGCAGCCTCCATCCCGCTGGTAATTAATGACCATCCGCAAGTGGCGGCAGCCGTCGGGGCTCAATACGTCCATCTGGGACAGGAAGATTTTTTCGAGGGCGGTTATCGGGATGTAAGAGAAGTTTCAGAGGCATTGAAGCCCACTTTTAAAGATGTCTCTTTCCGGGTGGGGCTCAGCAGCCATGCGCCCGAGCAGGCCCTCAATGCCGAAGCGGCCGGAGCGGCCTATCTGGGAGTGGGTCCGGTTTATGCGACAGGAACCAAGCCTCAGGCGCGCCCGGTGACCCTGGAATATGTGCGCTGGGCAGCCGCTCATTTGCATCTGCCCTGGTTTGCCATTGGAGGAGTAAAACTCTGGAACCTGCCCGAGCTCATGGAAGCCGGGGCCAGGAGAATCTGTGTGGTCTCGGATATTCTCCAGGCAGACGACATCGCGGCGCAATGCCGAAAATATCGGTCTCAGCTGGACCAGTCCCGCTAAGAGGGCCGGTCGGGCACGGGTGGGAAAGGTTTAGGTTGTTGTGTTTCCCCCGTAGGAGCAGGAGGTTTCCCGTAATCCGGGAAGCCATAGGTACGGAGGAAGCGCGCGGTCGGAGCTTGAATTTTGATTCTCTTTTTCTGGAAAGGGTCTTCGTAGCTCAGAAAAACGGCTCTGAGCGCAAGAGTGGCACCCTTTTTCCCATAGAGACTATCTCCCACAATGGGGAAAGCCGAAGCCTGAAGGTGAACGCGAATCTGATGGGTTCTGCCTGTATGAGGGATCGCTTCGATCAAGGCCCGCTTGCCGTTATCAGCCAGGAGCCGGAAAAAAGTCACAGCATCTTTGCCCTCACGTTCATCGGCAAATGAACGCACCTTGCCTTCTTCAAAAGCTTTGAGGCCTCCCCTGCCCGGAGCGCTTTTTTTGGCCGGAATTTTCTCAGACAGCGGCAGGGCGCACTCCCATTCTTTTTGCGTGGGAACCCCTTCTATGACGGCGTAATAATGTTTCTCAACCACGCGCTCCTCGAAAAGACTACTCAGGACCGAGAGGACAGACGGATTGCGGGCCATGAGGAGAATCCCGGAGGCATCGGCATCCAGTCGGTGAATGTAGCGGATGAACTTGAGGTTGCGCGACTTTGCCCAGAAATCTCCGCCCATCATGGAAGATTCCAGGGCCAACTGGAGATTGCGGGAGGTATGAATCCAGGTGTTGGGAGCGAGCATCCAGCCGCTGGGCTTATCCAGGGCCAGTACGTTGCGATCCTCGTAAAGGATGGGAATCACGGTCCCATCGCTGAGTTCAATCTGTTTGGGTTTTGCCATTCTCTTTTAGAGGGCGGATTTGCTCTTGCTCAGGGTTTCGGTGATCGCGCCGGCGCTCTTACGGGCCCAGAGGTCAGCCTCCAGGAGAGCCTCCAGTGTGGGGCGATCAATCCGGGTATGGGCCAGCATCACCTTTTCGACAAGGGTCGGGATCTGGTCAAAGCGTATCTTGCCATCAATAAAAGACTGTACGGCGACTTCATTGGCGGCATTGAGGACAGCCGGCAGTGTGCCGCCTTCCAGACCGGCCCGGCGAGCCAGACGCAGAGCCGGGAAGCGCTCTTCATCGGCTTCTTCAAAGGTCAGAGTGCCAATTGAGGAAAAACGTGTTTTGACCCGTTGGCTGGGGACCCGTTCTGGCCAGGTCAGGGCGTATTGAATCGGCAGGCACATATCGGGGGAGCTCATCTGAGCCAGAACCGAGCCATCCACGAACTCCACCATGGA
>DBPU01000089.1:5961-12549 GCA_002305615.1 Verrucomicrobia bacterium UBA1412 | reverse complement strand
AGGGTGGCGGAATCCAGGGTAATCTTGCGGCCCATCACCCAACTGGGGTGTTTGAGCGCTTTATCAAGGGTGATGTTTGGAAATTCCTCCCGGGGCGTATTGCGGAAGGGACCTCCCGAGGCGGTCAGAATGAGCCGGCGGACCGATTCGGGTTTGCGACCTTCCAGACATTGGAAAATGGCGGAGTGCTCGCTGTCGACAGTGAGGACATTCACGCCGCACTCGCGAGCCAGGTTCATGACGATTTCGCCGGCGACTACGAGGACTTCCTTGCTGGCCAGAGCGATATCCTTGCCGGCACGGATGGCGGCCAGGGCAGGTTTGAGACCGGCGGTTCCCACAATGGAGATCAGGACAATATCGGCTTCGGGCATCGTGGCCAGCTTGATCAGCCCCTCTTCGCCGGAATAAATCCGGGTACTTTTACCGAATTCGCCACGGAGACGGGCGGCATCTTCTTCGGATTTGATACTGGCAGCCAGCGGTTTAAGGGTGCGAATCTGCTCAGAGAGGAGCTCCACATTGCAGCCGCCTCCAAGCCCTACCAATTCAAGGCGATCTGATAAATCCTGGACGACTTTGACCGTACTCGTGCCGATGGAACCGGTACTCCCTAATAAAACAACCTTCTTCATTTATATTCTCAAAAAAATTCCGGGTCTGGCTCCTTACATGATCACGTGCCTCAGGTAGAGATACATAATCGGAGCATTAAATAAAATACTATCCAGGAGATCGAGCATTCCGCCGATACCGGGTAAGAAAGAGCCTGAATCCTTGAACCCGGCCTCTCGTTTAAAAAGCGACTCGATGAGGTCCCCCACGACGGCCGTTCCGCTTAGGATGACTCCCAGGAAAAGAGCATGATGGAGCGTCATGCCCTGCATGTGCCCTGCGGAAAAATAATAGAAACCGACACTCCCAGCCAGCGAAAAAAGAACGGCACCGCCCAGCCCCTCCCAGGTTTTGCCGGGACTGATGCGCGGGATGACTTTGTGTTTGCCGATAAGGGAGCCGACCAGGTAGGCGCCCATGTCGCTGAACTTGGTCACGAGGATGAAATAAAAGACATAGAGAATCCCAGAGACACCGGTGAAAAAATAGATTTTCTGGACAAAATTGAGAAGCCAGGGGACGTACATCAAGCCCAGGAAAGTGAGCGCCACCGAGAAAAGTCCCTGCGGGTTATTCTTTGCAAAGAGCTGGCGCACACAGAGTCCCAGAAGGAAGAGCACGAGAAAAGCCGTTTCAAAATCATTGGCGCGAGAGGCGGCCGCGTTTTTCCCCCAGTAGGCGGTCAGGTAGTAGTAAGTGCTCCCCAGGAGGATGAGGCCGTAAAACACACCCATCCAGCGGAAGCAGAGATAGCCCTTGGAGGAAGCGAGTTTATAAAACTCCAGAAGTCCCAAAAAGGAAAGGGCCATCAGGATCAGGACAAAAAAATAATCCCCCAGCCGTTTACCGTGGAGCAGTGCCGGAGAGAGGACCACCGCCCAAAGAAGAAGCGTACTGACGGTACGATAAAGAAAGACCTTCCCTTTTGAAGGTTTTGCAGCCGCCGCCGGAGCGGCATTCTCTTTGGGTTCACTCATTTATCGGGTCTCGATATGGGGGACTCAACTGTGCAGACCACGAAGGAAATTATCCAACGGGCTCATTTTCACGGGAGAAAGGATACTCGCTCCGCAACCCGTTGTCCAGCCAACAACTTCTAATCTTGCATGCGCATATTTTGAGGCAATGCGGACAAATGCTTTTTGTCCACGCCTGATTCGTGTTATTTCGTGTCCATTCGTGGTTCTAATTGGATGGTAGAAAATTTCCCTTTACAAAATGAAGAAGGGAGTTATTCTGAGCAGTGGTACGCGTTATCTAAATTTATAGAAACACAAAAGAAAAATTATGAAGGCGGATAAAATATCCTATGCGGGCGTTGTTTCGCGCTTTTTCACATCATTCATCCTTCTGGCATCGCTTTTGGTTTTGCCGAAGGCACAGGGGGCAGTTGGCAATTATTTCTTGCTGGACGATCTGACATACATGGTTCTAACGGAGGAACCAGACTCCCTAACGGGAACGGTTTCTGTTCAGGCAGATTTTAAAGAGATATCAGGCGATATTTCGATTCCGGCCTCTGTCGCTAACGGGGAGATCAACTACTCAGTGACTCTTATTCCGGATAAAGCTTTCGCCAAATGCAGCAATCTGGTAAGTGTCATCATCCCGAACAGCGTTACTTCCATTGGTAGTAGCGCATTCTCCGGATGCAGCGGTCTTACAGGCATCATCATATCGGACAGCGCCACGTACATAGGAGATAACGCTTTCCGTGGCTGCAGCAATCTGGAAAACATAGAAATTCCGGACAGTGTCGCCGAAATTGGAAGTTGGGCATTCTTCGGTTGCACAAGTTTAATAAATATTAATGTGGCACCCGGTAATGCTCATTACAGCAGTCAAGATGGTGTTCTCTTCAGTCAAGAGGGAACGGTATTGGTTCAATACCCCGCGAAGAAAGAGGGGGAATATGCTCTTCCGGAAGGGGTAACTTCCATCGGTAATTATGCGTTTTACAATTGTACCGGCTTAACGAGTTTGATTCTTCCCGAGAGCATGAATGTGATTGGACAAAACGCGTTCTATAAGTTCGAAGGATTGCAGCAAATATATCTTCCTTCCACATTGGAAACCATCGGAGAAGATGCTTTCTTCGGCTGCATAAATCTTCAGGAAATAAATATTCCGGACACCGTGACGAGCATAGGCGCGGGAGCTTTCGCAAACTGTAAAAATCTGGAAGCGCTCGATATTCCGTCTTATGTCAGAACAATAGGAGATTCGGCTTTTTACAGATGCGAAAAATTGAAATTTGCCTATATCCCGGATAGCTGTGTTGAAGCCGGAGCCTATATGTTCAAACATTGCTACGCATTGGAAACTGTCATCATGGGAGCCGGAATTAAAGAGGTTCAGGATGGCTTTTTCCTGGGATGCGGTTACATCAAAGAAGAGTATTACCAGAATAATCATGGAGACAGCTTCTTCCTGAATTGCGGAAATTTGAAAGAGGTTTATTTTCTGGGGGATAACCCGGGAATTACCTATGACACATTTTTAGTAGATAACTACAGCGTATCTATGAGTACAAATGCTTTTGTCAATACTAAGAACTCACACATAGCGAACCCAGAGTATTTTGTCGATCCAATCCAAAACAAGACTCCCACTCTTTATTATCTGAGCGATAGATTGGGCTGGTACTCTATGAGCTACGATGAGGCTTTGGATGAAGTCCGCAACTCCACTTATTTGGATTATACATTAAGTAGCTGTCTAAATTACGCAGAGCTAAAAGCCAACGAGGGTGATTTCAAGAGTTATAACGGGATCATTATTTCTTACAAAGGGAATTCTCCGATTGTAGTAGTTCCCGCTATTCATAACGGAGTCCCCGTTACAGAAATCAGTGATGATGTTTTTTCGGGCCGAGCCGGTGTTTTTGTCATCATCCTTCCGGAAACCGTTACGGTTATCGGCGAACGCGCGTTTGCGAATTGTCCCCATCTCAAAACAGTTCAATTCAGAGGCAACGCACCGGAGGCACCTGAAAATATATTTGAGGGAGATCATTGCGTTGTTTATTACGAAAAAGGAACGTCCGGATGGAGTTCATCATGGAAAGGGGCCGGAGTGTTGACCGTTGAATGGTCAACCACAAGCGATTTCACCTATGAAATTACGGACAACGAAGCCACAATTACAGGCTATACCGGGACGTCTCCTTATCTGGAAATACCTTTGGAAATAGAGGGCTACCCCGTGACTCAGATTGGCGAGGAAGCTTTTTTTGGTAAATATGATCTTTTAAGAGTTCACATACCAGAATCCGTAACCGGTATAGGTTTTGGAGCTTTTGCAGGCTGTGGGAATTTACTAGCAGTCGAATTGGATGGACCCGCTGAAATTGCGGATTCCGCATTCTATTATTGTAAAAAATTATCGGAAATTGTTTTATCTGAAACGATTGTGGAAATAGGCAGTTATTCTTTCCTGGGGTGCGAAAGTTTGAACTCAATCAATATCCCGGACGGGGTATCCTACGTTGGCAACTATGCATTTCATGGGTGTGATAATCTGCCTCCCATATTGTTTAGTGTGGGAGAGAGAGTATTAGTTCGCTATTTGCCCTTGAATGAAGACACTACCTATACGATTCCGGGTACTGTCACTTATATTGCCAGCAGTGCATTTTCTGAGTGCAATACATTAACCGGCATCACTATTCCAGAGAGCGTTACTAACATTGGGGTATACGCATTCTCCGGATGCAGCAGCCTGACAAGCGTTGTAATTCCTGACAGCGTCACCTGCATTGATTACGCCGCATTCTATGACTGCTCCAATCTGACAAATGTGACAATAGGCAACAGTATTACTGAAATTCCAGACGAGGCATTCATGGGATGCACGAGTCTTGCAAATATAGTAATCCCAAGTAATGTCACTTGTATCGGAGAAAGAGCATTCGCCGGCTGCAGCGGTCTGGCAAACATAGAAATCCCTGATGGTGTTACTGAGATTCAAGACGGAACATTCATGAGATGCACGAGTCTGAAATACATCATTATCCCGGACAATGTCACTTCTATTGGTGGTCACTCATTCTATTCTTGCAGCGAACTGTGGTACGTAATAATCCCCGAGAGTGTCACCTCTATTGGTGGAGCTGCATTCTATGCAGGTTATCCTTGGGTTTATTTTAAAGGGAATGCGCCGACACTGCCGGATGGAAATGCTTTTTATGCAACCATCCGTTATAGAGAAGGGACCACCGGATGGACAGATCGCTGGGATGGGTGCTTCACCATGCCTTGGACGGATCCGGTAGTTATGATGCATCCTCAGAGCCAATCCGTAATGGAGGGAGATTCGGTCACCTTCAACGTCGTCGCAGCGGGAATGAACCCCTTGACCTATCAATGGCATAAAGACGGTGTCGCCATTGAAGGTGCTGTGGATGCAAGCTACACGATAGAAAGTGTAACTGCTGAAGATTTAGGAAACTATTCGGTCCTTATTTCTGACCAAATCTCATTGGCACTCAGTGCGAATGCCGCACTCACTCTGAAACAACCTTACCGTGCGACCGCGACGCTTCAAATTGTGGATGGCGCCGTTGTGGGCGTGACCCTTACCGATGGAGGCTGGGGATATACGAGAGCCCCCAAGATGAGAATCAGGGGTGGAACAGGAAACGGTTTTGAAGCTCACTGCATTATTGAAAATGGAGTGATCGTCGAGATCGTAATTGATAATCCCGGTTCCGGTTATTCGAATGAGGCCACCCTCCTGATCGGCGGCCCGGTGAACAACAGCAGTCTGGGAATCGGCGTATTCAAACAAAATGGGGAAGTGAAGGTAAAGACGCATCTGGCTCTGGGGATGACATATCAGCTCTGGAGTTCAACTGACTGCATCAACTGGGAACAAGTAGGTGAACCCTTCACCGCCGAGGAGGAAGAAATAGATATCCTGTTCCAAGCTGAGAAATCCGGAAAATTCTTCAAATTGCAGGAAATCTAAACTGACCTTGAGTTAGCAACTAGAACAAACAGAGCCGAAGACGTAACACTGTTTTCGGCTCTTTTTCTCACCACGAATGAACACGAAGAGACACAAATAGAGAGGAGCCGAGAACCACAGATAGACACAGATAAACACGGATGTTTTTGGTTGGGTGTTTTAACGGGCGGTGAAAAATAAGCTCCGCAAAATCGGTTTAAAGCGGCAAACACTTCAGCGAATACCTTTATCTTTACAGAAATCACTTCATAAATCCGTGTCCATCGGTGTTCATCCGTGTTCCTGTTGCCTCAAAAATATGCGCACCGAAAGTGAGAGAAAAACATATCCGGGCGTGACAGAGTAGCCCTGTGTGAGCTATTCTCCCGCCGGAGGGTATTTGGGCAGAATACAGACTCCCCGGCCATGAGGCCTGGTGCTACGGCCGGCGGTTCATAAAAACAGATTGAATTGCAGATGGATAAAAAGCATGAGTAAACTAAAAACGGTAGGTACCTATCAATCCGACATGACGTTGAGGGAAACCGAAAGAGCCATCAAGCTCATTAAGGACACCTTCGAGACCCAACTGGCCAAAGCATTGAATCTGGAGCGCATTTCCGCTCCACTTTTTGTGCGCACGAATAGTGGTCTCAATGATGACCTGAACGGAGTGGAGAGGCCTGTCTCTTTCGATGTCAAGTTCGATGGCTCAAGCGCTGTGATCGTTCATTCGCTGGCAAAATGGAAGCGGATGGCGCTCAAAGTTTATGGATTCTCTGAGGGTGAAGGGCTATACACTGATATGAACGCCATTCGCAGGGATGAGGAAGTCGACAACCTTCACTCGATCTATGTTGATCAATGGGACTGGGAGCGGGTCATCAATTCCCACGATCGCACGATGAACTTCCTTTATGAAACGGTGAGAAAAATCTCCTCCAGTATCTGCAAAACTCTATCGCAGATCAAAGCCACCTTCCCCTCTCTACCGACCTCTTTGAAAGAAGAGGTTTTTTTCATTAG
>DBPU01000089.1:1719-5935 GCA_002305615.1 Verrucomicrobia bacterium UBA1412 | reverse complement strand
ACGCAAATCGGCGACAATCTCAAGAGCGGCATCCGCCATGACGGGCGCGCTCCGGACTATGATGACTGGGCCCTGAACGGCGACCTGCTCTACTGGAACGATATTCTGGAAGATGTTTTCGAGGTTTCTTCCATGGGAATCCGGGTGAATGCGGCCTCGCTGAAGAGCCAGCTGGAAAAATCGGGAACGACCGACCGGATGCAATACCAATACCATCAGCAGATCGCTAACGGGCATCTGCCTCTGACTATTGGCGGGGGCATCGGCCAATCGCGCCTCTGTATGCTCCTGCTCCAGAAAGCGCATATCGGAGAGGTCCAGGTTTCCATCTGGCCTGACAGTATGCTCAATGAATGTGAGAAAGCCGGGATGGTTATCCTTTAAGTTTTTATAGATCTTTCAAAAACGTTCTCAAGGGGCGGAAGGAATTCCGTCCCTTTTTGCATTTTCATTCGGACGAAAAACTTCTTTCTTTTCCAATCGGTTTCGGGGTAGAGTCCTCCCGTCTTTAAGGTGAATATTAAATATGAGGTAACAGATGAAAACGATGAAAAGACTTGCCGGGATTTTTTGCGGGACGCTGCTCCTATGCAGTGCGCTGGGCGCAAGTGCCGACACACCCAATAACCCTGTGATCTGGGCCGACGTCCCCGATGTGGCCGTTATCCGCACGGGCGACACCTATTACATGAGCAGCACGACCATGCACCTCAGCCCGGGACTTCCCATTATGAAATCCAAGGACCTGATTAACTGGGAGATGGTTTCTTACGCTTATGACGTCCTGGGAGAGCAGGATGCACTCTGGCTGCGCAATGGCAAGAGCGCCTACGGCAGCGGCTCCTGGGCCAGCAGTCTGCGCTATCACAAGGGGTCTTACTACGTCAGCACGTTTGCACAGACCACCGGGAAAACCTATATTTTTAAAACCGACAATATCGAAAAGGGTCCCTGGCAGGAATTCTCATTCCGCCCGATGCTTCACGATCACTCGCTCCATTTCGAGGAGGATGGCAGAGTCTTCATGATTTACGGCAGCAACGATATTCGCATCAGGGAATTGAACGCGGATCTCTCCGGAGTCAAAGAAGGCGGGATAGACCAGGTGCTGGTCCCGAATGTTTCGGCAGTGACGGGCAAAAGAACCGGTTTGCCGGCTGAGGGCTCTCAATTTCGGAAAATCGACGGCAAATATTATCTCTTCAACATTACCTGGCCGCCCGGAGATATGCGGACCCAAACCGTTTTCCGCTCTGATAATTTGCTGGGGCCCTACGAGGGGAAAGTCGCCTTTACCTGTGAAGGGATTGCGCAGGGCGGTCTCGTCGATACGCCCGAGGGAAAGTGGTACGCGCTGCTTTTCGGTGACCGCGGAGCCGTGGGCCGCATCCCTTACCTGGTCCCGGTGGAGTGGAAAGAGGGCTGGCCCATTCTGGGAAAAGAGGGCAAGGAATTGCCTCCGCTGGAAATCGAGGTGAAACGGGATCCCATCCCGGGCTGCATCGCTTCGGACGAATTCGAGCGTAAAGAGGGCCAAGCTCCCCTGCCCTTGCAATGGCAATGGAATCACGCGCCCGAGAACAGCACCTGGTCGCTCAATGCGCGGCCGGGCTGGATGCGCCTGACCACCTCCAGAACCGATGCGGATATTCTCTCCGCGCGCAATACGCTTACTCAGCGGACCTTTGGGCCTCAATCCAGCGCGACCATCTCGCTGGATACTCGGAACATGAAAGAGGGAGACATCGCAGGGCTCTGCGCCTTCCAGAAATTCTATTCCTATGTGGGAGTGAAAAAGACAGCCGAGGGCAGCCAATATGTGATGGTGCGGCATGAATCGGGCAAACCGGTGGAAGTGGAGAGCCAGCCCTGCACTCAGGAAACAGCCTTTCTCAAGGTCGAGTGCGACTTTCAATCCCGTCCCAACCGGGCCGCCTTTTTCTGTAGCCCTGATGGCAAGGAGTGGAAGGCGATCGGCAAGCCCGGGGAAATGAGCTACACCATTCCTCACTTTATGGGATACCGTTTCGCGATTTTCAATTTCGCGACGAAGACGCCCGGAGGCTTTGTAGACGTGGATTATTTCCGAGTGGGAATCCCGCAAAGCAAAGAAGCTTCTCCTTCCAAGTAGAGAACGGGCTTTTCCGGAAAGCAAACAGGAGGTCACCCGAAAGGATGGCCTCCTGTTTTGTGTTCAAGCCTCAGCCCGAAGAGCGAGGGTTGATGTCGTCATCTATTCCAGATTGACTTTGAAGGTATAGGTTCCGGATTCCAGAACAACGCATTTATCCGAAAACTCCTGATTGCCCTTCGGAATCATGAGGCCCTTGTGGAGAATGATCACGCCTTTGGCCTTGTTGAGCGGTTTGCCCTTCTCCGTTACCTGTGCAATGGGTGCCGGGAATTTCATGAGCGCCGAGCAATTGGCAGGAACGGTGACGGTGGCAGTCATTACGCCATCGACGACTTCCCAGTTACTCTCGATTTTACCCTGGAGAGAATTGTAGGAGCTTTCCACGCGGCTCAGCTCTTTACCCGGAACATAGCCCGGTTCAATGACAAAGCCCTGGAAGCCGTTGCCGCCGGGATATTTCAGGCTCTTGATGCCGCCCAGTCCTTCGATGAACCAGTTACCAACATAGAGATAGGAGCTGTGCAGGCGGGTGTGACCTTCGGATTCGTCCCAATTCTCAATCAGGGTAGTGGCACCGCGGTTGAGGATCATATCGCCCCAGCCCGGATAATCGGTGGCTGCAACCATCGGGTAGATGAGGTCATTACGGCCGGCATACATGAGGGTCCGGAAGAGGAACGCTCCGCCGGTGATGCCCGCATCGATATGACCTTTGGCGATAATATCGTTTTCCAGATGCTGCCAGACGGCGGCTTCTTTATCTTTATCAGGAACCCCAGCCAGAAGAGCCATGGCCTGATAGGCCTGGCGGCCGCTCATGTAGGTACCTTTAGCCGGATCGAACCACTTTGCATTGGCCGCTTTGCGGACCTCTTCGGCACGGGCTCGGTAGGCCTTAGCCTCTTCGGGATGGCCCAGAATATCACCAATCGTGGCGGTCAAATTCAGAATGTAGACCCAATAACAATCATTGAGGCACTGATTTTCTTCCTGAGTGCCGCCGCCGGTCGTTCCGGGAGGAAGCCAATCGCCCAACTTATCCCAGAATTCACCCCAGGGGACAATGAGATTATCCTTGGAGTTGGCCTCGAGGAAGCCGAGCCATTTCTTCATGTGCGGATAGCAATCGCTCAGGATGCGCTGGTCTCCGTACTGGAGATAAATTTCCCAGGGCATACAGATAATGAAACCGCTCCAGGTGGGACCGCCGCCGCCGATATAGGTGGGAGCGGTGTGGAGCAGGCGTCCGTCTTCGGTCTGGATACTGCGCCAGTCATCGGCCCACTTGTTGTAGAAGGCAGCCAGGTCATGGTTGCCGATGGCCATATTGATCGTCGCGTTGCCATCGCCGCCATAGCCGAGGCGTTCACGCTGCGGACAATCGACGACGAAACCGCCCAGGGCCAGACTGTCAAAGGTCCAGAGGGCCGTGTCGTAAATGCGGTTGAAGAGTTCGTGATCGCTGTTGAATTCACCGACGCGTTCGTAACCGGTCGTGACGACTTGGCCGACGATTTTTTCCGGATCAGGCAGCTCATCCACGCCAGTGATATAGATCCAGCGACCGGAATTGTAATTGAAATGATGGGTAAAGGTCCCCTCGCCTGTCGGGCCCATAACGTAGGCCGAGCACATACCGAAACTGACGCGCTGATCGGGTCTTTCGGTCCAGGTCATCTTGATTTTGGTGCCGGGGGCGGCCTTGAGCGGGATTTGCGTCCAACCGCTGAAATTCTTGCCCATATCGACCTTGACGACGCCGTCATCCAGGCGCTCTACACTGACAGCATGGAGAGCAGGCTCCATGAGAACATTGCCTTCCAGTTTTTCGGCCGTAACGTGCATGTTCTTGGGTTCATAAACCGTGGCCGCTTTCCAGGAACTGTCATCGAGCTCAGGAGTATTCCAGCCGGGGACTTCCTGATTTGCATCATAGAGATCGCCGCCGAATTGATGCCAGATCCATTTGCCCAAGAGGTAACTCGGGCTGGCATGGGTTTTCCAGGTAGAATCAGTGACCCAACGGGCCGTTTGCCCTTCATCGAAGGTAATATCAGCCTGAGCCATGACAATGGGTGTGCG
>DBPU01000089.1:0-1694 GCA_002305615.1 Verrucomicrobia bacterium UBA1412 | reverse complement strand
GCGATATCATAGGTTTTATAGCGGACCTGGTTTTTCTTGAGGTTTGAGACGTGCGGAGCCAGGACTTCATTGCCCACCTTCTCACCGTTGACATAAACTTCGTGGAATCCGGCCGAGGCGACATGCAGGAGAGCCTTCTCGGGGACCAACTCCAAATCGTAGGTCTTGCGAATCCAGGGATTGGACATGCAGGGCTCGAAGATATCATCTTTGGGTTTGAAAAGCTCTTCGGAACCGACCCAGGAGGCGCTCCAATCTTCCATGGTCATGGGGCCCATGGACCAAAAGGCAACGTCGCTCCACTTGCTCCATTTGCCGCTCTGGTCGGCGATACGAACCCGCCAGAAGCAATCCATGGGATAAGACAACGGCGACCCTTCATAGTCGATGTGGGTGGAGAGAAGGCTCTTGACCTTGCCCGTATCCCAGAGATCGGGGTTGTTTTTCGCAAGGAGTGCCTCAGAAGAGGCGACTTGAATCTGATAGGCGGATTGGAAAAGGCTGCGTGCCTTCGAGCTTTTGGCTTCGACCTTCCAATAAAGGCGCGGGGTCTCCAGATCCATTCCCAGGGGGTTCTTCAGATACTCGCAACGCAAGTCCCCCGGGCGAACATCGGACGAAAATATACCGGCCTGGGAAGAAGCCGTCGTCCCGATCAGTACCGCCCCGAGAAGGGCGGTCTTTCCCAATATTAACAATTGGCTGAACCTCATACGCTGGGGAGTTTAGCCAAAGGCGCAGAGGTTGTCCAATCTCTATTTTACGGAGAATCGTCTGAGACAACGGGCGATTATTCGCCGCTACCCTTCTCCTTTGGGGTGATGGTTTTGGGANNGACGGATTTGAGGAGCCAGGGGGTGTATCTACAGCCCAGGTCTTCTTTGGCGATCATGGCCAGGAATACCACCTGGTAGCCGCTCTGATACACTTTGCGCTGAGGGCCCTTGAAGCGGATTTTCCAGCCGGCGTCGGTCTTTGTGATGCTTTCACGCTCCAGGTATTCCAAACCGATCTTGGCGCGGATGATCTCAGGGTCCGGCTTGGGATAGTGGGTTTCTCCCTTTTTCTCCATTTCATCAATGAGGCCCTGATTCGGCTCCAGCTCCAGTTCCAAAAACTCGGCATCATGGACGAATACGGTGACAATCGCTTGCGTGGTTCCCGCGTCTTTTTTCCAGCCCAAGCCGTCGAACCCGGTTTCGTTATCAGACTTGGATTGATTCATACTCTGAAAAGCCGCCGTATTACGACTCACCGAAGCACGCCATCTTGGCCCTTGCTCGGCCGAAAGCAGCGACAGCGCGGCTTCTACAAAAAGCCAGCACAGGAAAACAGTTCCCCAGAGGATGGACCATTGGGGTTTCTTAATTTTCCGCCCCCCCCACTCATAGAGAGCGAAAATGGCCACGGCAAACGCGGGCCCAAAATCGTGCATATAGCGCGAGGTGATGACGGGAGTCCAGAGATAAAACCCGACTAGCGACACCACTGCCAGAAAGCTCCAGAGGGCCAAATAGCCCATTCCGTCATCAGGGGAACAGGGTGCTGGGTTATCAGAAGATTCCTCCAGTGGGTTCGGTTTTCGCCTTAGCCAGACCACTGCTCCGGCAGTAAAACTGCACAAGACCAGACCCAGAACCGAGAGATCATAAGTGCGCAAATACGTTTCCCGCCAGCGGAAGGTCGAGGATTGC
>DBPU01000121.1 GCA_002305615.1 Verrucomicrobia bacterium UBA1412 | reverse complement strand
TTCCAGATCAGCCTCCGGTATGCACCCTTTATTGAAGAGTCCTGGATTGCCGAACAATGGTCGGGCTTCACCAACGTCTTCGTCACTTATACCCAGAACACGGTCTGGGACCTGGAAGGCGAATCAGCACCCTTCCTGGACAGCATGTTCAAGCCCGAGCTCCAATACTACTGGCGCGATATCTTCAAAGAGGAAAAGGGCATCCTCAAGAAAATGGATCTACTGGCCTCTGTCTCCCATGAATCCAACGGCCGCAACGGGGCAGGCTCCCGCAGTATCAACTACGCTCTTATCCGTCCTACTTTCTACTTCGGCGACCCCGAACGTCTCAATGGCTACCTGGCTCCCGGGTTCTGGTTCTATTTCGGCGCTCTGACCGATAACCCCGATATTCGCCACTACCGCGGCCATGCCGATGTCAGGGCTGCCATTCAGTGGGCCGATACTGTCCAGATGGCCAGCACGTTCCGCATGGGCGACGAGCTCGAAAAGGGAAGTATGCAGCTGGACCTCACCTACCCTCTGGGGCAGCTTACGGGCGACACCCTGGACCTCTATCTGCACCTCCAGTACTTTACGGGCTACGGCCAGACGCTCCTCAACTACAATCGGCGCGAGCAGGCACTGAGGGCAGGTTTCTCATTTTTGCGGCAATAGCGCGCGGGCTCTCTGGTTCAACGGAAATGGATTCAGCTCCAAAACGATCTTCAAAAATCGTCATCCCCTGTATTCGCTGCGGCGCCTGTTGCCGCTGGGAAGGGCAGGTCAAGGTCACGGACGCTGAAATCGCGCGGATCGCTCAATTTCTGGGGCTCTCCCAGGAAGATTTCATCGCCTCCTATACCGTCCTGCGCCAGGACCGCAGGGGGCTGGGAATCCGGATGCTGGCGGACGGGACCTGCGTGTTCCTGGATAAAAAAAACGAATGCAGAATCCATTCCGTCAAGCCGGCCCAGTGCAAAGGCTATCCGCTCAAGTGGCGGAATTTCTCTTCCGAGCATCTCTGCCACGCCGTCAAAACATTGATTGAGCAGGGGGTCCTGCCTCCGAACGAATTGCAGTTCCCCCCGACTTTCAGAGAATAATCGCGCATCGCCTCGAAATCTAACCGCAGATGACGCAGATTCCCGCAGAGAAATAAGATGTGGAAAGGAAGATGAGTCTGCAAAGGATTCGTTTCCGCCGGGCAGACGCCTCAATTTCCTTGCTGCACCCCATCGGGGTGCAGCATTTTCAAGGTATGCGGAGGCATCCCCATCTCATAACACGGAACTTTTCCCTATCTCCGTGCCCATCTGTCTTCATGCCCGGAGGGCACACGCGTCAATTTCCTACTGCACCCCACGGGGTGCAGCAAATCTGAGGTCTGCGGATTCGTTTGTATTTTTACAGGTGTAACTCGTTTTCCTCTGCACCCCTCTCGGGGTGCAGCAAACTAAGGTATGCGGAGGCATCATTATATTCTCACGGGAGTAAATTGTACTCTACCGCATCCGTCAGGATGCGCATTCTTGAGGTATGCGGAGCATACCCATCCCCATAGCCCGGGGTCGCAGACCCCGGGTACGTATTCCTCCCACATTCTTCCACGACCCCGTAGGGGTCGCATCCGTTTTATTTCCTTCTAAAAAAATCTGCGTTCATCTGCGGTTAGATAGTGCATTTTTTCTCCCTCGATATTCCCCTTTCGATCTGCCCGTTTTTGAAGCGTTGTGGATGCGACCCCTCCAGGGTCGAATGGGGTCTTGGGTGGTGGCCGATTCCCCGGGGTCTGCGACCCCGGGCTGTAGGCTGGCATCCCTACGGGATGCTGAATTAGGAGGTCTGCTTCGCATACCTCGAGACTCGCGCCCGGCGGTCTCCACGCCCGTTTATCCCGTGCCCGGCGGGCACACGCCTCGGAGAGGCGAATGTGCATAACCGTAGGTGCGGCTCCCGTAGGGAGACGTACCTACGGATCGAATCGCTCCCCACGCCTCCGCCTGAAGGGCGGTACTTCACAACCTGAACTTCTCATTCAAAAAAATCTGCGTTCATCTGCCTAATCTGCGGTTAAAAAAATTTAAAAAAACATTGCATCCCCTCAAANNAAACTCGAAACGCCCGAAATATCAGGTGACTGATCAGGCTACAGCTTCGGATGGGACTAATTCTCTGGTGCACGCGTATACGTGGGGATTGGATGCCGGTGGGAGTATGCAGGGAGCCGGGGGAAGTCGGGGGACTGCTGATGGTGAATGCAGGAAGTGGCGGAGTCCATTTCCCGGCTATTCATTACCGAAAGGACATATATGAGTTTCATTCCTATACTCCTTATTCCGGTTTTTTGTTACGGAATTCCAATGCTGATCGGGCTTTTGGGAGAGGTTTGGCTTCTCAAAATTCAGGTAAAACGAGAACTAGTAATTTCCTGTTGTGTGCCAATAATTTTGTGGTTGATTATGGTTTCTGTTTTCGGGGGAAAATCGTTATCGAATGCGATTTGGGAACCTGTGATTTTGGCGGGGGCAATCTTAGTATTAATCTTTGCTTATGGGATAATAACAAGACTTAAACTTATGGAAACTGGTTTCTTAGGAATGGCTTTGATTGCAATGTCTGTAGTCACGACCATTGCTGTCCTGCTTCATGTTCCAGCATTTCCAGAATGAAAACTCGGAACTGGCTCCTCCCGCAACCCCATCGGAGAACAAGGCGGGTTGAACTTGAAGAGGGTAAGTGATGATAAAATTAAAGAAACCGATTAAATTACTATTTACTCTAGTATTTGGAATAATCGTATCATTATATGGATTGTACTGTGGAACGTATTATGCATGGTTATACGGATTTGAGGACCACCCTCATAGGCTTCAATGTTATTATTATGTTAATCTAATGGTGGTATTATTTTTTCTTGGATTCTGTATTACTTTATTAAGTATAGTTGGTTTAATTCGTTTTTTATTAAAAAGAAAGAATGGCAGTAAAATAAGTTTATAGATTTATTATATTTAGAATAAAAACCATATATATTATGTTACCAAATACACCGACAACGAAACCGACCTCGTCTACTACGGCTACCGCTACTATTCACCCGCCCCGGGCAGATGGCGCTCCCGCCTGCTACAAAAGATGTTTTAAATAGAGCTTTTTAAAATAAAATTTTATGCATACTATAAGTAGGTCATTATTTATTATTTTACTAATATCTTTATCTTCATGTAAACATTCAAGAGACTTAGAGTCAGAACGACTAGAATCTATTCAGTATTTTAAAATGAGGTACGAATCATCTATAAAAAATAATATGGAGCTAAATACGTTAACACATTCTAATGTTCTTGAAAAATTAGAAACATTAAATTTAAAAGAATTTAATGAACCTTTGTATTCTTGTGCTTTTCTCACTAGAACTCCTGACAATGAATATTATGGCTTAATTATTTGGTGGTTTGCACCCAATTTTTCGGTAGATGGAATGGAACTGAGTCTTAATGGAAATTCAATATTTCTTCCTTATAGCAAATATGATTTGGATGTTTTTAATTCTAAAGAGTATTCCTCATTTACTTACGGTTTCCAGTATTCGTGGAAGCAGGATAAAGTGGAGTCACAGCTCTTTACTGAAGCATTGAATTCAAAGAAATGGGATTGCAAGGTCCGCCTATCGAAAGCAGGGAAACCGATGGCAGATTGGTTTCCCGTGGCTTTTTTTGATCGAGTTACGTCGGAAATCACATACTCTGAATATACTGAATGATATTGGTTGTGGGCATTTGATATGCTCCGGATTTTCGCGACAGAATTTTAAGTTGCGACGGCGTCTGAATAGTGTGAGGATGGACTTACGACGGCGAGAAGATAATAATGGATGATAGTGGCGATCCGATAGACAAAAAATTCAGAGTGAGTAAATGTAAAAAATGAGTGCCCAAATATCACAGAGGAAAGGATTCAATTGTGGATGCGACCCCTACGGGGTCGTGAGGAATCATGGGGTGGATGGTTCCCCGGGGTCTAGCGCCCCCGGGCTATGGGATGGGTATGCTCCGCATACCTTAATTTGCTGCACCCCGGAAGGGGTGCAGTGGGGAATTGTGGCTATACTCATGAACCTCCTGGAAGTCAACCAGGCCATACAAGTTTTGAAGTTGTAAAAACATATAATACTGTAATTTAAATACAGCTATGAAAGAAAAAACTAATATTAAAAAAGTTATTATAGTTTTCATCCTGACCATTATTTTGTGTTTTCTATGGAATGTAGTAGATCGCACAATAGCAGATCGCGCAAAACTTGGCTCTAAACGTATACCGGGACAGATATGGATACAATCTGATACAAATATTAATCATGAACTTGAATCTGATTGGCGAATAGATATACGTGATTCGCTATTCTCTTCTACAGTTAAAGTAAGTGATTATAAAAGTGGCTATCCTGTTAGCGGAGTTTATGTAGAAAGATATCGGTATGCCACATTATTAGAAGAAATAATTAATCCGATAGGTGCAAAATATTCCTTTCCTGCTTTTGATGCTATGTACGTAACAGATTCGAACGGAATTGTAAAATTTAAAACTCTTTCTGAAACAGATAGATATCATATTTATTCAAAAGAGTTCCGGACATTACATTTTTTTAGAAAGGAAAAAGAATTATCAATTGAATGGAAACAGATACACGGTATAAATTATCGTAAAAGAGGGCCTTCCGATTTTCCTTATCTTTATTGTGTAGATTTCTGACCCCGTGAAAAAGGCTTGAAAAAAGATGTGAATATGAATTTTAGAAAACAAACAGATTATAGAGGCATCGAAAAGGATCCAAAAAACAAATGATTGTTACACAGATCAAAAGACTAAATAAAGAACAGTGCCATCAAATATGGATTGTGAAGTATATTTCCATGCCGCTTCTTAGTCTTTTTACAATTCTTGTTTGTTTGTCAGGATGTAATGATAATCATTGCTCAGCTCAAGATGAGGCATACACTGATACTCAATGGAGGTATGCGTTGTTTCAAGCACTATATTTCGCGTATGAAGCATTAGAAGAACAAGATTCGATTACTAATGTTCAGCAGTTGCGTGACGAAATATTCAACAATAAAAAGGTAGTTATTTTTGATAAACATGGAGAGAATAATGTCTTTTTCAATCCTGATTTTTCTCTATGGAATCCCGATAATATGTTTGCTAACAACGATTCTCCTGATAAGGGGTCGGATACAGCCATTGTCATAAAGTTAAAAACTGGGTACTATTATGGAATTTGTTTCAATGGACTTTATAATGAGAAGATGAAAAAGACTTTACCGTTTCGCACAAATGAGGTTAATCCATTTGTATCGGGCGGCACGAATAGCGAACCTATTTCGCAGTGAAAAGGGAGGATATCCTGTTGACGCTCTGTGGAATCTTCCCGCTAGCTTAGGTTGTGAAGTACCGCCCTTCAGGCGGCGTATTGGTTAGGTGGTATTCTCCGTAGGTACGTCTCCCTACGGGAACCGCACCTACGGTTATGCACATTCGCCTCTCCGAGGCGTGCGCCCTCCGGGCACGGAGACAATTAAGACACAGAGAATATGAAGTTTATCACTAAGACGACGCTTTTTGGTGGCTTTACGGGAGTCAAGACAATGCTTTTAGGAGGCTTCACGGGAGCAGTGTTGTATGGAGTTTTTATCCTTATTGCCCTGTTTTTTCATGAAATAGCGTTTTGGGTATCCGTTTTTCCAATGTATTCATTAGTTTGTGAAAGCTACAATTCAGGACGAGATGTCGCAATGTTTGTGCTCGTATGGATCCCATACGTTCCCGGCCTTGTTTTTGGGATGCTGGCGGGATTTTTTTACTCTCTTTTTTGGGACTTTGTTCCTGAACATAAAAGAAAAGAAAGTGTATTGTTTTCCTCGCTGAAACACAGGACTCGCTCTTTTTTGTCCTATTGTCTCTTCCTGGGAGAAAGTACGTTATGCGTAGTAGCTCTGGAAAGTCTATTTCTTTGCGCGATGGGCATTATTTTTTCTCCAGAGAAAAGCGTTAAGATTTTAAATGCAATAGGTTATCCAGAATACTTTTCAGAAAATATTTTAAAAACTTTAGTTTCAAATAATTCAGATGATTTCATCAAGTTGATAGCCGCTGTTTTCCTGGCGATTGCTTCAGTCTTAATTATTTGGAAATGTGAGGCCTATATTGCCAAAGAAAAACAATCTGCAGCTCAGGCTTTACCTGCAGAACAGCAACAAATGCCAACAATTGTGGTGCTTGTAATGTCGTTTGGTATCCTGTTGCTGGCAGCAATGGCGCTCTACATGCTTCCTTTGTTATTGTTAGGGCTTATAGTGGTGATAATGGTGCCGATTGGTATCTTTTGGCTCCTTGCAGGCTAAATACTGAGCGGCTATTGAGATCGCAGTAACAAATAGTGCCCATCAGTGAACGGAAGGGATTCAATTGTGGATGCGCCCCCTACGGGGTCGTGAGGAATCATGGGGTGGATGTTTCCCCGGGGTCTGGCGACCCCGGGGACCCGATACCCACACAACATTTTACGACCCCGGAGGGGTCGCATCCGACTTCCCTTCTAAAAAATCTGTGCAAATCTGCATCATCTGCGGTTAGATAGGCGCAAATATTTTAAGGGATAAAATCCGTGTTGGCTCAAAATAACATCTTTGGGCTGATTCTCTTCTTGCAAATAACGTCCATTACCGTAGGATAACGGGCCGCGGGGTTCGGCTTCCGTTTTTCCGAAATACCATGTGTGTTTCGGCAAAGAGTCTTGGGAAGTCGTATTCTGCGGGAAGGTTTGGCCCCGGCCGGTTTTATCATGAAACAGGCGGCGGGCCAGAATAAAAGCGCTCCGGCTTATAAACCGGGGCCGTATCTAAAAACAAATCCGGCACGACAAATCAAACAAAAGTGTCGGTCAGAGTTCGCAAGCGCTTCCATTCCGGAAGAACTGAAGGGCTCTGTGAATAACTGGAATGAGCAAAACATTCATACCCAAGAATAACTTGGATCAGCGGAAGTGGCAGGTAGTGGACGCCGATGGCGCCGTGCTGGGCCGCTTGGCTGTACAGGTTGCAAACGTACTCAGGGGTCGCAATAAAGCGGTTTATACCCCTTTTATGGATACAGGTGACTTCGTGGTCGTGATCAATGCAGAAAAAATACAGGTCACGGGCAAGAAGGAAGAAAAATCATACATGTTCTACTCGGGCTGGAGAGGCGGCGAAAGCCATCGCAAGTTGAGCAAACTGCGCGAAACCAAGCCGGAGTGGCTTATCTGGCATGCGGTCAAGGGGATGCTCCCCAGAAATCGCATGGGTAGGAAGCTGATCACTAAGCTGAAGGTTTATGCCGGTCCGTCGCATCCGCACACCGCGCAGAATCCCTCGGTTTTAACCCTTGATAAATAAGAGCAGAGAAAAAGAATATGTCTGATAATACATCTGATTTCCTGGGTACAGGCCGCAGAAAAACGGCGGTCGCTCGCGTTAGAATCAATGTCGGTTCGGGTAACATCACCATCAACGGTCGTCCCTATGCGGCTTATTTTCCGCTGGAGCACCTGCGCAGCGTGGTAATCCAACCCCTGACCTGCACCGAAACCCTCACCAAGTATGACGTTAATGTCAACGTCCGCGGTGGTGGTCTGACCGGTCAGGCCGAGGCGACCCGCCACGGTATTGCACGCGCACTGCTGCAAGTGGATACGGCCTTCCGCCCGCTTCTCAAGGTCGAGGGTTTCCTGACCCGCGATCCTCGTATGAAGGAGCGCAAGAAGTACGGTCAGCCCGGAGCTCGCAGGCGTTACCAATACAGCAAGCGCTAATCGCGTTTCACTTTCCGCATCTTTGCGGTGTTACAGAACCCCGGAGGAAATCCCCCCGGGGCTTTTTGTTTTATCTTCTGCACCATTTTTTGATTCAAAAATGGGGGGCTATCCTGTAGAATTACCTGCAGGTATGTGATTCTCCTTTGTTTGAAATTCCTGTTGAGAGCAGAGGCGGTATCACCTTTGAGATAAAGAGCGTATGAAACTACATTTTTTTGGTGCCACACGCACCACGACCGGTTCCAAGTACCTCCTGGAAGTCAACGGAAACAAGATACTCATCGAGTGCGGCCTCTACCAGGGCAAGCGCTTTGAATCCATCGAAAAGAATCGCAACTTCGATTTTGACCCGGCCCAGCTTGATTGCGTCGTGCTCAGCCATGCGCATATCGACCACTGCGGTAACCTGCCCCTGCTCTGCATGAAGGGTTTTGAGGGTAATATCTACAGCACGTTCGCGACGCGGGACCTGGCCAGTATCATGCTCGAGGACAGCGCCCGGATACAACGGGCTGATGCCGCCTTCGTCTCAAAACAGCGCGCCAAAGAAGGTCTGCCGCCGGTAGAGCCGCTCTATACACCGGAAGATGCCGAGAAATCAGCGCGCCAGTTTATCTCCATGAACTACTACCGGCCGATGTTGATCGCCCCGGGCGTGACGCTCACCTTCTACGATGCGGGCCATATTCTGGGAGCCGCACAGGTCTGCCTGGATATCGTGGAGAACGGTAAAAAACTCCGCTACCTTTTCTCGGGCGATATCGGCCGCGGCGACGACGATATTCTTCGGGACCCGGACCCGGTGGAAAATGTCGATTTCCTCCATATTGAAAGCACCTACGGCGACCGTCTTCACTCCCCCCGTAAAGATGCGACCGAGGATGTGTACAACCATGTCAGCGCGGCTCTGGAGAAAAACGCGCTGGTGCTTATCCCCTCTTTCAGCATGGGCCGCACTCAGGATATCGTCTATGCGCTGCATCAATTGACGCTGGAGAATCGCCTGCCCAAAGTCCCGATCTTCGTGGACAGTCCCCTGAGCGTCAACTCGACCGAGGTCTACCGGCTTCATCCGGAGTGCTTCAACGAGGAGATTTACGAATTTCTGCAATCGGGGACCAATCCCTTCGGTATGGATAACCTGACCTACATTCGCGAGGTCTCCCACTCCATGAAGCTCAACGAGATTAATGAGCCGGCGATCATCATCAGCGCCTCGGGGATGTGCGAAGCAGGCCGCATCCGCCACCACCTGAAGAACCATATCGGCGACCCCAATACATTAGTCCTCTTCATCGGTTACTGCGCGGCCGATACTCTGGGCGCTTATATCCTGGCCGGCAACAAACAGGTCAACATCTTCGGCAAACCGTACCCGGTCCGTGCGCGGATTGCCCAGATTGATTCATTTTCCGGTCATGCCGACCGCAATGAATTGCTGCACTATGTCGGCAATATCAAAGGCAGCCTCAAGAAAATTCTGGTCTCCCACGGCGAAGAAAACCAGTCCCTGGCCTTCGGTGAGCATTTGAAAAAGTTTAGACCCGAGAGCGAGATTATTGTGCCCGAGATGGGCCAATGCGTTGAGCTCTAGGAAAAAAAGACCCCCCCTATCCATTAGAAAATAAATAGTATGAAACTCAATACACTCATTGTCTGTTTGAGCACTCTGGGCATGTGCTCCGGTCTCTCACTCACGGCCCCGGCTCTCGATGAAGCTCCGGCGCCCTGCCCTCTGAAGAGTGGAGCCCGCGTTCCGGATTCGGTTCAGGATGCTTTCAGCGGCAGAATCGAAAAGGATCCGCGCGTGCGCACGTACGTAACGCCGGCGCGCATTGTCTGGCAATCGGAAAACAGCGATCAATCCTCCGTGAAAAACGCGGAGTGTCTGCTCAAGAACACCAGCGGGCAGGTCAGCCTGACCACGCCTGAATTCTGCGCACTGGAAAACAAAGGCCAACCGGCAAGCATTCTGCTGGACTTCGGCAACGAACTTTCGGGCGGCATCCAGATCGGCTGCTCGGGCTCCTCTACAGGCAAACCGGTGGAAGTGCGCATCCGCTTCGGTGAATCGGTCAGCGAAGCCATGAGCGATCTGGGCGGCAAGAAGAATGCCACCAACGACCATGCGGTGCGCGACCAGACGACGCTTATCCCCTGGCTGGGTACGGCAGAGATCGGCAACACCGGTTTCCGGTTTGTCCGCATTGACCTGGTGCAGCCCAATTCGACCCTGAACCTGAAGTTCACCCGGGCCGTGTTCCTCTTTAACGACCTGCCTTATCTGGGCAGCTTCCAATCCAGCGATGAGCGCCTCAATAAAATCTGGAAGACCGGCGCCTACACCGTCCAGCTCAATATGCAGAACTATGTCTGGGACGGCTTCAAGCGCGACCGGCTGGTCTGGATCGGCGATATGCACCCGGAGACGATGACGATCAACAGCGTTTTCGGCGCCAACTGGATGGTCCCGCGCAGTCTGGACCTGGTCCGGGATGAGACCCCGCTGGGAAGCTGGATGAACGGCATCAGCTCCTACTCCATCTGGTGGCTCCTGATCCACAATGACTGGTACCGGATCAACGGCGACTTCGAATATCTCAAGGCTCAGCAGCCTTACCTGACGGGCCTATTGCGCCAGCTCATCAGCTGCGTCGATGAGAATGGAAAAGAAAAGATGCCCGAAGGACGCTTCCTCGATTGGCCCAGCAACGCCAACCCGAAGGCCATTCATGCCGGTTTGCATTCGCTCATGATTCTCTCTTTTGAAGCGGGTACGACACTCTGCGACGCACTGGGCGAGAAAGAGCTCTCGGCCCAATGCAAAGAGGTGGCGGCCAAAATGCGCACCTATAGCCCCGACCCCAACAACAGCAAACAGGCGGCAGCACTGATGGCGCTGGCGGGTTTGGCTGATGCCAAAAAGCTTAATGACGAAGTGATGGCCGTGGACGGCGCCAACCGTATGTCCACCTTCTACGGATACTATGTGCTTCTGGCCCGCGCCAAGGCTGAGGATTATCAGGGATGTCTGGATGTCATCCGCCAATACTGGGGCGGAATGCTCGATATGGGAGCGACCACCTTCTGGGAAGATTTCGATATCAAGTGGATGGAAAACGCCGCCCGTATCGATGAACTGGTCCCCGAGGGCAAAGTGGATATCCATGGCGACTACGGCAACTATTGCTATATCGGCCTGCGTCACAGCCTGAGCCACGGCTGGGCAAGCGGTCCCACGGCATGGCTCTCGGAGTATGTGCTCGGTGTCCGCGTGGAAGAAGGCGGCAAACTGGTGCGGATTACTCCTCACCTCTGCGACCTGGAATGGGTTGAAGGCTCCTTCCCGCTGAAGGATGGCGTCCTGGAAATCCGGCACGAGAAGCAGCCCGACGGCTCCGTGAAAACTCAGATCACCGCACCCAGGAAGGTGAAGATCGTGAGCGGCTCCAAGGAGATGAAAATGAAGGTCAAGACCCGGAGGTAATCTCCGCAGTTCGCGCGGAATTCGCGCAAAGAATTAAGGCGTTTCAAAGTGCCCGGCACTCCTGAAACGCCTTATTTATTAGGGGAAAAACACCCGGGAGAGCTCGGCATAGAGTTCCTCGGGGGTTCCGTTATTGTGGACGACGTGGTGCGAGAGACGGATCTTCTCCTCAATCGGCCACTGTGCGGCCAGGCGTACTGCCATCTCCTTTTCACTCAATCCCCTTTTGAGGAGGCGCTCCTTCTGTATCTCGGGCAGGCAGGCCACGCAGACCACTTCGTCAAACTCTCCCTGAGCCCCGGTTTCAAAGAGCAGCGGGATGACGACGACGCAAAAAGGCGGCGGTTCATTTTCCCGAAGCTCCCGGCACCAGGCACGCCAGCGCTGCCGGATCAGGGGATGCAAAGTCGCTTCCAGAAACCGGCGCTCACGCTCATCCCGGAAGACGATTTCGGCCATGAGGGGCCTGTTGAGCGAGCCATCCTCCCGGAGGATTTTCTTCCCGAAATGCTCCGCCAGCCGTGCAAGAGCCTCCTCTCCGGGCCGGGTCACTTCCCGGGCCAGGTCATCGGTATCGAGCACGGCCACTCCCCGGCTTTTCAGCCAGGCGGCGGCGGTGGATTTACCCATCCCCATACCGCCGGTTAAAGCATAAGTACGCATCATTTATTCAGGACTCACCCAGCGGTAGAGAGCCCTGCCGTTGGGGGCCGCGTCGCCATGGACAAGCCAATCAATCGGGTTGCGCTCATCCTGCATATTGTCGGACCACTTGAAGCGAACGCGCAGTTTCTCGCCCTCGGGAACTGGGGTGAATTCTTTGGGAAGAGCGATGATGACACGCTTCTCATCCACCTGAGAGAAGAGTGTTTTTTCCGGCAACCAGCTTGAAACCGTCTCGGGACTGTAGCGGTAGAGGGTCGCCTTTTTCCCCTTCTCGTCAAACTGAACGCGGTATTGTATCCCATTCCACTGCGGGGCCTGACTGCCCTCAATCGTAAACCAGAGGTTCATCCATTGGGCATCGATCGGTTGGGAAAGAGTCTCCGCGCATTCGGCCATGAAGTAGAGGCGATTCCCCGCCAGAGTCACTTTGCTTGAGACGATGTCATTGCGTCCGCTCTTATTGACGTACATTCCCAGGCGCGGACCATAGCCGCGATGATTGCGGTGGAAGGTGTCGCCGGTGTCATCCCGGTAGGCGGGCTGCACAGCGCTCCAATCGTCTAAATCCCAATTCCGGGGCAGTGCGGCAGAAGCTTCCGGCAAGGGGCGCACACCCTTGAACTTGCGGATATTGCTCCACAACTGATAATAGTAATTGTCCCCGAAGCCGCCCTTCATCGGCTCCATGTCGCGGTTATACTCCATGTTATAGGTATCCACGAAAACTCCCTCCGGGTCGCTCATGGGCTCGCCTGCATATTCGGTCCATGGAATATCCTTCGTAGTAAAGCGCATGGCGATCCACTCGTTCCACTGCGTCACGAAAATAAACTCCGGGTCCACCTTCAGGGCGTGCTCCCACTGCTCGGCAAAATAAAGACCTTTTTCAGTCTGATGCGGCTTGGGATTGCTCCCGCTGTGGAAGCTCTTGCCGCGGTCGCTATTGGGGTGCTCAGCCGTGCAGACCACTACCTGCTCGGGTTTATCCGGGGATTCATGCCAGCCATACCCCTGCGGAGTATGGTCGAGCCAAGGCCAGGCATCCTTGCCGTCTTTGAACCATTTTTCCCCATCGCCGTCTTTGGTCCAGGCCCAGGAGCGGCGTAAGGTGAAGAAATTCTGTAAATCTTCGCTGATTCCCTCCGGATTGGCCATGACCAGCGGTTTGCCTTTCCAGTAAAACCAGAGATCTTTATAGAGCCCCTTGGAATACAAATCACGGTAGAGGGCTTGCACGACCTGATCGTGGCCGCTATTGGTCAAGAAAGAAATAGCCGGAGTCTTGCCGCCTGCCTTGCGGATATCGGAGTAAACCCGCAGGAGGTTCATGTAGATGTCGTGATAGTGAAGCGCATTGGTGACGTCAAAAATGATGACATCGACTCCCGCATCGGCCAGAAGCTGCGCATTGCGGCGGATCACCCACTCGTCATCGGCCACATAGTAACCGTAGAGCGATTCGCCCCAGTGGTGAAAGGCCAGGGCCGGACCCCATTTGCGCTGCCCGGGAGGATCCTGCAAAATGATGCTGTTATCGTAAGGGCTATTGGGATCGGCCTGTTCCAGTGGGACAACTCCCTGGCCGGGCTGCCCCGGTCCATTATGGGCACCATGCCAGAGGTAATAAAAAACGCCCACGAACTTGCCCTGACGTGGTGCCGGTGCGCTATCCTCCAGGGGCAGAGGGCGCCCCAGAGCATCCACAGCCGCCCAGGTATCACTCAGGGTATCGACGGGTTGCGCTGACTCCGCACTCACGGCCAGAGAGGCCGCGGCCAGCGTCAGGGTCTTCAATAAATTGAGCTTTTTCATCTTCATTTTCGCCTCACTATTGGAACAAATCGCTTCCTCTCTGTCCAACGTAAAGTCCGCTTTCAAATTAAATGGTTAATTTTATTTGAATTTTAATGCCTCTGGGTTCATACTCCAGGAAGGTCAAGCAGTTTGAATCTGCGACCTGTCATTGATACGTGTTGATTATGAAGAATATGAATCTTATTGTGGTGTCGGTTGCGTGCGCACTGGTTTTGGCTTTCTCATCTGCTTGTTCTAAAGAAGAGAGCAACAGCAACGGTACACCGGCCGTAACAGAAGCCCAGAAGACTGAGCTCCAAAAGGCAGCTGACACGACCGGAGCCGCCGCGGACAAAGCAGCTACTGATGCAGCAGCCGCCGTGGACAAAGCCGCCGCCAAGACTGGCGAAGCTGTTGAAAAGGCAGCCGACAAAACCGCCGAAGCTGTTACCAATGCAGCAGCCGCGGTGAAAGAGGCCACTACTCCCGCCAAGTAATCGATTTATTTAAATCCATATTTTACGGAAAACTCTTTTAGAGTTCGCCCGTAAAACGCAAACTACAAAAGCCACGAAAGATGAATTTCTCTCGTGGCTTTAGATTTTTCTGCGAGAAGGCTGCCGCCCTCGCCAGTGAAATCAACAAATTAAGCTATTCTTCATTTTCGTTTCATTATTGGAATAAATCGCTTCCTCTCTATCCAACGCAAAGTCGGGCTTTCAGTTAAATCTTTAAATTTATTTGAATTTCAACACATCTTGGTCCATATTTCAGGAAGGTCAGGAAGTTTGATCTGTGACCTATCTGTAACCTATTATTGATACGTATTGATTATGAAAAACATGAATCTTATTGCGGTGTCGGTTGTATGCGCACTGGTTTTGGCTTTCTCATCTGCCTGTTCTAAAGAAGAAAGCAGCTCAGGCCCCGATCAAATCAGGCAGCCCACTGTCTCGCAGGATCAGGTGAAAGCTCAACAGCAAGCAAGCGAAGCTCTGGAACAGACTGCCGAAAAGACAGGAGCCGCTTCGAGCGAAGTAGCTACTAACACAACATCTGCTCTGGACAAAGTCGCCGACAAGACAAAGACTGCTTTGAGCGGGGCCGCCGCCGATACTAAAGCCGCCATAAACGAAGCCGCAGCTGATACTAAGGAAGCTTTGAACGAAGCCGTTGAGAAGACAGGCGAAGCTATTGAAAAGGCAGCCGACAAGATCACCGAAGCTGTTACCAATACGGCGGACAAGGTGAAAGGGATTACGATACCCGCTAAGTAAAAGATTATTCAAATCCACATTTTACGGAGAAACTCTTTGAGAGATTATCCGTGAAACGTAAACGACGAAAGCCACGAAAGATAATTTCTCTCGTGGCTTTAGATTTTTATGAGGAGGCGCTTAAGCATTCTCAAAAGCGCTCTCGGAAATTAGAAGTTACTTCTTCACTTCTTTCTTTTCTTCTTTCTTTTCCTCTTTCTTCTGCTGCTGGCGGGTCATTTTTGTCTTGTTGCCTTCCATGGTCCAGTAGACCGTCTGGGCAACACCCTTATCGTCGAAGTCAGCGAAATCGAAAGCGAAATCGGTTCTCTCTGTCACAAAATGAGTCGTGCTCTCGGCAGTCATCTTCCAGGGGTTAGCCCGGTTATTGGGCCAGCTCAGGTAGAGGCTGTTGCCATCACGGTAAATCTCCCAGCTGTGGCCGCCCTTGTAAATACCGGTCAGACCATCCAGGTACTGATTCGAGTACTGAAACACCTTCTCCTTGGAGCCCATCTCGCGAACCCAGATATTGCGGAATTTGACCGGATTGCCATGGTCCTGCAAGGCGATCGGCTGCTTGTAATCATGAGCCTCATAGGGTGCGCGGCTCAGCCAGCCGGTCGGACCGCTCAGCTCTTTATTCCACTGAACCAGTACGCCGTTGAAGAAGAGCGTCAC